>NZ_JBFBAG010000001.1:0-503541 GCF_040682155.1 Amycolatopsis sp. NPDC051371
CGATCGGGATGCTCAGTCCCGACACCTACGAGCGGTCGCTGGCAGCGGCTGCCTGAACTGTGTAAGCCCCTGTCCACCGTTCGGGGTGAACCTCAACAGCCATCGCATAGGCGATTCCCTCGGCTTCCAGATATGACCGCAGCCCTGGATTCTGCCCGAACTCCTCGTCCGCGGCGAACCACGCGAACGGCACCCCGGCCACCACTGCCCGCGCGATCATGGCCTGAACCTGCTTCGGGCGGGTAGCGAACGTTACCTTCTCCGGCACGCGCGCCTCGGCTCGGCGCCGGGGATCGGCGCACCACGACTCATCGGGCAGATACAGTTCCCGGTCGATGAGCACCCGATCACCGGCCGTGTTGACATAGGCCAGGAACACGCCGATCTGACAGTTGTCGATCCGTCCCAGCGTGCCCGAATACTGTCGTTGAACACCCGCCGATTTGTTTCCCTTCTTGGCAAACCCGGTCGGGTCCGCGATCAGCACGCCGCGCGGATCAGCGAAATGATCCATCGCATACACGCGTACCAGATCCCGCGCTTCGTCGGCATCCCACGGCCACAGGTTCAACAACCGCTGAAGCGCCTTCGGCTCCGGATCCCCGGAATACTCCGCGATCGTCCAGCCGTTCTTCCGTTCCAGTGGAGCGATCAACCCGCGCACATAATGCCGGGCATGCGCACGCGAATCCGTCCGGTAGAACAACCCGTCAAGACGCGCGCACACATCCCGAAACTCGTGATCCCACGCGGCCAGATCTTCCCGAGTCGCACCGCCCGCGACGTCAGCCCGCCCAGCAGAAGGAATGCTCACACGCAAACCCTCGCACAATCGGCAGTCGATATCGCGAAGCGACACGCAAAGATCTAGCCCTGTAGTACTAGCCGCTTCGGCGTGGTCTCTGCGGCGCAATCTCGTCGGCTCCGCCGCTACCGATGCGGTGACGATGGGGGATCGGACATGAATCGCGAGCCGTCCGCGTCCGGCATCGCCCTACTCAGGCACGTGATCAACGACGCTGCCCGCACCCGTCGAATGGCCGCCCTCATCGTCGTCGGAACGCTAGCGTTGACGGCCGTCGGCGGTGTCGTGTTGCTGCTGGTGCACTTCGCCGGAGTTCCCTCGACTGCGACGGCTGGCGTGATCGGCCTCCTCGCGGGGTTCGCCAAGCGGCGGCGACGTTAGAGCGCGGACCAGGAAAGACCGGACTCCAGCTGAGAATCCCGGTTGCCGGTCGTGGCCGTGGCACGGTGGCGCCGCCGGCGTCGACGCGCACGCCGTGCCCGGGGATCCCGCGGGTCCATGGGTTCAAGTCCCGCTTTGAGCATGCAGACGTGGAAATTTCTCGCGCGGAGGCGGGCCACTTAAGCTGCAGGTCAGTGGTGAACTTCAGCGTGGGGCTATCGATCAACTCGGTCCTCCAACTGGGACTGAGGCCCCACCAGGGCAGGCAATACCGGCTGCCCGATCGAGACGGTGTAAGGCTCGACAGCCTTTCCGGTCACACTGCCGACGAGGTCGATCTAAGCGTGCGCACATCCTCCGCAAGGGGGCAATTGGTGTACGCACGGACCGACGACATGGTGGCACGTTCGCCGATCATGCCGCCGTGGGCGATCTACCCGTTGTCGCCCGAGCTGTGCACCAGGCTGATTGCCGACTACGCGTTGTTCATCGTGACGATGTCCAGCGATGCGGTGCTGGCCGCGCTCGACGATGTCGGTCTGGCGGCCGAATGGGTACTTCCAGCCGATCAAGGCTGCTGGACACGCTCGGCCGGGCGGAGGGGTGTTCGCCGCCGGAGACGGAGGTCCTGGTCGACGTTGACGTCGCCGCGGCAGCGGCGAGCGCGGGCGGCGCGGCGGTCGCCGGAGTGCAACTGGACGCAGAGCAGAATGGTGAGGGTGGCGATCAGGAGCGCGAAGGTTCCGGCGGCGGCATCGGCGGCGCGGGCCCCGGCGATGAATAGAGCGACGCCGGCGGCAATCGCTGTGATCAGGGCAAGAAGGTCGTACGGGTCGGGGCGCGGCGGCATGCTGGAGTCTCCTGGATGAGGGGGACAGTTGCGGCGAACTCGCCGGCCCGACGCCGACTCTGCTCCTGAGTGCGACGGTGTGTAAATTTGTTTCTGAAACTAATCATCGATCCTGCCGAAAGATCCCTCCCTCGTCTCAGGCACCAGTCAGCCGACAACAACGTCATGACCCGCAACAGCTAGCTGAGCGCTGTTCCACGTGGTGCGGTGGTGGCAGATCGTTCAGTCGTGCACGGCGCCCGACTTGTGATCACGAAGCGATTGAGTTGCAGAATCTGCTCAGCGCACTTTCGGTGGCTTCGACTAAGGAGACGGTGCCTTTCCCGCGCGCATAATCCAGGGGTGCCTTCCCGCGGGCGGTCTTCAGTGCATCTGTGGCCGCATGCGCCGCTGCCTTATCAGCAATTATCAAGATGTCGGCTGTTTTTGCGGCGTTTCGCAGACCATCTGTGGCCACTTTTTCTGTGAGCGACTGAACTTTCACGCCCGGATACCGCTTTTGAATTATGGACGCCGCGCGAGCGTTTGCCTGTTCCATCAAGGAGTAGATGGCGATCGACGTTCCCGTGGGAACTTGCGGGTGCTGGGGCGCCTTTGGGTCAGCAGGGGGAGGGGGTGACAGTTCCGCCAGGTCGAGACCGAATTCGGTCCCGAGTGCGATTGCCACCTCGAGCCAGTTGGCGTCCAGTCTTAGTGCGTTGTGCTGGCCGACCCGGCTCAGCACTGCCATGGCGAAAGTTGAGAGTGACTGATCATCATCAGGGCGAAGGTACGCCAGCACCTCTAACGTTTCCAAATTGAAGCGCAAGTCTGCGGCCGTGAGGAAGGGTGTCCAAGCGAGGTTCAGGTTGTCGATGATGTTGCCATAAGTCGCGGTGTTGACGCCGCACGCAAGAGTTCGGCTGACCAGGTCCGTCACCCTCATGGCGCGCCGGCGATTGCCTGACTCATCGCCGAGCGCCCACGTCTCGGTTGTGAGGACTCGCAATTCCTGGATGCCCGGCAAGTCGCCGGCGGCGCTGAAAAGATTGCGTTCGATGTCAAGGAGCAGGTCGACCATCTCGCCCAGGAGGTTGATATCCAAAGATTCGCTCGTCGAGCGCACGGCGCCGATGACGTCCTGGAGTCCCCCTGAGCGCATGAGCCGGGACACAGATTGGGCGCGCAACTCGTCAAGTGCCTTCGTGCGCTGTGTGGCACTGGTCGCTGAGAACGCGGCTTCAAGCGCATCACTGAACCGGGCCGTCGCGATATCTGCTTCCGGTGCAGAATTCGTTAGCCTGACCGCCAGTGCGTCCGCCGCAGGTGTGCCGGAAAGTTTGAGCTGCCATTGCTTGAAAAGTGCGATCGCGCTCGGGGTGAACGTCTTGACAAGTGCATCGACCAGCAGTGGAGCCAGTTCCGCCGTGGGCGACATCTCGGCCATCAGATCGATCGCTGCGTCGAATCGCTTTCCCTCCATTGCCGCCGTAACGTCGGAGAGGACTACCTTTCGGCGGATTTGAGTAGCTTGACTGTCGTCCGACGCCGTCAAGAGTGCGGCCAGGCCGCTGTGCGCGAGGGCATGGTCTAGCCAACCCGCGTCACTAAGGTGTTCGGCGACTTCCGTCGGGCTCTCGTCATTGGCCAGGGACCAGAAAGCGTAGAACTGCGATCCCGCCGCGGACCGGATGGTCGTCACCGTCGGCACCAATGCACCGAACTTCGACGCCGCGTTGACGAAGTCCGCGACCGAGGCGTTGGCTGTCAATCGTGCCAGTGCTAGTCGAGCGAGCGCGTCAGAGGCGAGAACGGGCCTGTCCAGGCGAAGTAGGTCCGGCAGTTGCTCCAGTTGCTCCAGTTCGTCCCACCGCTCGAAAGTCGCCAGAAACTGCAGTCGCTGGAACAGGCGGTTCACTTTGGAGAGTCGGTGGTCCTGCTCGATGAGCAGCAGCAGTTCATGCGCGGATACTTCTGAGCCTGCTGCGCAGGCATCCCAGAAGTCGCCGATCAGTGTCCCCAGATGAGGAGACAGCCGCACCTTGCGGTGCGGCCGAGTCGCGAGCACCCGGGTCAGCCGCTGAAGGCTGTTCTGCACCTCACGGACGGCGTTGCTGTCTTTGGCAACCAGGAAGCGGAGGGCCTTTCCCTCGGTGCCGACGAACGCGTGGACATTTGCGTCCGCCGGAGTCGTCGATTCAGCCGGTACGTGCTTGATGTCCGTATCGATCCATGTCCCGGCGTGCGCGCGAACCAAGTCGCGTACCCAGAGGCGCTGGTCGCGGTTCGGGCAGATCGCGTACCAGTAGTCCCATTGACCCTTACGTCCGGGGAGGAAGAAGGGCGAAGGTGACTCGGCCATCCAGGCGGCCCGCCCCTGTTCCACGAACCACTTCAGTCGCGCGTTTTCCGATGGGCGCAACTCGTTGGGAGCCGAGTAGAAGTCCGCCAGGAACGTTTCCCACCTCGCCGTTCGATCGGTGTCCGTCATGCGAACAGACCGCGTAGTTCGGTGGACACCGTGGTGACCATGGTGCTGTCGGTGGTCACGGTGATCAACTCTCCGTTCATCGATACGCCACTCTTGGTCAAGTTCATCGATCCGTAGATCGCCCAGGAATCAGCCACCAACGCCTTCTCATGACTGAAGACCTTGCGGTTCTGTGACAGGCGTACTGTTTCCAGTTGATCGGTTGTGCCGTCCAACGCAGCACCTTGACTAAGACGGTCGACCAGTTCGGACTCTCGCTCGCCAGGTCCGCAGGCCAAACGCACGTCGACGCCTCGCGCGAGCAAGGAGCGCAGCACAGCGGAAAAGGGGACCATCGTCGCGACCCACGACTGCTCGATTGCCGTGAACTGGCCACCCCGGTTGTCCAGTGCTGCGAAGTCGGACATCCAAGGTGAGACGACCATGATGTTCTTGCCCGGGCACAGCAGTTCTGCGGCCAGCATGCCTTCGATGCAGGCGGCGAGGTCTCGCGTGGGTGAAGCCGCTCTGCGGTGGATGAGTCTGGTGTTCATTGCGGAGCCTCTTGCAGGTTCATCGAAATGGAGAAGCGACCATTCTCGCGGAGGACGCAGTCGAGTTTCGGGTGCACGTGCAGCCAGTCGACCTCCAGCGGGGTGACCATCAGTCCACGCATCGCGTCCGACAGCACAGTCGAGTTGTCAGAGGAACTGAATATCCGAGCACTGCCCCACGTCCGCAACACCGACACGACGTCCTCGCGCCAGCAGGCCTGGTCGACGTCGACCGCACGCGCCTGCTCTGGCAGGACGTCTCTGAGCAGGCTTCGCTCTGTGGCGGGTGGGTTCAGCACGAATCGATTGCTCGTGCGAAGGGTCTCGGGACGGCGTGCGCAGGCTCGCGTCCACAACAGGCTCAGTAGGGTCGACTGTTTCTGGACCTCCCACTCAGTGCTGGTGCGCGGGCTCGCGATGCGCTTGAGCAGAGCTAGGACCTCCTCGTCCTCGGCGAGGAAAGTGCAAATCGCCCGGTGGTCGATCGCGAATCGCGCGCGGACGTCGAACTCGTCCCACTTGCGAAGCAGCAGCCGCAGTAGTTTGTCACTTTCCTGGACAGAACCGGGGCGGAAAACTCGGGTCGCGAGGGCGGAGATCGTGGCGTGGCTCCTGGCGACCCCCTTTTCCGAGATGAGCGCGATGAGGGCTTGCCAACTGGCTAGCCTGTCTCCTCGGCCGGCTCTGAACGTCGCTGCGGCGTTGGCGACGTCGGGGTCATCGGCGAGTAGCGTCAGCACCCGTCGCAGAGAGTAGTCGACCTCCTCCGTGTCGGACGGCTCTGCTGCGCCCGCAACGAGCGAGTCGAACCGACGGGGGTCGTCCGCGATCCGTTCGGTCAGCGTTTCGACGAGCCCGCCACCGCCCGTCACGGCATCGGAGAGAACGATGTGAGCCGTGGGGCCGCCGGCGTCGATGACGTCGACAACAGCATCCGTGTCGACGTTGAAGTCGGCACACAGTTGCTGAGCAGCTGACTGCCAAGCGGCCGCAACGGTTTGGAGGAATCGGGCCCGCAGCCACGGAGCCCACTCCTCGCTGGGGTCGTCGACGAGTGCGCTGACGGCGTTTCGCAGCACGTCGGTGTAGCGAGGCTGGTCGATCGCGTCGAGCACGACGTCCCGCAGTGGAGTCTCGTCGATGGAGCTGTGCGTGGTCGCCAGCAAGACTCCGTCCACCACCTCGGCCGCCAGTTCCCGCCACTCGCGAGGCGTGGACGACACGAGATCGGCGACGTCACTGCCGTGAAGAATCTTGCCCGCGGCCACGGAAAGCGCGACGTCGGTCACCCACATCGCGCCGAACGGGTCTAACTCTTCCGCCTCAAGGCCCTGCTTGACGAGGTGGGTGAACCGGTCGGTGCGCAGTTGACGCAGGCGTTCTTCGTCCAAGTGCAGGTTGAACTCCGCGACGGTCGACGGCACGACGACGGTCATGCGCAGGGCGTCCACTGCGGCGGCGAAGCCGACCGCAGCTGGCTCACCCTGTCGCGTGAACGTGTAGTCCCGCCGTTCGCGAGTTCTCCGGGTCACGATCTCAGCGGTACCTCCGAGGGCGAATCGCCACGTTCGCAGCGGTCCACGGCCCACGTTGAGGAACGCAGTCACCTCTGACACCAGATCGCCGAGCGGACCGGTACGCGGGCGCGGGAGTGGCGTTCCCTCGGCGTCCGAGTCGATCAGGAGCTGCCAGCGCAGCCTGCCGTTGGAGGTCGGCAGGATGGTGCCGCCGGGCTTCTCGGGCTTCAGACGGGTCGGGCGAACGAGCGGGAGTTGCCTGTCGTCCACCGTTACGTAGTGGACCACATCGCCGCCGGGTGCCAGTTTGTCGTCCAGGTCCACCACACCGTCGGGCGGCACATCAATCCACAGCCCACCGACCTTACGCACCGCCCAGCGAAGGGTGACTTTGCCCGGGGCCAGTTCGGTCAAGCCCATGGCCACGGGCAGTGACGTCCTAGCGGCCTCGTCGTAGTCGTCCGGCGGCTCGACGTCGACCTCTGGCAGCAAGAGGTCGCTGAACAGGTTGGACGGGATGTACTCGGGTAGCGGGTGCCGCGCGGTCGTGTCCGACTTTTCGACGAGGTGGTGATCCTCGTCGACCGCGGTCCAGTTGCTCGCTGCCCGTCTGCGAGCGGTGGGTACGGCTTCCAGGAGCAGCGACCGGGGATGCTCCCAGCACACGCTCCATATTTCTTGGTCGGTCAGTCCCAGGCTGGACTGCACGAAGTCGACGAGACTCCGCTGGGGTTCTCCGCCCTCGATCACCGCATCGAGCAAGGCTGCGATCTCAGCCAAGCGAGCCCTCGCCAACTGCTCGTACCCGTCGTTTTTGGGCGGACTGCTGAGCGTGACGCGAGGCGACCACTTCATGCCGCGCTTGTCAGATTCCAGGCGGACGGCGATCCAGTCGACCAGGCACATTGCAGCCTGCATCTTCCTGACCGCCTGGTTGCCCAGGGGCAGGCTCTTCGCCGGGATGGAGGGGTCAAGGATGGTTTCGTAGGACTGGAACGCCAGCCGATCTCGTCCGAAGTCCGAGAGCACCACAACGGTCCACGGCCGCTGGGACTGAAGTCTGCCTGCTCGACCCTTCCGCTGCAGGAACTGGGCGATATCGCGAGGAGCTTTGTGCTGCAGTACGGCTCCGACGCGGGGGTCGTCGTACCCCACCTCCAACGACGAGGTGGCCACGATGATGTCGGCGTTTGTGCTCACACCGGTGTCTTGCGAGGAGGTGCGGGAAACGACCAGGGAGCGGTCGTCGAAACCCAGGCTCTCGGGTAGCCACCAGTGCTGGCCGTCCCGCTCCCAGGCTTCCGGATCGATCTCGTCGGGCTTGCTTTCCGCATGCTTGAGCAAGCGCAGCGCGGCCAAGCCGGGCCCTTCGACCTCGCCGAACGGATTGCGGCCCTCGGCGCTGAGCAGTTGCCGGTAAAGGCGGTTGACCAAGTCGAGGTTCTCGAGAAAGGCGAACACGCGACTACCGAAGGGCTTGCCCAGACTGTCTCCGTTGTCCTCCAGCACTCGCCGCAAGAGCATCAGGCTCTGGATCGTCGTCGAGAGTAGCGCGGATTGAGACGCTGGGTCGCCGCGGAGCAGGAGTTGGTACTCACTTCCTTGCGGCTTGAGATCGGCCGGTTTCGGGCGGACGTCCTCAACCGCATCGGCGGGCAGGCCGCACAGATCGGCGAAGAATGTGGCTGCATTGGCGAGCGTGGCGCTCAACCCCACCCAGGTCACCGGCTTGCCGAGCAGTTTGCGCCACCTGCGCAGCAGGTACGCGACCTGGGCTCCGTTGGTTCCCGTGTACGTGTGGATCTCGTCCAGCAGGATCAGGTCCGGTACTCGCGCGCTGCCTCCGCCCAGTCCGAAGACGTGGCGCGACCAACCGTCGCTCATCTGCTGGTTCAGCATCTCACTGGTGGTGAACAGGATGTCGGGAGGATCAGCTTGCATCGCGTCGCGGGTGAGCCGCAGTTCATCGGAGGTCACCCGGTCTTTGCACTTCAGGCACCGAAGACTGCCCCAGTTGCGGGAGGCTGTGTTCTCCGTCGGCTTGTCCCACACCAGTTGGCCGTCGCACGCTGATCCGTCACTTTCGACCGACGGGCACTTCAGGAACGGGCAGATGTAGCGCTTTACGGCTTTGGACCAGCGCCAGCCTTCCCGGTCGTGTGAATTGGCGAGTGTCTTCCGAGGGGTGAGACCGAAGTAGGCGCCAATGGTCAACTTGCGACCGCCGGCCGCGCGCAGACTGCGGACTTCGCGGAGCGCGGTGACGAACTGATCCTTGAGCAGTTCGTTCCTCGGGTAGATCGCCATGGCGCGGGGACTGGTGGGTCCTGCCGCCGCCATTCTTGCCATGGCGGGGAGGTAGAAAGCCAAGGTCTTCCCGCTGCCGGTACCCGCGCTCACCACCACGCCACGGTCAGCGCCGGACTGCGCGGCCCTGGTGACGGCAACCGTGGCGTCCAGTTGGAAGCGCGACAGCTTTCGCCCGCTGAGGAGCCTGCTCACTTCGTTCACGAGCGGACCAGGTATATCGAGTACCGAGAGTTCGCGCAGGCAGGACTCGGCGTCCAGCGTACGCTCGGAAAACATGCGCGGCCTGCGGAGGAAGCGTATGTCCGAAACCAGCCGGCTGCCGGTCTGCCACGGTCGGTTCGGGAACAGTTGGCGCAATCGGCTGAACAAGCGAACCGTCTCGGCCATCCGGGTCCGATACTGGACGGGTGCGCTCCGCGGGAGTGAGAACAAGAGGTTTTCCGACTCGAGTTGTTGCAAGCACGACTCGGAGTCGCCGCAGTCCCACTTGTCGTCGAGCAGGTCGAGGAGTTGTTCACGGCTCCACGACTCGTCGAGCAGGCCCCACGCCAAGTGGCGGGCCTCGGCCTCCTCGATCAGGTCGAGCGCGCTCATCAGGTCGGGGCGGGGGATGGTGCTCACAGTCGAAGTACAACCTTCAGGTCAGCTGTGTTGGCGGGGTCTGACAGCCACTGGGACACGCTCGGGGTGATCGCACTCCATGGCGCGCCTCCCTCGGTGGCTGCAAGTCTGAGGAACTCCTTGATCTCAGGGTGGTGCTTCTCCAATGCTGCTTCCAGCAGCGGATGCTCCCGCGTCCACTGTTCGGCCTGTGCGGCGATCCTATCGAGTGACGCCACGAGTTTGTCGACAGCCATTTCGGGCAACGGCGCCTGCAAAGTCCTCTGGAGGCTCTGCAGCCTCACGACGAGTGCCTCGCTGACGCCGGAGTAGCCGTGCACCGGTGACTGGATGTCCGCGGGCAGGAGTTGCTGCCGTCTGAGCTTGGCTGCTCTGGCGAGGTGGAGTTCGAGTTCCTTGGCAATGCGCTCGCACGTTGCCAAGGCGCTGTCGACCGACTGTGATCGAGCCCGTTCGGCGGAGGCCCTTGGATCTGTGCGCTCGATGGTGGTCGCGGTGGTCCGCAAGGTCCGCTTGGCGGCCGGGATGTCATTCAACAACGTTCGCTGAAGGGTCGGGAAAGGAATCTCGTGTCGCTCCAGGTCCTGGACGGCGTCCGTGGTGGCTGACAACCGGCGGCGGCACACCTGAGATCTCGCCGAGACCGACTCGACGATGGATCGAGCCTGCTGGTCCTGCTCCCTCTCCTTGACGTCACCCAAGTGCTCGATCAGTCGTCGTGCACGTGTGGCCAGTGATGGCGTTGTCACCTTCGGCCTCCGTGCTTCGTGATGTCGTCCAGCACCTGGGCGAGTTCTCGAAACTCGACCACCAACTTCTCGGTCTCGATGGCGGTACTGGTCCCGGCGCCGGCTGGAACGTCCTGCTCGATGGCCTTGAGCATCTGGTCGACCACCCCGGTGTAGTGGTTCAGGGCTTGGAGCGCGGGCAGGGGATCGTTGCGAATCTGCCACAGATCGGCGGGGCCGACGCCATCCGACAGTTTCTTCGCGAGCTTCCGGTAGATCGTCATCCCGTCGCTCTGGAGCCGGCTGACAGCAAGGTCGTGCTGCTCCTTCGACTGGGAGTAGGGCAGTTTGCCCGCCGCATGCCCGACTTCAACGAGTTGATCGATCACTGCGCGTGTCGACTCCCAGTCATCGTCCGGGGAGATCCGGGTCTTCAGTTCGTCCACGACCTTGGCGATCTCTCCCCAGGCGCGGTTGGAAGCACGCTCCAGTCTAACTTGCAGGAATTGTCGAGTATCGCTGTCGGCGTCGTGACCTGTTGTAGAAAAGTCTCCGATTTTTAGCGATCTGGTGATGTGCGCGTAGATCAGACCGGTGTCCATCAAAGATGGAGCACCTTTTCCCTTGGCGGCCGTTGCGTGATCACGGATGGTGATCAAGGCATTGACGTGAGTTTTTTTGCTGTCCTTGGCGAACTGACGGACCGCTGCACTGGTGGGACCCGGTCCGACTTCGGGGATCAGCATCGACGGAAGTGCGTCCGCGACTGTGGTTCCTGGCTCATCGGATATGTTCCGTAGGACGGTCAAGATCGTGGCAGCATCTCGAAGTGCTGGATCGTCGTTCGCGCGGCCCAGCCTCGCAATCTTGTCGACATACTCGGCGATGCGGGTGTGGAGGTCGAAGTACCATCTGCCACCGTCAATCTCGTCGAGTGGGAGACCGGTAGACGCGGCGACGATCCCACGCAACATGAGAGCATTCTGGTCGCTGACTTTGATCTCGAAAGGGTTGTCTGACTTGATGCCGCCGCCGCCCTCGGCGCGCTCGATCCAGACGTCGCTGAGGCGCATGCTGTGTTCGCCGATACGCCACGAGTTCTTCCCCTCAGTTGTGACTGCAAGGCCGTAGGGGCCGCTGCGAAAAGAATCGAGGATCTTCGTTGAAATCCACACGCGGATCTTGTTCGCGGTGCCAGAACTCAGAGTCGTCTTGTCCGTCCATGCTTGAAACTCGTCAAGGGCTGAGGTTTTCGATGATGCTGCTGGGCCCTGCGTTCGATCGGTTGGTGTCGGCGGCGGTTTGGGTTCCTCGGCGACCGCTTCGTCATCGAGGTCCGTGATCTTGACGTGCAAGTATTCGGCAATGCGCGTCACCGCGCTGTCAAGGACCAGTGGAGACTTCGCGTAGAACGCCCGGAGACTCATCTCGGCCTCCGAGGAGATCGAGTTCTCCCTGCTGATCGCTGCCCGGACCATTACCGGGACCTCACGTCGGGTTGGATCGAGGTCTTTGGCGAACTCTTTTGAGGGGAATGTCCCGTTCATTTCCAATTCACTCTCGGCGACCTCGAGAGGATCGCGGATCGCGTGTCGAAGGATGAACCGGGGCCGAAAGTTTTCGCCGTTGGACAGGCTGACCAAGCGGTCAACTGCGGTCGCGTTGAAAGGAAAGAGTCCATGCCCCAACGAACTGGTGCCGAACGTCGCGTGACACTCGGATTGGATGGGGCATTTCAGACAGGCGTTCTTCGGTGAGTCGGAGCCCGGCCTGCCGGATTGGAAGGCGAGCAGGTCTTCGTCTTTCAATCGCCCCGCATTCAAGTACCTCCCAACGAAGTCCCGTAGACCTTCGCGCCCGATCGTGCCGGTGTAGATGTCCACTTTGAAGAGGATGCCGCGGTCGGCGAACGTGGATACTGAACCGAGATAACCGTCCGTGACAGCAATGGCCGCACGCAACGTGCACAACTCGCTGCTGGCGGGGATGGTCAGTGCCTGCGCCAACTGCTTGTCGATGCCGTGCAGCAGGACCAAGTCTTCGATGAACAGGCAGAGTTCGTGCCCACGCGCCTTGATCTCCCTGCGGACGTCCTCGAAAACCTCGATCAGGTTTGTGTTCGGTCCGGTGAAGACCTCGGCCTTAGCGCGTTCTAGGTATGAATCGCAGAGCGCTGCGATCTCAGAGCGAAGGCGGGAGCTGCCGTTGACTTTGTTGACCAGTTTTTGGATTTCCTGGCCCGCATCCTCGAACCTGCCGGGGTCGACGCGCAGGTCCTGCTCTGTGAGGTGCAAGCTTGCCTCGTCGGTCTCCGCGGCCTCCGAACTCGTGAGCGCAATGCGGACGAGTCGGCGGACTGGGCCGTCCGACCTGCTCAACTCTTGTCGGAAGGTGAAGTCGCCCAGCAATCGGTGCGCTTGCTTCCGCAGGTAGGCAATTTCCGCGGGTTCTGCCTCCGGCAGGTTCTTCAAGTCGGGAGACTGATCGAACTGGACCAGGTGGTCGAGTCGGGCGAGGAGAGCACTCATGGCTTCTTCGTCACTGGTGATTTCGGAGCCTGCTTTGGCCAGTGCCTCTCGAAGCTGCGTCGCCTTGGGAGTGTCGATTCCCTCCAAGATGCGCTCGATGACTCGGCGCAGGTTCGTGTTGCGTTTTTCGATATACACGATGTGCCAGTTCGGCCGAGGTCCGACCTGGGACTTCAGCCACCGCACCAGGTGGCTCTTGCCCGTCCCCTTCGCTCCAGTGACGAAGACCAGGCGCGGTTCGTTCGCGTGGAGCGGCTTGGTGAATTCGCTGAGGAGGTGGGCCTCCGTGGTGGGGGTCTCCTGGGATCCGTTCACATCGCGAACGGTGACCAGAGGCAATGGTTGGTGGATAGCGGAGAAGACGGCGTCGGCGCGCTGGTCACCGACTTCTAATCCGCCGACATCGATTTGAGTCGCGAAGGCCACTGCCTTTCGGTCCCAGCAGACGAGGTCGCCGCTCATGCCCTGCTCCTCCGGTCTTCGTTGTCTGCGAGCCATTCGACACTGGTGAAAGCCCTGTCTCCGGACTGGTCCGTGTGCAGGCGGACTACGTACACGCCGGTGTCGCTCTTTTGGGTGAGTTTTACGGCGCCGTCTGCTTCCATTTGCAACAATGAGATCGACAATGCCGGAGACAGGACTCGAGTCGCCCCGGACAACTCTGGGATGAACCTCCGCTGCAGCGCGCCTCCGTCGAGCAACGGCACTGCGTCGGCGCAATGCTCTACGAATGCTCCTGCGTCGTAAACGCCTTGCGGTAGGCGCCCCAGTCTTATCTTGAGAGCAATACTCGCATCGGCGATGACACCGCTGTCGCCGGCTTGGCCCGTCAAGCCTAAGTAAAAGGACCAGCGACAGAACGCGGTCCACCGGGTTTCGTTGCGCACCGGCCACAGTTTATTATCATCACCGAAAGTGGATACCTGCAATTCCCGAAAACCGCGTTCCAAATTTGCTGATATGAATCGCGCGAACGGTTGAAGCGGCCTATCGGCGGCGTAGACGAGTTCCACTGCCTGGACAAGGTCGTTCACATCGTTCCGGTCGCCGGGGCTCGCTGTGGGGTCGGACAACCGGAACACGTTGTCGAGCAGGAACGCACGAAATGCGGTCGGCGTCACCTCTATGGGCCTCGACCACAGTTCGCTTGCTGTGGAGGCCAAGCTCACCTGCTTTTTCTCGAGGGTGACCAGGCCAAGCGTCTTCAATGCGAGGAGGGATTGGGTGGCGATCACCGCGCCGCCAGTCCTTTGCTTCCCCGGCGCAGTGTCGGTCGTTTGATCGTCTTCGTCTTCGATGGAGTCGGGTTCGTCGTCTTCGGCCGGGTTGACGGCCTCGTGCGCGTAGGCGCCGCCGAGTGGCTCCATGGCGGCGCTCAGGCCAGGTGGCGATACGAGGTTGAGCAACTCCTGGCGGGGAAACGGTCCGCCACCGACTGCTAACAGCGCTCTGACCAGGAAGCGCATGGCTTCCGGGAGCATGTCGGGGGAGTTCAAGAGCGCCACTCACAGCCTCCGAAGGATGTCGTTGATGTAGTACGACGAGCCCCATGCCTCTCGGAGCAGCGACCGGTCGTCGAACGGACTGGGGTGGTCCCTCGTCGTCAGTACCACGGCGAGCGGACTGCGAGTCACCTTCGACAACGCTTCTGCTGTGCCGAGAGCCCGCGCGTCACGGCGGATCGCGATGAGGGTCGAAACATCGAGTCCTTCGTCGTCGCCGAGTTCGGTGATCTTCCGCTCCCACCAGAGACGTTTGCCGGCCGGCAACGCCAACGTGTCATCGTCCGACGCGAAGACCAGGACACCCAGTGCGTGCAGGCGCCTCACCAGTTCCCGCTCCTCGGCATCCTGGTCGTCGTCAGTCCAAATGCACAGCTTGCCGTTTTCGGCCAAGCGCAGCAACGAAGGACGCGCCGCGACCGTCAAGTTGCCCGCCATCAGTGGCGGCACCGACGACTTTTCGGCGATGGGTTGGCCACCGGCCGACCGGCAGTGCGGGCACCCGCCGCACTGCCGAACCGAGGCGATCAGCCCGGACTCAGGGTGAAGTCGGTAGTGGGTTGCGAGGAAGCTGTTGGTGCATCCTGGCGTCCCGTTGAGCAGAGTCATCGCTGATCGGAGTGATGCCGAGGCTGCGCCCCGGCTTGACGACTGAGCAGCACGGAACTGCGCACGAAAAGCTCTCTCGTTACCGAGATTGCTCTGTTTGATGCGAACCGCGGTGGAACGACGATGCGCTGCGAAGATCTCTTGCATGACGTCGTCGGACACGTCGGCCGGCACGTCGGGCGGTGTGGGCCAGTCGAGTGAGATCATCCCTGCTCGGTCCATCCCACTTAGAGTCTGGAGGTTCCAGTAGCGGTTGGCATCGCTCCACGGGTAGGTGACGTCGTCTGTAGCGGCGGTCAGGTCGACTTCGAGCCGGTCGCCGGTCGCTGCGCCCAGTCGCATGGCCGTCCAGCGCTTCCATGCCTTCTCGTCACCGATGAGTCGCGCTTCGGACATCTGCCTGGCCACCCGCGCATCGGCTTGGGTCCACAGAACGACCGACGCGGCGGCTTTCCCGTCCCGGCCTGCGCGTCCCACCTCCTGGTACAGGCGGTCAACGGACTCCGGCACGCACAGGTGGACAACGGCCCTGATGCCGGGGATGTCGATTCCCAAGCCGAAGGCAGATGTCGCTACGACGACGTCCAGGTCATCACCGGGATCGCCGTCCAGGTTCAGGCGACGGACCACGCCTTTGCGTTGTTCCGCAGTCGACGAGCCGGTGACGCCCGCGATCGCGTGGAACCCGGCTGCCGTGAGCCACGACAGGGCGGTCCCCACGTTCGTCGACCGCTCCGATGTGTGCAGCGTGGTGTACACGAGCAGCGGTCGGGGCAGGCGTCTGCACGCCTCTATGAACCGGCGGCGTTTCTCGTCTTCATCGGTGCACTCGCTCGCCCACCAGGCCGGCTCCGGGCGAGTGGCCTGCGCCGACACGAGCAGCTCTTGAGCGCCCGGGAAGAGGCGCTGCAAGGTCGCGAAAGCGTGGTCGTCCAACGTCGCGGTGAGCATGACCGTCGTCGGTTGCTTGCCAGGGGGAGCTGTCTCGATCAACCTGGTACGCAGACCGGCCAAGCTATGGAACGCGGGACGAAAGTCATCTCCCCACTCGGCGATGATGTGTGCCTCGTCGATCGCCACAAGGTCGAGTCGGCCGTCGGCCGCCGCCTTCTCCAAAGGGCGGGCCAGCACCGTGCACGCCGCTTCCGGCGAGGTGATGACCAGCCACTGCGTCCCTTCTCGGACCCTGTCTGCCAGAGCTGACTTGGCTTCCGCGGACAGGCCGCTGTGATAAGCTAAGTCATGGTGTTCTCCGGTCATTTCCGACACCCGGCGCTCGACGTCCAGCGCGAGGGCGACGGTGGGTACGACCAGACACGTCTGCTTCGGGCGGCGTGAGATGGCGCGACTGAGGATCACGTCTGTTTTGCCGGATCCTGTGGGCAGTACACAGATGACCGAATCGCCGGGCTGTGCGGCACCAACTGCCCGCACCGCGTCCCGTTGGCCCGCGCTGAGGTAGTCATCGCGGTCGGTGGCTTCCTGGTAGAAGCGGTCAGCGCCCAGCCGCCAGTCCCTTCGCCGAACTGCCTTGCGCGCGGGTGCCTCGTCGGGAGGTGTGCTGTGGTGGTCGAGCCATTCGGGGAGCCAGGGCGTGGCTTTCCACTCGGTGGGACCGATGGGGCTGAAGCCGTGGTTGGCCCACATCACCGGCGCGATGGGCCGAAGGCCGGGTGAGTCGGTCAAGATCGATCCATATCCCCGTGCCACAAGAGCGGCTCGGACCAGGGCGAGGAGATCGCCGCCGGACGCTTTCGGATCGGTGAGCCTGCGTGCGAGTCGATCTTCCTGTGCGGCCAGATCATCGAGCGACAGAGAGCCCATCAGTTGCCCGTCCCGGTGATGAACACCGCTCCACAGCTTTCCAGGCTGAAGGTCGGGAAGCTGAGGGCGTGGGTCACGCTATCCGCGACCGCCTGGTCGAACGTCGATCGATCGCCGCGTTGTCGGCGGGCGGCCAAGATGGCGCGTTCGCGCAGGAAGACTTCTTCGGCGAGAGCTTTGGACCGCTCCACTCTGTCAACCATTCGTTTGCTGTTCTGTACCGCACTCAAGGCACCTGCGAAGGAAGTCTCGCAATGGTGTTCCCAATTCAAGGAGCCCACGAGTTCACGGAAGCGCTCAAGCCGGCTGCCCAGATTCTCGCCCTGGTGTGTCTCCAAGAACTTGACCTGCTGAGAAGTGCAGGCGCCCCTTCCGAGCGTCCACCAGACTCGCTCGACGGTCGTGGGCATGAAGTGCTCCGCGCGCGACTTGACGGCGCGGACGAACGCCTCGTCGGCGTTTCCCGCGTTGACTACCTGGTTGGGCCCTACCTTGATGTCGAAGGACATTACGATCGTGGGGCGCTCGTCGCGCGGGAGTTTGGGTATAGCGATCTCCACCGCGAATGCGCGTCCACGGTCGTCGCCCTCAGCGAACTCGGAGAAGGCGTTGACCAGCGGCTCGCCCCAGCGGAGGAATGCATGTCCGGCAGTTGCGTTGATGCGATCGGTTGTGTAGGTGCGTTGCAAAGTGTCGACGCCAATCGCCTTGACCTCCGTTTCGGTCAGTAGGGGAGGTCGCCTCCTGCCCGCTTGGAACCGGATGCCATCCTCGGCGTATTCGACCGCGAAGCCGAGCATCTCATGGACGTAGCCGATGGCTGCGTTGGAGATCGTCTGCTGCTTGGCGTCGAACTCCGCGATCCGATCGGCGAGTTCCTCGTCCTCCGCGCGATCTTCGATGCTGTCCAGTGAGTCCTGGCCCGTGATCCGCCGGCGCTCCACCTCCAGCTCGGCTGCGCGGCCCTCGAGCGAGGCCTCTGCACCGGTGAGGGCCGATCTCACCGCCTCCGCGAAGAACTCCGCCTCGATGTCAGCGAGCACGTACTGCAACGTGGCTGTGGACGAGGTATACGCGCCGAATACCTTGTTCAGTACTCGCGTCCACGCATCGAACTGGCGGCTCACTTCGGGGTCCACGTCCTCGACCAGCACTGACCTGATCGGCGAGGCGACCTCGCTCCAGCGGTCGAACCGCCCCAACCGCTGCTCGAGGTGCGAACTCGATGTAGGTGTGTCGAGGTGGAGGACTTCTTCGACGATTTGGAGGTTGACCCCTTCCTCGGCGGACCTGTCCAACACGACGAACGTTCGTTCGCTGCTTCGCTCGAAGTTTGCGATCTGTGCGCTGCGATCCGAGGGGCTCTGCCCTTCCAACAGGGCGGTCACGCGATGACTCTTCACCTCGTTGACCAGCGCCTCGAAGACCATGCGCGCGGTGTTCGGGTAGGTACAGACGATGGCGTGCTTGCCGCGCGTTGCGCGTTGGCGTGCCCAGGTACACATCGCGGAGATGCGATCTGATGGCACGTCCTTGTCGAGCAGCAGGGTGAGCCTCCGCGCGAGTTCATCCGCAGCATCGATCTCCTGCAGCACGACCACCGCAGCGAGTTCGTCCGGGGACAGGTCGTGAGCATCGTCCTGTCGCAGCGCCGCCACCAGGTCGGAGAGCGCTTGCGCGGGCGCAAGGAAACGCCCGAGCAGGACTTGCAGCGTTCGACCGGCATCGATTCGGCCAGACAGTTCTAGTTCGATTCGGACGTCATCGAACAGTGCGAACATCGCACGGCGACGTGCGTCGGGGTCGACCAGTGCGTGTTGCTCTGCGAGTGTGCGACCTCGCACGGGGAAAGACTTTTTAGCTACGCTCGACCGGCGGTTCCTGATCATCCGGCGGTGGAGCCGGTAGGTCTCGGACACGTGGAGGCGGAGTCGGCCCACTTCGGTGCGGACCGCAGCCGGGTCGTCTTCCTCGATGGCCCTCATGGCGGCGGGCACGATCATCCCGACGAGTTCGTCGTCGGGAAGCAGGCCAGCAATCTCGTCGAGGGGTTCGTCGAGGTAGCGTAACGGCAGGTCGCCATCCAACGCCGACATCGCCAGCGCCAGGTCGTCGCGCATCGAGACGCGCTGGCGGAACGCCTGGACGTCGGACAAGGGGTAGTTCTTGGCGTCGAGAAGGTGGAGCAAACCGAGGAACGCGTCTTCGTTGCTCCGTACCGGCGTTGCACTCAGCAGGAGCAGCGCACTTGACGAGTGTGCGACCCCCGCGAGTGCCTGGTAGCGGCGGAGGCGTTGGTCGTCTTTGTCGTAGGCGACGTGGTCGGTGAAACGATGGGCCTCGTCGACGACCGTTAGGAGTCGTTCGTCGGGGTGTTCGTCCTCAATGCGTGAGTGCCCGATGACCCGCACGCGTCTTTTGAACTGTCCGACCCTGAACTTCGTGGTCAGTTCCGCCCTCCACTGCTCCACCAGGTGGTCCGGCACGACGACAAGTACTTGTCCAGGACCGTCGAGCAGGAGTTGTCGGATGACCATCCCGGCCTCGATGGTCTTGCCCAGTCCGACCTCGTCTGCGAGCAGGTAACGGGGAATGGGGTCGGTCAACACCCGCCGCGCCGCGCCCACCTGGTGTTCATGGATCTCCACGGCTGAAGACAGCAGTCCGCCGAGTCCGCGCACTGCACTCCGCTGTTCCGCCACGCTGCGCAGGAACCTGGTCCTCCTGGTGTGGAAGTACTGGGTCTCCACCGTACCGGTCTTCAAGAGCGGCAAGGGGTCGAGCAGTGGCATCTTCCACCGGACACGTAGTTCCGAGGCGTGGACGACAGCGGTTTCCAAGTTGGGAAACTCGACGTAGTAGGCCTCTTCTCCGTCCAGTGTATGCGCGATACTGATCCGGCCCACCATCCAACGATCCCCGCGGAACCACCATGTCCGCTGCTGAGATTCGAGTGTTGCCACGTAAAACGTACGCCCCGCGGAGTTGAGGATGACTTCGGGAGATGTAGGTGAATCGAAGAAGGACAACGTCTCCGCAGTTCGATCGAGTCGTCCCCAGCCGTACTCTTCGTCAAGCACGAACTGCGTGAGAGGCGTTCTGCGTGTGGGTCCCCGGCCGACTATTCCGTCGCCCCGTGAGTGGCTCACGTGATCGGCCCCCATCATCCGGTCAAACTCTTGATGCACAGGTGAGCGCGGTTATGAGTGATCACTTTGCACGCCCGCTGGTGAGGTTCATCGACTTGCTGCACGGTGTTGTTACACCAAAGTTCAAAGGTTGGACCTGCTCCTCAGGGTGATCCGCCGAGAGTCCACTTGTCTTCCGCGACCGCGGCAACGGGTACTGCTGTGAATGACCCGCAAGTACTGCCGTTCAACGGCATTTCCTCCGGAATGCACCACCTCCACCTCAGTTCGCAACTAACTCTACTACCCTCAAATCCGCTTCACCCGCCAACGCCACGCCATGCGGCAACCTCTAAGCCGATTTCCTCCGTCCCTTCCGGCGAGACCGAAGTACACGGCTACCTCGGTCTCTTCCTCTCCGACCCCTGTGCATGCCGCTCCCCGCGGCTCCGGCACCGAGTTCGTCGGACCTGGTCACCCATCCCGGACCAAGACCTCGGTGGCCGTCGGCGTTGCTGGCCGGCGGCAGAGTTGTCGGTAGTGGCGAAGTCGCGGTAGACATTGCAGTTGTTACAGCTGCCTCGTCGCGGGATCGCTGGTTCGATGTCGATCGTGACCGGCCGCTGACCACGACCGGGTGAGCACGGCCAGACCGCGCGATTGCGCCACGGAACTCGCAGCGGGCGGGTCCTGTCGAGGCTCGGCCGCCGGGGCGACGCGCCGGAGGCCGAGTGGTGCCGGTCCTTCAAGGCGTGGACTTCGTCGCGTTCGACGCGCTGGTCGCGGCCATGCCGCCGGTCGGGTGGGCCGAGCAGACCGTGCCGCTTGCCCGGGCGTCGCCGCGCGCTCGTCGCCGACGGCCTCTATGCCCGGGTCGACACGGCGGTCCGGGACCGGGTGGCGCGCGCGGACCCGCTGGTCGACCCGCGCGGCGGCCGGGCTGTCGTTGGCCGCGTTGCTGGGCGGAGATGCGGCAGCGGGACGCGGACGATCAGACCGGCGACGGCACCAGGTGGCAACCGCAGTTCCTCCTGCTCGCCACGGCCGATCCGAGCGTGCTGCCATCGGCCGGGCAGATCTGGTCGAGCGAGGCGAACGGCCCGGTTCGGGAGCCCTCGGGGACTGTTTGTCGCCGAACTGAGCCGGGCCGCGGTCGTGGAGCCGATGCTGGCGCCCGCCCTGCGCCGGACCCGGTCCGCCGAGCATGACCTGACCCATTGAGGAAGCCGAAAAGTTCTTCACCACGGACGCGGCCCGGCTGATCGAGGCCGGCTTCGAAGTGCAGTACCTGGCACCTGCGACGGCCGGCGCGGTGGTGGCTTTCCGTCCGCAACACGCCGCCGAGCAGGTCGTCACCCGCAGCCCGGCTGGGCCGCGACGAGTTGGCCGGGTTCCGCTGGTCGATCGCGGGTGGGCGACAACGAGTTCGGCGAGGAAGAGTCGGCCAAGCTCGTCGCGGCGAAGACCCCGCTGGTGCGGCTGCGGAGCGGTGGATCAGCTTCGACGCCGACCTGGCTCCGCACGGGGCTCGAGTTCATGCGTCGCGACCCGCGCCGGCTCGCCCACCGCGGCCGAACTGCTGGAGGTCGTCCGCGGTGGACAGAGGACGGCAGGGCGAGGGAGAGAGCGCCGTCCGTCGCCCTGTAGGCCCGCCCGGCGTCGGCCCAAGAGTGGCTACCCAGTCGTTGCCGTTGGTGTGGACCTTGGCCAGCCGGACCAGGCGAGAAGCTCGAAATGGCTGCCGACTTATTCCACGGGATGTTCGCTCGACCTGGTAGTTCCCAGGTGTCCAGCCGTCGCGGGCCGGGAGGCCGGGTGCTGCTTCGCGGGGCAGACTGGCGAAGGAGGTCGTCGGCGGGTAGGCGTCGAAGAAACTCGGCGCCCAGATTGACGTGGTAGGTGTCGTGACCGCCGTCCGGTCGGTCGCCGTCACCGTGACGACCACGAGCAGGGGGTCGACCGCGGTGAACGCCCAGTCGCGTTCGCGGGCCTGCGTGCTCCCGGTCACCTTGACCACGTGCTGGGCGAACTCGGCGGCGGCGACCTCCTCGCCGGCGGCACCTGCGAGGTCACCGTCAAGCTCCGCTGGGGGGTTGCCGACGAAGGACCAGTGCAGGTTCGGGCATAGCCCACCGTGCAAGTATCGCCCGTGCCACAGAGCCGCGAACGGGAACGGGTCCTCACCCTGCCACGGCCTATGAGCCGGTCGAGCGGCTGCAGGGTGAGTTGGAAGTCCGCATACATCCGTGCGATGATCGACTAGACGTTAGTCGAGAGCGGCGCCCGCGGTTGGAGTCGTTCGCCGTTGTCCTTGGTATCCACGGTGATAACGCGGCGGTGCCGGTCGTCGGCTTCCGCCTCGCTTTACGCCCCCGGCGCCCATCTCTCAAGCAGGCAACTGCAGATGTGTGGGTAGTGTGCAAGTCGCCCCTCGGATGTTTCTCCCATCCCGATCGTCGGGTCGAAAGGCGCTCGTCTACTGGCGGGTCCCTTTGCAGGTAATGCGAAGGCCGCCCTCGTCTCCTAGTCAGGCTGGGTGCTTGCTTCGGTCTCAGCTTGGCGTTGGCGTCGTCAGGGCGAGGCCGAGACTCGGGTCGAACGTGCCGGTGGGGCTTTCGTTGCGATACCGCAGGAGCCGTCGGACACGCCCGGAGTGGTGAGCCACAGGTTCTGCGCCTGACTTGGGTCGGCGCTGAGGGTGCTGTACGGGCCGACTCGGGCGCCGGCGGGATTGCAGCTGCCTTGCGCGGTGCCGCCGTTGCGGCTGGTGTCGACGAGGAACAGCAGGTCGTCGCGGCCGGTCGAAGACCGGAGGCCGGTGCGGATGGTTGCGGCGGTGGCCGCGATCTCGCGGTCTGGTGTGTAGCCGCCGATGTTGAGGGTGAAGCCGAGGGTGTCGCGGACGTCGGCGGCGCCGAGCAGGGTGATCGCGTCCTGCGGAGCTGTGCCAGTGGCGTCGAGCAGCAGGAGGGTGGTGGGGAGCGGAGGGTGCGGACGCCATCGGCGAGCAAGGCTGCGCGGATGTTCGGGCAGTCACGGCCGCCTCGGACGACGATCAGCGCGGGAACGCCCGCGATTCCGCGTGCGAGCGCGTCGAACCAGCGGTGGCGGGCCTCGGGAGCGCAGGAGCCCGCGCTGTCGCTTTCGGCGAGAATGACGGGTTTTGTGTGGTTCGCGGCCGCCGCCTTGCCGTACCGCCTGGCCTCGGCGGTGACCTGGTCGTTCGGTCCGGCGATCGGGTGGCCGACGACGTGGCCGGCGATGCGTCTCGGACGACAGCCGTCGCGGGATCCGATGGAGCTGCTGTGCGCAACCAACCGGCCGCAACGTTGTCGGGGGTCGGTGTAGAAGCGGGTCTCGCTCAGCAGCGGTTTCGGGATGGATGTACCGCGCGGGTCATGGGTACCGGCGGGCGCTTGACAGGAAGCCAGGAGGAGGAGGAGGAGCGCAAGTAGCAGAGCGAAGCGGCGGACGGCCCGGTGACCGCGCCGGATCCCGGTCATTCGGTCCCTCCGGTTGCTTCCGCGTGGAAGGGGCCGGTGGCTTCCCAAGCGATACGGTAGCCGCGGAACTCGGCGGGACGGCCCTCTGTCGACTCGCCTCGCGCGACGGCGAGCCAGATGAGTCACTCGCCATCGCGAAAGGTGAACCCGCCGCCCTGCAGGTCGGCGTCACGATGGACGAGTTCGCGCAGAGCGGCCTGGTCGGCCTGACCGGGCGGATCGGCCATCGGGTCGGGTGTCATGGTTCCCTTCGCTGGTCAGCCTTCGCCGACGACGCCTTCGGTCACGATCGTCGACACGTTCCTGAGGGTATCCAACACCGAGTGGTAGACGGTGTCATCGTCCATGAACCCGATCAGGTCGTCATCGCGCATACCGAGCGTGCGCTTGATGACGTTGGTGTAGATGCTGTTCAGGGCGTCCGTCTCCGCTTGGTACATGTGTATTTCCCCGCCGCTGATGGCCAGTGCTGTGTCGTCGAGGTGTTCTTGAGTGACGACGTACGAGGGGTCCCGAGGATTGACCATGACTGTCTCGACGAAGTTGCGGTACTTGTCGTAGAGGCTTCGAGCGCCGGCTTTTTCGCTGGCAGACGTCGGAGAGGCCTGGCTCCGGGTCGTCACGGTTTCGGCGTTCAGGTAGAAGAGGTGCGTGGGGAGGCTGCCCAGCCTGGTCTGGGCGAGGAAGTTGTCGCGGATGTTGTCGGCGAGCGGTATGTCGTTGTTGACCGGCAGCCCGTACATCGTGCCGACCGAGTCGAAGGTGCCGCAGTTGCTGTTCGGAACGTTCTCGAGGATGACCTGCGTGATGCCGTCACCACCGAGTCGGACCAGTGACCCGGAATCACCGCCCCAGCCCATGCGTTCGGTGGCGATCAGGTTGTCGAAGCTGTAGCTGAGGTTGGACGCGGAGATGTGGACTTTCGTGGAGTCCATGACGTTGACGATCTGGGTCGAGCTGTACCCGGTCCGCGCACCGACCTTCTCGATCGGGTCGAACATCTGGTAGCCGGTGACGTCGGTGGTGCTGTCGGGAACCATCATCGAGACGCCGAACCGGTCGGTTTCGTGCGCCGCGTCGCGCGGGTGTCCGACCAGTACCCGTGGCAGGGACCTCGGCGGAGGTCGAGGCGCCGCGGGTGATGGCGAGCCGGTCGGGGTCGGGTAGCAGGGCCGGGTCTCGGTTCGCGGCAAGCTACGCGGCGATGCCGATGAGCTCGTCGGTGGTGATGTCGTCGCCGTGCTCGCGCACGAGCATCCCGAGCACGTCCTCACCCGGATCGGCTTGCGCCGCCACGACCAGCTCGGCCCAGTAGCTACTCAGCTCCTGGCCTGGCTGCATTCGCTCCTGCGGGGGCACCGCCAGGTCCATCAGGGTGGTGATGCGGTCTTGGAGCTCGGTAGCGCGAACGCCGTGACGAGATCAGCCGGCGGCCCTTTCTCCGCCATCGCGTCGACCTGCGCCTCGACGATCGCGGCTCCAGCCGCGTCATCCGGCGGATGGTGAACTCCGGGGTGAGGTACTCAGGCGCTTACCGGGCACGGCAGGTCCTGAGGTAGCTGAGGAACGACGCCTGCAGGCCGGTCACATGCGTCTCGCGCAGGACCGCGCTGGTGACGGCTCCGCCGCGGGCGGTCAGGCGATGCAGGACGGTGGCCGCGTTCTTCGCGAGGTTCTGGTAGACGGCCAGGTCTCCGAGAAGCTCTTGGTCGTTGACGGTCAGGTGGAGCTTGGCGGCAGGCAAGCTGTCGCCCATTTCTTCGAGCCGCGCGAAGATCTGACTGTCTTCACTGACGACACCGGGGCTGCCCGCTCCGATGCTCTCGAAGAGCGTGCTGCCGGTGAGCCACGTGTAGAGACTGAAGAGGCCGCCGTAGGAGTAGCCGAAGAGGCCGTGCCCGCTCGCGGCTGTGCCGTAGTCGCGTTCGATCCGCGGGTGCAGTTCCGCGGTGAGGAAGCCCAGGAACGCATCGGCGTGGGTTTCGTGCAGTTCGGCGAGGTAGGCGTCGGCTTCCTCGCGGGTCGTCCTGCCCGTCTGGATTCCCATCTCGACGGCGTCGATGAACTCCTGGGCGATGGGCTCGCCGGGCGGCACGAGATCTCGGTTGCGCAGCCGCGCCCAGTGCTGTGCTTCCTCGCCCGCATAGCCGACGCTGACCTGGATGTAGGGCTCGATCTGCTGCATGGGGTCCAGCTGGGTGACGATGAGCGGCGCCGTCATGCCCACGGCCCAGTTGCCGTCGAGCACGTACACGACAGGCGCTTGCGTCGTGGCGGGGTCGTAGCCCGGTGGCGTGGTGACCCAGACGCCGTAGTCGTGCCCTCCGCTGGAACGCAGCTCGAAATAGTCGGTGTCGGCGAGGCAGCCCTGCCACATGGTGCTCATCGAAGGTCCTTCACAACTCGGCCGGCCTGGAGAACGAGGACGGCATTGGCGGGATCGGCGAACAGCTCCGGGTCTTCGACCGGGTTGCCGTTCCACAACACGAGGTCTGCCTGCGCGCCGGGAGCGATGACACCGACTTGGCCGGACAGGCCGAGGATCTCGGCGTTGGTCTTGGTGGCCGCCACGAGAGCTTCCATCGGTGTTTCGAGCTTCGCGCGCAGCCTGAGCTCTTCGCCTCGGCGGTCCTGAGCCGGGCCGATGAGATCGGAACCCAGCCCGATCCGTACTCCGGCCTCCTTGGCGACCGCGAGCGCCTCGGTCATCCGCTCGCGGACACCCAGCACACGATCGCGGGTCGATTCGTCGAGGCCCGCTCCAGCGGTGTCGTGCAGCAGTTGCTCGACGACGGCGAACGTGGGCACCAGCGTGACCTCGCGAGTGGCCATCAGGGTGGCCGTGGATTCATCGAGGTCGGTGCCGTGTTCGACACAACGCACCCCGGCCTCGACCGCGTTCCGGATGCCGTCGTTGTTGTGGGCGTGAACCGTCACGTAGGTGCCCCGCGCCGCGGCTTCCTGGACAGCGACGGCGATCTCCTCGACGGTGAACTGGGTGTCGGTCAGCCGGTCGTGCGCGCCGACCACTCCGCCGGTCACGCAGAGCTTCAGGAAGGAGGCTCCGCGACGGAAGGCTTCGCGCACGTTGTGCCGCAGCTCGTCGGCGTTGCCGGACATCGTGGACAGGGCGCACAGGCCGGGTAGGTGGTGGCTGCTCCACAGCTCGGTGGGTTCCCAGTCGGCTCCGTAGTAGCCGTGCCCGCCGATCTGGCACTGAACCGGTCCGCACGACAGGACGCGCGGCCCCCTGACCTTGCCCTTCGCGATCGTGGTGACGAGGCCGCCGTCGACCCCGCCGGTGTCCCGGACGGTGGTGAAGCCGGCGTCGAGCGTCGCGCCGGCCGTGGCGAAGATGTCCGCCGCGAGCTCGGCGGCGCTGATCCGGAACGAGAACTGCGGCTGGATCGGGCTCGACAAGCCCAAGTGGACGTGAGCGTCGATCAGGCCGGGCGTCATCGTCAAGCCTCCGGCGTCGAGGCGCTCGCCGTGTGCGGCAGACGCACCGACCTGGGTGATATGCCCGTCTTCGATGCTGACGTCAACGTCGACTGGGTCGCGACCCGATCCGTCGACGACCGTCGCGCCGACCACTTGACACCGTCCCACGAGTCGTTCCCTCCACTGGCGCTGACTGCGACCATGTGTGAGCAACACAGCGCCGCAAGGTTCTTTTCCAATGGATAAACTGTGGGAGTGATCCTGTCAAGCACGGAACGCAACGGCGACGCCCGCGAGCGTCTCCTGGCCCGGCTTCTCGACGCCTTCGGGGAGGGCCTTCCCGCACCGGAGGTGTCGCTCCGTGAGATCGCCGCCCGGACCGGGACCAGTCACGCCCTCTTGCGATACCACTTCGGGTCGCTACCGGGCGTCTTGGCGGCCATGCTCAAGGCACAGCGCTCTCGGGACAACGAGGCCCTCGTCGAGGCCGCCCGGCAGGGCACCTTCGACGACCTCGTCATGGCGATCTGGCGGACCTACACCCGCCCGGAGCAGCTGTCGCGCGTCCGCGGCTTCTTCCACGTCGTAGGACTCGCCGCGTACAGCCCAGAGGACTTCCGTGAGTTCATCGACTCGCTCGACGACCTGACCAAGATGCTGGCCTCGCTCGCGGAACGCGAAGGGCTCGACACCGAGGAAGCGCTGACTCTGGCCACCGTCACCGTTGCCGCGATACGTGGCCTGCTCTTGCAGGAGGTTCTGACTCCACCAGCCCACTCGGAGGACGCGGTCGCCTTGATCCTGCGCATGAGCAGGGACCAATCCGTTCCACGGACACGCCCGGGGCCTTGAGCAGGTAGCCGCCCTTCGCCACCACAGGAGCCCTCTCGACGCCTACCTCTCGAACAGCGTCGGCGCCCGCTTCACCTTCTGCCCTGGGCCGCGGGCGCGGTGGTGGTCCTGCTTCGACGGCCTCTGCGAATTCCACCGCCATAATCGGGCGACGCGTGGCCGAATACGTCTGTTGAGTTAGGGGGACTCAAACCCCTGACATCCTCACAGTGAATGCGGTCGGCATCGTGGCTGTGCTCCAGATTTGCTCCACGTTGATTGGTGAGAGACCGTCGCCGGCGCCGAAGGCTGTGCGGGGCGATCGGTTCATTCGGCACGTGCTCTGCGTTCGGCTACGAGGCGACGACTCGCGGGCTGCCGCGACGCTGCCCTCGGAGAGTGGCCGGCACCTGCCTGACCAACTCGCGGTTGATCTGAGGCCGGCGCGGCGGTACTTTGATTACGTACCCGTTCCGTTTCGTAAATCTGGTGGAGGTGGCATGCCCGGCAGCGGGAACACAGAGCCTGCTCGGGGCCGGCCGCGCGATGCCGGCCGGGACCTGGCGATCTTCGACGCGACGCTGAAGCTGCTGGTCGAGGTCGGCTATGACCGGTTGTCCATCGAGTCGGTCGCGGCCGCAGCCGGGGTTGGCAAGCCCACGATCTACCGGCGCTACGCCGGCAAGGCCGAGCTGGTGGCCGCGGCGGTCGAGCACCGGGCAGCGAGCGTGCCGCCCGCAACTCCCACCGGCGATCTCCGGCAGGCCCTGCTGCAGACCGTGGGATGGTTGGCCGAGCAGATCGCCGAGCAGGAGATCGGGCTGCTCGGCGCGCTGTTCACCGGCATGCGCAGCGACCCGGACCTGGCGGCGGAGATGCGGCGGATCCGGCGACGCGACGAAGCGGCCATGACCGAGCACCCCTTCGGCGGCGTACGGGGGGAAAAGCTCATCCCGGGAGCAGCCGGCCTGTTCGCCGAGATCGTCCCGGCGCTCGTGGTGCACCGGCTCGTGTTCGTCGGAGAGCCGAGCGACCAAGGCTTCGTCGAGCACATCGTCGACGACATTCTGCTGCCGCTGCTCCAACGTCGATGAGCGGTGGAGCGTCCTGCTGTCCGGCCTGGCAGACGGCTGGATCCAGACCCGGGATCGGGCAGAGCGGTGCTGATCCCCTGATTTTGGAGGCAACAATCTTGATCGTCATCACCGGCGCGACCGGCGCCTTGGGCGGCGCCGCTCTCGAGCACCTGCTCAA
The DNA here is from genome assembly GCF_040682155.1 of Amycolatopsis sp. NPDC051371. NCBI lineage: Bacteria > Bacillati > Actinomycetota > Actinomycetes > Pseudonocardiales > Pseudonocardiaceae > Amycolatopsis > Amycolatopsis sp. NPDC051371. The sequence goes on from NZ_JBFBAG010000001.1 coordinate 28,836, forward strand.
GCGCGTCTCCGCGGACCGGATCGGCGTCAGCGCCCGCGATGTCGCCAAGGCGCAGCACTTCGCCGACCGCGGCGTGCGCGTACGGCGCGCCTCCTACGACGACCCGGCCGCACTACGTAATTCGTTCGAGGGTGCCGAGCAGGTACTGCTGGTGTCCCAGAACGATCCCGACGGCGACGGTATCGGCCTGCACCGCACCGCGATCGAGGCCGCGGTCGCCGCGGGCGCCCGGCGCATCCTGTACACCAGTCACCAGAACGTCCGCGGCGACAGCCCGTTCACTCCGGCGCACGAGCACGCCGCCACCGAAACATTGCTCGCCCAGTCGGGAGTCGCTTGGACCTCACTGCGCAACGGGTTTTACGCGCACAGTCTCGGCTGGCTCCTCGGCTCCTGGCAGCAGACCGGCGTCATCGCCGCACCGGCCGACGGCCCCGTCTCCTGGACCGACCGCGCCGATGCGGCCGAAGCCGCCGCGATCATCCTGACCGGACAGCAACCCCTCGACGGCCCCGTCACGCTCACCGCACGCCGCGCCGTCACCTTCGACGACATCGCCGACATCCTCACCGGACTCACCGGCCGCCGAATCACCCGAGTCGTCCTCGACGACGAGCAGTGGCTCGCCGACCGGATCGCCGCCGGCACACCCGAGCACATCGCCCGGATGCTGCTGTTGTTCTTCCACGCCGCCCGAAGCGGCCACTTCGCCGAAACCGACCCATTGCTGGCCGAACTCCTACGCCGCGAACCACGGCCGGTCGCCGACCTGCTCACCGACCCCAGTAGGTGATCCGGGCGTGGTGAGCTGCCCGGCCTGCGCCGGTCTTCACGGCAGGCATGACGAGCTGCTGATTTTCCCGAGCCGGAGACCGGCGGGTTTCCGCGTCGCCTCCTCAGTGCCAGTGTCGGTGTAGCAGGTCGAGACCGCGCTGGTGCTCAGCGTCGGCGGCGAGGTGGATCTCGTCAGCGCGCCCCAGCTCAGCGACGCGGTCACCGCGAGTGCCTGTACTTCGGCCCCTGCGGGCAGTGACGCCCGGGCGGCGCCAGGGGGTAGTCCGCCGCTGCGCATGGCGCTCGCGGGAAGTCGCCCGCCGCTCCGCACGTCACCCGCGGCAAGCACCCCGCCGCCGGACCGTCTGCCACCGCTCCCACCAGGCGCCACCGGCTTCCTCGGGAACCGGGCCAGGGCGGGCCGCGGGGCGGAAATCTGCGTACGTTGGCAGCGGAATGCGTGCCGCCGGCCGTATCGCCATTGACCAACGGGCCTGTGGCGGTGATAAATTTTCTGGACCAGTTCGCGCAGGTCAATGACCCTCGTCGCGTGTGTGAACAGCCGGTTCGCCATTCCTTAAAGGACATTTGGTTTTTCGCTGGTCGGCGCGCTGTGTAGTGCCCTTGACACCCACGGCGATCCTGTGCAACAGTCAGTTTCTGACAGATTCGCGTCACTCGAAGAAGGAAACTATCCGACAGGTCGCGGGATTACTGGGGCTTAGTAGCAATTACGGATTTCGATCAATTGCCGAGGCCGGTGGATAACCGCCTTGGTCGCGACTGGGGCAAGCAGCTTCGCGACGATCGCCCCTCGTGTCGTCCGCGGACGGATCCGTTGGCCCCTCGTTGAGCCGGAACATCATCATGCGTCGTGGCATCGGGGCCGCGACGATCGCCATCGCGGAGCGGGTGCGAGGACGCGCCACCGAGGCGATTCCGCCGATTTCCCTTGGGGGGATACACGCTTTATGTCTGAGGAGCAAATACAGATCAACGTGCTGGGGAAGCTCGAGGTCGCACCCGTCGCGCGGGTGCCCGCACCCGATCGGCGCCTCAAGATCACCGCGACCAAGCTGCGTCAGGTCCTGGTGCTGCTCGCCGTCAACGCGGGCACGACGGTGCGGACCGACCAGCTGATCGACGAACTGTGGCCGTCCGGTCCGCCGCAGACCGTCCGGACCATTGTGCAGACGTACGTGTACCAGTTGCGCAAGCTTTTCGCGCGGAGTTTCCGGGCGCCGGACGGCAAGGACCTGCTCAGCACCGACCCCGACGGCTACGTCTTGTCGGTGCCGCGCGAGAACATCGATCTGTTCCAGTTCCAGACCCTCATCGACGACGGCCGCGGCGCGTTGCGCGAGCAAAAATTCGGCTGCGCCGCGGAAATGCTGCGCCGGTCCCTCGAGCTGTGGCGCGGGCCGATACCCGCCGACGTGACGTCGGGGCCGCGGCTGCGCGGGCTGTCCGTCTTCCTGGAAGAACAGCGGCTGGAGGCCGTCTCGCTGCGCATCGAGGCCGATCTGGCCAGCGACCGGCACCTGGAGGTCGTGGGCGAACTCCGTTCACTGGTGGCCACCCATCCACTGCACGAGGTCTTCCACCTGCGGCTGATGCAGGCGCTGCACGGCTCCGGGCGGCGCGGCGAGGCGCTCTACGTCTATAGAGAGCTGCGGTCCACCCTCAACAATGAGCTCGGCCTCGAGCCCTCGCCCGAGGTGCGAAAGGTCCATCAGGAGATCCTGGTCGGCCGGTAGAGGGACATAAATGCCACATCGAGGGTCCTCAGGGCCTCTCGATGTGGCATTCACGTCTCGGGGACCGGCCGGGCGATGCCGCCGCCCGGGGGACGTGCGGCACCGGACCTGGCCGGGTCAGCAACGCTGCCAGTCCATGACGACCCAGTCGTGCGGACCGCCGAGCCGGCGCCGCAGGCTCAGCAGGCCGTCGGCCAGCGTGACCTCCCGGATCTGCTCGGTGTTCACGACCCGGGCGTGAGACCCGATGACGACGTCGTGCACGACCTCGCCGTCCCGTAGCCGCCAGCGACCCGAGTACCCGAGATAGTCGTCGGCCGAGCCGAGGTAGGTCGCGCCGTCGGCCGCGGGCTCGGTCCGCATCAGGCTGGCCGCCATGTAGCCGTCCGCGTGGTAGATCAGGATGCCGTCAGCCTTCTCGCCCATGGGGCCTTCGGCCACGGTGGCGTCGTCGTCGAGGTAGTAGTGGGCCACGAGCCGCCAGGCCCCGATGAGATCCGTGTCAGCCAGCATGTTCCCACGGTGGCGCAGCCGCCTCGAATGGCGCTCGAACGTGGGCGAAGGTAGAGCGCCGGTCGACTCGTCCTTGAGGCGGCGAGCCTAGCTTCGAGCGAAATCGCCAGTCGGAGGGAGACCACGATCGTGCGGCTCATCGATCTCAATGTGCCCACTGTGGACGGTCCGAGCGAGGCAACGGCGGTCGAGGTCAGCCTCCTCGACCACGCCGCGGCGCCTGCTGCGCTGGGCCTGCGGCCCGAGGACTTCCCGGAAGGGGAGGCGATCTCGAACGAGACGGTCACCCTGACCACCCACACCGGGACCCACATGGACGCCCCGCTGCACTACGGCCTGCGCAGCGGCGGGGAGCGGGCGGCCTCCATCGACGAAATCCCGCTGGAGTGGTGCTACGCGCCCGGCATCCGGCTCGACCTGCGGCACATCCCGCCCGGCGCCGCGATCAGCGTCGCCGACATCGAGGACGCGCTGGCCAAGATCCCGTACGAGCTCGTACCCGGCGACATCCCGCTGATCTGGACCGGCGCGGACCGGCTGTGGGGCACGGAGGCATACCGCACCGACCACCCCGGCATGACGCGCGAGTCCACCGCGTACCTCGTCGAGCGCGGTGCCAGGGTGATCGGCATCGACGCCTGGGGTTTCGACCGGCCGTTCGCCTCGATGGTGGGGGACTACCGCCGAGATGGCGACAACTCCGTGCTCTGGCCCGCTCACCTCTACGGCCGGGAGAAGCCCTACTGCCAACTGGAGAAGCTCGCCCACCTGGAAGAACTGCCCGCGGCCACGGGATTCACCGTGGCCTGCTTCCCCGCGAAACTCGCCGGGCTGGGCGCGGGGTGGACGCGTGTGGTCGCGATCGTGCACGAGTTGAACACCGAGGAACGGTGATGGGACAAGCGGAATCCGAGCTTTCCGAACTCCGCCTGCAGGTGCTGAACGGGCCGGGCGCGAAAGCCACCGAGACCCAGCACGCCAAGGGCAAGTTGACCGCGCGCGAGCGAATCGACCTGCTGCTCGACGAGGGATCGTTTCACGAGGTCGAGCCATTCCGCCGCCATCGCGCCACCGGGTTCGGGCTGGAGCACAAGCGGCCCCACACCGACGGCGTCGTCACCGGCTGGGGCACGGTCTTCGGCCGGACCGTCTTCTGCTACGCACACGATTTCCGGATCTTCGGCGGATCGCTCGGCGAGGCGCACGCGGACAAGATCCACAAGATCATGGACATGGCGCTGGCCGCGGGCGCGCCGCTGGTGTCGCTCAACGACGGTGCCGGCGCGCGCATCCAGGAGGGCGTCACCGCGCTGGCCGGCTACGGCGGGATCTTCCTGCGCAACAGCCGCGCCTCGGGCGTCATTCCGCAGATCAGCGTCATCCTAGGCCCGTGCGCGGGCGGGGCGGCGTACTCGCCCGCGTTGACCGACTTCGTGTTCATGGTGCGTGACATCTCGCAGATGTTCATCACCGGGCCCGACGTCGTGCGGGCGGTCACCGGAGCCGACGTCACGCACAACGAGCTCGGCGGCGCCGATGTGCACGCCGAGGTCTCCGGCGTCGCGGGTTTCGCCCATGACGACGAACGCACGTGTCTCGAGGAAGTCCGGTACCTGCTCTCGCTGCTGCCGTCGAACAATCGCGAGGAAGCGCCTGCCACGCCGGTGACCGATCCGGTCGACCGGCTCTGCCCGGCGCTGGCCGACCTGGTCCCCGTCGAGGGCAACAGACCCTACGACATGCGCCGGGTGATCACCGAGATCGTCGACGACGGCGACTGGCTCGAAGTGCACAGCCGCTTCGCCGCCAACGTGATCTGCGCGTTGTCACGGATCGGCGGGTCGGTCGTCGGGATCATCGCCAATCAACCATCCACATTGGCCGGATCGCTGGACATCGACGCGTCGGAGAAGGCCGCGCGGTTCGTCCAGTTCTGCGACGGGTTCAACATCCCGCTCGTCACGCTGCTGGACGTGCCCGGGTTCCTGCCCGGTGTCGCCCAGGAACACAACGGGATCATCCGGCGCGGCGCCAAACTGCTCTACGCCTACTGCACGGCCACTGTGCCGCGCATCCAGGTCATCCTGCGCAAGGCGTACGGCGGCGCTTACATCGTCATGGATTCCCGCTCGGTCGGCGCGGATCTGGCGTTCGCCTGGCCCGCCAACGAGGTCGCCGTGATGGGCGCGGAAGGCGCGGCGAATGTGCTCTTCCGCCGGGAAATCGCGGCTGCGGAGGACCCCGACGAGGTGCGCACGCAGAAGATCAAGGAATACCGCACCAAGCTGATGCACCCGTTCTACGCGGCTGAACGCGGACTCGTGGACGACGTCATCGAGCCGGCCGACACCCGCCGTGTCCTCGCGGAGTCGCTGGCGATGTTGCGCGGAAAGCACGCGGATCAGCCGTTCCGCAAGCACGGGAACCCGCCGCAGTGATCCGGATCCGGAAAGGCACGCCGACCGACGACGAACTGGCCGCGCTCACGCTCGTACTGACCGCGCTCGCGCGAACACCGGCCCCCGGGAAGGGACCGGTGTCGCGGGCACGGCCGGTGCCGTGGCGGGCGTATGTGTCACCGTCGAGCTGGCGGGGTCGCTAGTGTCCTGCGCCGGTTGGAACCGGCGCAGGACACTCACGAGTTCTTACGCCTCGAACAGCTCGTCGAGCATCGCCTTGGCCGCGCTTTCCAGGGTCTCGTCGGCTTGGAACGTTCCGCCGGAAACCCGCTGGAAGTGAAAGGGGATGGTCACGGTCTCGAACACCGGCCGCATCCGCAGCGGGAGCACGACCTGCTTGAGCTGCTGCACCGCGCGGGTGCCGCCGGCGACACCGCCGTAGGAAACGAAGCCGACCGGCTTGCCGTTCCACTCCTGGTGCAAGTAGTCGAGCGCGTTCTTGATCGTCGCGGGATAGCCGTGATTGTACTCCGGCGTGACGATCGCGAACGCGTCCGACGCCTCGACGATCGCGCTCCACCGGACCGTGTGTTCCTGCGTGTACTGCCTCAGTCGCGGGTGATTCGGCTCGTCCAGCAGTGGCAGGCCGATCTCCGCGAGATCCGCCACGGCGACGTCGAATCCGCCGTGCGCGCGGGCGCGCTCGGCGAACCACCCGGCGATCGGCAGCCCGGCCCGCCCGGGGCGGGTGGCGGCGATGATGACGGTCAACCTGGGCACAGTCGGTCCTTCCTCCCTGAGCGGACTCGTGGGTGTTGCGGCCGGTCAGAACCGGCCGCAACACCCACGAGTCTTTTGCCGTTACGCCGCCGAGCCGGCCCGGACGTCGTCGCGGACGCTCTCCAGCACCGCCATGAGTTCCTTGTGCTCCTGCTGCGGCACCCCGCAGTAGGTCATCACGGCGGCCGCCTCCCACAGCACCACGTCGAACTCGAAGTCGCTGACGGTCATCTCGGCGTGCGCGGTGCGCATGTCCGCGCCCGGGTACACCTTGGGGCCGCCGGTCTGCTCGATCATCCACGCGATGAGCGTGAACTTGAAGCCGGGCCGGCCCTTTTCGTTGTGCAGCCGCATCACGGCGGGATTCTGGTTGAGCGTGTCGTTGTCGTAGAGCCGGTCGCCGAGGACGTCGATGATGCGCGCGATGCCGAAGATGCCCCCGAGCCGCTCGAAGAGGGAAGGAACCTGTGGTGCGTCCGCCATGGATTCTCCTCGTCTGGTCCGTCGTTCCCGCCAGGCTTACGCCGTCGCGCTCGAACCGCGCTCAAGCGTGTTCCCGGGTTAGTCGCCCTTGAGTGCCGTTTGACCACAGACCACCAGCATCCGACGTCAGGGACACATCGCGACGCGGAGGGAAAACCATGATCGTACACACTCTTCTGTACCGTTTCCCGACGGAGGCCGAGGAGGGTGACATTCGTGATTTCTTCTCCGGCTTGCAGGTGCTGGCGGGCGAATCCGGGCTGGTGACGGACTTCGGTTGGCAGCAGCACGTGCTCCTGCCCGCGGACGAACACTCCAAGGGCATGACGGCGACGCACATCGCGCAGTTCTCCTGCGCCGACGTGCCGACGCTGCGGAAGTTCTCCGAATCCGCGCCGGTGCACGAGTTCATCTCGAAATGGCGCGGAAGGATCGAATACGACGCCGCGTACGCGAACCACGAAGTGTTGCTTTCCGACGGACAGAACGGGGATGCCATGTTCCACACCGAACACACCGTGACCGTGAACGCGAACGCCGACGTCGTCTACGAGGTGCTCGCCGACGTCGTCGGCTATGCGAAGCTCTTTCCGCCCACCGAAGCGGTGACGATGCTGGAGGAGACCGAGACGTACCAGATCGCGCGGCTCGTGGTGAACGTCAGCGGGCAGGTCCAGAGCTGGGTCTCCCGGCGCGATCTCGACCGTCCTGATCGGATGATCGCCTACCGCCAGCTGGAGAACGCCCCGATGGTGCAGCACATGAGCGGCGAGTGGCGGGCGCTTCCGCTCGGCGAAAACCGCACCCAGCTGATCATCACGCACGACTTCGCCGCCCGGCCGACTGACAAGGTGCCCAGCCAGGAGGAGGCGACCCGGCTGCTGCAGGCCGCGGTGGAGAACAACAGCCATGCCGACCTCGCCGCCGTGCGCGACGAGTCGGAGAAGCGTGCCCAGCGCGTCGGGAGCCCGGCCCGATGACTGTCGACTCACCTGTCACGGCCCTACGGGAGCTGTCGCTCGCGTCGGCCGCGTCGGCGTCGCTGCGGGCGGTCATCCGAGTAGGCGTCGCCGACGCGCTCGGAGACTCGCCCGTGCCGGTCGGCGAGCTGGCGAACACGCTGGGTGTCAACGCCGCGATCCTCGTACGGGTACTGCGGAATCTGCGCTGTTACGGCCTGTTCGACGAGACCGACGCGGGCATCGTGCACACGGCCACCTCGAAGCTGCTGCGCGAGGACCACCCGGAGCGCCTGAGGAACTGGGTGCTGTGGGTCACCGAGCCGTGGGTGTGGCAGCTGTGGCCGGACCTCGAACAGGCGCTGCGCACCGGGCGCGGGCACTTCGACGATCGCTTCGGCGAGGATTTCTTCACCCATCTGCACCAGGAATGGCCGGAGTCGACCGAGACGTTCAACCGGTCGCAGACCGAACTGAGCGTGCTGACGTCGGCGGCGATCGCGGACGCGCTGGACGTGGCCGACGTCAAGACCTTCGCCGACGTCGGCGGCGGCCGCGGGTACACGCTGGCGACGATCCTGGAGCGGCACCCCCACTTGCACGGCACGCTCGTCGACCTGCCCGCCGCGGTCGCGACGCCGGATCCGCGGCTGCGTCCCGACGGTGAGCTGGCTGCGCGGTCCCAGGTCGTCGCGGGCGACTGCCTGACAGAGATCCCTGTCGACGCCGATGTCTACCAGTTCAAGAGCATCCTCGAGTGGGACGACGAGCTGACGGTCAAGGCGCTGAGCAACGCCAGGCGCGCGGGACATCCCGGCAGCAGGGTGCTGGTCATCACGAACCTGATCGACGACAGCCCGGAGCCCCGCTACGCGACCGGCATCGACCTGCTGTTCCTGCTCAACACCAACGGAAAGCGGCACACCAAGGCCGGCGTGACCGCGCTCGCCGAGCGGGCGGGCCTGCGCGTCGAGGGCGTCACCCCGGCCGGGACGCTGCTGCACATCGTGGAAACCGTGATCCCATGACCGCGGTGAAGTTCTTGTCTGACGAGTATCTCGATGAACTCGGTGACCTCGTGCCCCCGGATCTGCCGGAGGTCCCGCACGTCAACGTCCGGCTGCAGTTCCACGCCACCGGCACCCCCGAGGGCGAGGTGGATTACCACCTGGTGGCCGAGCGCGGCGTGGTCGTCCAGGCCGGCCGCGGCCGGCTCGCGGACAGCGACCTGACGATCCGCGCGAGTTACCGCGATCTGCTGGCGTTCGAGTCGGGTGAGCTGCACGCCGCGACGGCGTTCGTCACCGGCCAGTTCGCGGTGACCGGGGACCGGGCGAAGGTGCTGGACCTGATGGTCGTGCTGCAGTCCGGGAACTACCAGCGGTTCATCGCGGATCTGTGGGCGAGGACGACATGGTGACGCACACGTTGATCCTGTCGTTTCCGGACGCGATGTCCGAACAGGAGCGTGAGCTGTTCTTCCAGGACGGCGCCGCGGTCGTGCTCGGCTCGGGCTTCGCGGAGTCCTACCACCACTGGCCGAACGTTTCCGCGCCGAGCGCGGTCGACGCGTCGACGTTCGCCGCGTCCGCGATGGTGCAGATCCGCTGTTCCGACGTCGAATCGCTGCGAAAGCTGTTCGCGCACCCGCCGCTGGGTGAGTACGCGAAGCGGTGGCGCAGCGAGTATCCCCTCCGGGTGGTCGCGATCAACACCGTCGGCCCGCCCGTCGAATCCGACCCGAGGTGACCATGGAACCTCTCATCCTGAACCCTTCGCAGTACCGTCCGAACTCTCCCGGCAACATCCCGTTCAAGCTGCTCGCCGAGGACACCGGCGGCAAGCTGAGCCTGCTCGAGTGGACGCTCGACCCGTGGCAGTCCGGGCCGTTCCTGCACGCGCACGATTTCACCGAGGCGTTCTACGTCGTCGACGGCGAGCTGGAGATCCAGCTGGGAGAGCGTCGCCACATCCTCGGCCCGCGGCACCTGGCGTGGGCGCCCGGCGGCACGCCGCACGCGTTCGCCAACGCGGCCGCAAGGGAAGTCACCGTGCTCACCATCTGCAGTCCCGGCGGGCTGGAGCACTTCTTCGCCGCGCAGGGCGACGACCCGGACTCGTTCCCGGACGTGCCCGGGCTCGGCCTGCGGCTGCTCGGGCCGCGCATCCGCGCCACCGGCGCGCCCGAACTTCACCCAGTGGAAGGATCCCGATGACCGCCGAAGCCACCCTCACCCGGTTCCGCGAGTACATGGTCGGGCCGTCGAGGTTCATCACCCTGTTGTCCTGCTTCGAACTGGGGCTGGTCGACGCGCTGCGCGACGCCGGGCCGCAGACGGCAGAGCAGCTCGCCGGCGCCGCCGGTGTCACGCCGGACGCCGTGCAGCAGCTGCTGCACCTCCTGGTCAAGGACGACTTCGTCACCCTCGACGAGGCGGCCGGGACGTACGCCCTCGGCGGGCTCGCGGACGTCGCCGACGTCGACCTGCAGCGCGTGCTGTCGATCTCGCGGATGATCAAGGTCTTGATGCTGCGCCAGGGCTACTACATGACCGAGAGCGTCCGAGCCGGGATTCCCGTGGGACTCAAGGAGTTCTACGGCTTCGAAGGCAACGTGTACGACGCCGCGGGCGAACACCGGGAGCTGCGCGAGTCCTGGGGCAAGGCGATGGACACCTATACCTCGCACATCGATCCGTGGTTCTTCGAAAACGTCGAGATCCCGGCTGGTGCGCAGGTGCTCGACCTCGCCGGGAACACCGGCCTCGGCGCGATCCTGACGCACAAGCTGAAGGGCTCGGCCGGGCTGCGCGTGACGACATTCGATCTGCCGGAAAAGAGAGAGCCCGCACTGCGGAACTTCCTCGAGCACGGCGTGGAGGACCGGTGCGGGTTCATCGGCGGTGACGTTTTCAAGAGCGTTCCGTCGGGCTTCGACGTCGTTCTGATCAAGCATTTCCTCGACATGTTCGACAAGAAGGACGTCTTCGCCATCCTCAAGGGAGTCAATTCCGCGGTCGAGGCCGGTTCGCTGGTCCACATTCTCGTTCCGGTGTACCCCGAAGACGTCAGGGACTCCTACGGCGTCGACTTCTTCCCGGCGTTCTTCCTCGGCTGTGCCATGGGAAAGGGTGGCCCGCAGAAGCTCTCGACCTACTGTGCGTGGCTGAAGGAGTGCGGGTTCGAGGTCACCCAGGCGATCGCGCAGAACCCCGCCGACATGCCGCCGGATTCCTGGGCCGCGCAGGCGATCCTGAGTGCCAGGAAAGCCGGATGACGGCGACGATCGCGCAGTCTTCGCATGCTGCCGACGAGGCACTGGCGGAGCTGCTGTTTTCGCCGGAGGGCCTGGCGGATCCGTTCTCGCGCTACCACCGGATCCGCGAGGCCGCGCCGGTGCACCGCAGCACCCTGGGCAGCTGGGTGCTCACGCGCCACGACGACGTCGACGAGTTCCTGCGTGACAAGCACGTCGACAAGAACGTGTACACGTGGATGGGCGGGCGGTTCAGCGGGCAGTGGGAACAGCATCACGCGCTGCGGAAGCTCGCCGCGAACATGCTGTGGGCGAATCCTCCGGATCACACGCGGTTGCGCCGCCTCGCGAACCGGGCATTCACCCCGAAACGGGTGCGGGAGCATCGGGCGTTGATCGAGCGGCGGTTCGATTCGCTGATGCGTCCGCTGGATGAGAACGGCGGCGGAGACATCTGCAACGACGTGTTCTTCCCGCTGGCGTTCAGCGTGGTGGCCGGGCTCATCGGTGTGCCGGAGGAGGACGCGCCGCGCCTGCGGGCGTGGATCCGGGATTTCCAGCGGGTGTTCGAGGTGGGTATGACCGCTTCGGAACTGCGGGCGGCGAACGACGCCGCCCGCTCGCTGGACGACTACTTCGGGGAGCTGGTGCGCGCGCGCCAGCGTGAGCGCGGTGACGACCTGCTGTCCGCGCTGATCGACACGTCGGACAAGGGTTCGCGACTGTCCTTCGAGGAGCTCGTGCAGATATGTCACATGATCATCGCCGCGGGCAGCGAGACCACGACGTTCTTCCTGACCAACGGCGTGCATCAGTTCATCACCCACCCGGACCAGACGGACCTGGTGCGGGCCGACCCTTCGCTGCTGAGCGGCGCGATCGACGAGGTACTGCGGTACGCGCCGGCCGCGCACATGATCCCGCGGACGACGATGTCGCCGGTGGACGTCGGCGGCGTCACGATCCCGGAGAACGCGCGGGTGATGGTGATGATCGCGGCCGCCAACCGCGACCCGGCGCGGTTCCCGGACCCGGACCGCTTCGACGTCACCCGGACCGGCACCGCGCTGATGTCGTACGGCCTGGGCACGCACTTCTGCCTGGGCTGGCGGCTCGCGAACCTGCAGGCCGAAGTCGTGTTCAGCGCTCTCCTGACCCGCTACGCGGAGCTCACGCTCGTCGAGTCCCCGCGGCCGCGCACCCGGGTTGCTTTCCCGCAGGTGGAAGACCTCGGCATCCGGTTCCGCCTCATTCGGCACCGCGACGGCAGTCAGGTGAGTGCTTAGACTGACGGAAGTTGTCGAGAGTCTGGGTTCCTGGTCAAAGGAGGCCCATGGCTGAGCGAGGGCGGAGTGAGCAGGACCTGGCCAGGCGCGCGAACCGGCGCCTGGCTGTCCTGCGTCACGCCGAGGAAGTCAGTGGGAACCGGTGCCGACGAGCCGGACATGATCGGATTCACGCTACCGGAGATCCGACGCCTGCTCACCAACCCGGCGTTCAAAGCTCATCGGGTCGCGGGAGCCGGTGAGCGTCCTCGGTCGACCTCTTCGAACAGGGCGGCGGCACGCGCGGCCGATCGCAGTGCGGGCGGGCTCGTGCTCACCACGCCCAGCACGACCACCGCGATCCCGAGCCCGACGGCCAGCCACCACACGCCGTGCTCAGCGGTCGTGAACGCGATTCCGCCGTGCCCGATGGAGGAACTCACCGTCGCACCGGCGATCGCGACGCCCAGCGTGGTCCCGGTCTGCCGTCCGGCGGAAGCCACCGAAGCCGCCACGCCGGCCATCGAACGCGGCATTCCGGACACCGCCGTGTTGGTGATCGGCGCCGCGCTCGTCGCCAGCGCCACCCCGAACAGCAGGTAGATCGCCAGCACGGCCACCAGCGGCGTCGTCGGCGTCAGCCACAGCGACGCCAGTGCGCCCACAGCCAGCGTGGCCCCGGAGACCAGCAGCGGTCCCCGCGGCCCGCGCGCCCCGACGATCTTGCCGGAAATCGGCGAGACCACCGCGATCATCGCGCCGGCAGGCAGCAGGCTCAGCCCGGCGATGACCGCGGTCATCCCGCGGACCTCCTGCAGATATTGCGTGGTCAGGAACAGGAACGAGCCGAACCCGACCAGTGCCGCGATCGCGATGACCAGCGCCGACGCGAACGGCACACTCCGGAACAGCCGCAGCTCCAGCAGCGGGTCGGCGCGGCGCCGTTCGTAGACGATCAGGCCGGCCACGGCCAGCACGGCCACGGCGAGCAGGATCAGGATCGCCGGCGACGTCCAGCCCAGGCGCCCGGACTCGATGATCGCGTAGACCACCGTGCCCAGCATCAGGATCACCAGAACCTGGCCCACCGGGTCGAATCGGCGGGCGCGCTCGGCGCGGGACTCGGGGACGAACAGCGCGGTGCACACGATCGCGATCGCCACGATCGGCACGTTGATCCAGAACACCGACTGCCAGCCGTAGGCGTCGACCAGCGCGCCGCCCAGGATCGGGCCCAGCGCCAGCGCCAGGCCGGACGTCGCGCCGAACACGCCGATCGCCTTGGCCCGCTGAGCGGGAACGGGGAATGTGGTGGCGATGATGGCCATCGCGACCGGGTTGAGCATCGTGCCGCCGACCGCCTGCAACGCCCGTGCCGCGACCAGCCAGCTGACGCCGGGGGCGAGCCCGCACAGCAGCGAGCCGAGGCCGAAGGTGGCGAGGCCGATCAGGAATACGCGTTTGCGGCCGTACCGGTCCGCGGTGGATCCGGCAAGGACCAGGAAACCGGCCAGTACGAGGGTGTAGGCGTCAACTGTCCATTGCAGGCTCGACTCGGTGGCGTGCAGATCGCTGCGGATCGACGGCAACGCGACGGTGACGATCGAGATGTCCATCGTCGCGACGATCATGCTGGCGCAGCAGATCACGAGCACCAGCAGGCGCCGGCGTCGGCTGAGTTCGGGCATGGATTCTCCTCGGTGGGCTTCTCGTACCTCGCTACGCTAGGATTTAGAGCGTGCTCGAAGTCAAGTCGCCACCCGTACCGGAGGCGGGCCTGACCATCGCCGAGGCCGCCCGCCGTACCGGAGTCAGTGCGCACACGCTGCGCTACTACGAACGTGCCGGTCTCGTCGTCGCCGACGTCGACCGCACCAGCGGCGGAAGACGCCGCTATCACGAGCGTGATCTGCACTGGATTCTCGTCTGCACCAAACTGCGCGCCACCGGCATGCCGATCAGGACGATCCGCCGCTACGCCGAGCTGGTCGCCGAGGGCCACGGCAACGAGAAGGAACGCCTCGCGCTGCTCGAGTCGCACCGCACCGGCGTGCTGGAGCAGATCGCGGTGCTGCAGGACAATCTCGAGCTCATCGACCACAAGATCGACGTCTACCGCGGCCGCCTGGAGGCGGGCGACGCCGACAGCTTGTGGACGCCCGCGCGCTGAAAGCGCGACTCTTTCGGTAGAGCCCAGGTTGAGCGGGGGTCGAGAGGGAAAGCTTAGCTTTTCCCCTTGATCGGGGGTGCTTTCCCGCACCTGGCTTCCGTAGAGAAGGGCGCACCTATGCACGGCAGGATGAACCGCCGGGTCGCCATTACCGGAATGGGCGTCCGGGCACCCGGATCGCTGGGCAAGGACGCCTTCTGGGAATTGCTTTCCAGCGGACGTACGGCAACCCGGCGCATCACTTTCTTCGATCCATCGCCGTACCGTTCCCAGGTCGCCGCGGAGGTGGATTTCGATTCGACGGCCGAAGGACTGAGTCCTCGCGAGATCCGGCGGATGGACCGCGCGACGCAGTTCGCGGTGGTCTGTGCCCGCGAAGCGCTGTCCGACAGCGGACTGGCCGGCATCGTTTCCCCGCACCGCACAGGCATCAGCCTGGGCTCGGCGGTCGCGGCGGCGACCAGCCTCGAACGCGAGTACCTCGTGCTGTCGGATTCGGGCCAGCGCTGGACGATGTCGCCGGATCAGCTCACGCCGCAGATGTTCGACTACATGGTTCCCAGTGTCATGGCCGCCGAGGTCGCCTGGGCCGTTGGTGCCGAGGGCCCGGTCGCGATGGTGTCCGACGGATGTACCTCCGGGCTGGACTCGGTCGGCCACGGTGTCGCGCTGATCCGCGAGGGCAGCGCGGACGTCGTGGTCGCGGGCGCCGCGGACACCCCGATCACGCCGATCGTGGTCGCCAGCTTCGATGCGATCAAGGCGACGACCACCTACAACGACGTGCCGGATCAGGCGTCCCGGCCGTTCGACAGCACCCGCAACGGCTTCGTGCTGGCCGAGGGCGCGGCGATGTTCGTGCTGGAGGAGCTGACCGCGGCCCGCCGCCGCGGCGCGCACATCTACGCCGAGGTCGGCGGGTTCGCCACGCGGTGCAACGCCTACCACATGACCGGGCTCAAGACCGACGGCCGCGAGATGGCCGAGGCCATCCGCGTCGCGCTGGACCAAGCGCGAGTGAACGGCGACGCCGTGGACTACATCAACGCGCACGGGTCGGGCACCAAGCAGAACGACCGGCACGAGACCGCCGCGTTCAAGCGCAGCCTGGGCGAGCACGCGTACCGCACGCCGGTCAGTTCGATCAAGTCGATGGTCGGGCACTCGCTGGGCGCCATCGGCTCAGTGGAAATCGCGGCTTCCTTGCTGGCCATGGAAAAGCTGGCCGTCCCGCCGACCGCGAACCTGCGTTCCGCGGACCCCGAATGTGACCTCGACTACGTCCCGGTCCAAGCGCGCGAGCACCACGTGGACACCGTGCTGACCGTCGGCAGCGGGTTCGGCGGGTTCCAGAGCGCGATGGTCCTGACCAGGGCGGCGGCATGAGCGTCATCACCGGGCTGGGGGTGGTCGCGCCGAACGGGCTCGGCCTCAAGGAATTCTGGGCGGCGGCGCTGTCCGGCCGCAGCGGGATCGCCGAGCTGGACCGGTTCGACACGTCGGGCTACCCGGCGCGGCTGGCTGGTCTGGTCCGTGAGCTCGACAGCGCGGAGTACCTGCCCGGCAGGCTGCTCCCGCAGACGGACGTCTCGACCAGGCTCGCGCTCGTCGCCGCCCAGTGGGCGCTGGAGGACGCCGAGGTCGACACCGCCGAGCTGGCCGACTACGACATGGGCGTCGTCACGGCCAACGCCTCCGGCGGCTTCGAATTCACCCACCGGGAGTTCAACAAACTGTGGGCGCACGGCCCCGAGCACGTCAGCGTGTACGAGTCGTTCGCGTGGTTCTACGCGGTGAACACCGGACAGATCTCCATCCGGCACGGGATGCGCGGCCCGAGCAGTGCGCTTGTCGCGGAGCAGGCAGGCGGCCTGGACGCGCTGGGCCACGCCGTCCGCACGATCCGCGGCGGCGTGCCGTTGGTCGTCGGCGGTGGGGTCGATTCCGCCTTCGATCCGTGGGGCTGGCTCTCCCACCTCGCGAGCGGCCGGGTCAGCGTCGACCCGGATCCCGCCACCGCGTACCGCCCCTTCGACGCACGCGCGGCCGGGTACATCCCGGGTGAAGGCGGCGCGATGTGCGTTGTGGAGAGCGCGGAATCGGTGCGGGCACGCGGCGTGCAAGGGTACGGCGAGATCGCGGGCTACGCGGCGACGTTCGACCCGCACCCGGACACCGGCGCGCCACCCGGGTTGCGGCGCGCCGCCGGGCTCGCCCTGGCCGACGCCGGGATCGAGCCCGGCGACGTCGACGTCGTGTTCGCCGACGCGGCAGGTGTCCCGGAGCTCGACGATGCCGAAGCGCTGGCGCTGCGGGAGTTGTTCGGTGTCCGTGGGGTACCGGTCACCGCGCCCAAGGCGTTGACCGGCAGGCTCCTGTCCGGCGCCGCCGTGCTCGACGTCGTCGCCGCGCTGATGAGCATCCAGGAGAGCGTGATCCCGCCGACCTTCGGCACCGCCACCGTGCCCGGCGACTACGGCATCGACCTCGTGACCGGCGAGCCGCGGCCGGTGCCGGTGCGCACCGCCCTCGTCCTCGCCCGCGGCCGCTGGGGCTTCAACGCGGCCACTGTCATCCAGGCACTCTGAGACAGGAGCTGACATGACCGACACCCTGAGCATCGAGGACCTGCGCGGCATCCTCGTCGGCTGCGCCGGCGGCGACGCGCTACCAGACGACATCGCGGACGTCTCGTTCGAGGAGCTGGGCTACGACTCGCTCGCGCTCATCGAGACGGCGGCGGCGCTCAAGCGGGACCGCGGCCTGGTCGTCCCCGACGACCTGATCACCGAGGCACGCACACCCGGCGAGTTGCTCCGCCTGATCAACGACCGGATCGCGGTCTAGTCCGGCGGATCCCGGAAAACGATCTTATGGTGGGGTAGCCGACTCGAAGGAGGTCGCGAGTGCCCTGGTACCTCGTGCGAACCCACTACGACCACGACAAGGTCGAACCGACGCGCTCGGAACACCTGGCGTACATGGACGATCTGGTCCGTCGCGGCAAGCTCGCCGTGGCGGGCCCGATGGTCGACGGCAGCGGTGGCGTCATCATCATGCGCGCCGAGAACGACACGGAGTTGTGGGACGTGCTGAACGCCGACCCCTACCACCTCGCGGATCCGACGTCGGAACGGTCGGTGGGGGAGTACAAGCCGAATCTCGGTTTCTGGCTCACCCCGGACGCATCGGACTAGCAGAACTGCGGCATGGCCGAGCACCGCAACGAGGAGCTTGTCCAGGGTGACCGCTTCGGCCATCTTCGGGCGGATCCGCCGGACGCCGGCGGCCGCGGCCAACCACGCAGCCGCGCCGCTGCCCAGCGCCAGGAACGCCGCCTCCTCCGCGGAGGTGGCCCGCGGGACGCGGTCGCCGTGGTGATCGGGCCGCGCGGGTAGTGCTCATCCTGGATCCACGGGTTCCCCGGTGTCGAACGCGCGTGCCGGGCTACCTCGGCGGAGCCGTTCTCGTCGACCTGTTCGCAGAACTCCCGGCAGGCGGCCTCCAGGTCGCCGAAGCTGTGGTAGGCCTCGAGCAGGTTCGTGGCTCGACGGACAACGGGGCTCCACCCGTACCTGCAGGAACGGATGCCCAGAGCCTGCCGTGTCCGCCGCTGTCGATGGATTGTCGGTGGATTGTCGGCGGACCTTGCCATGGTCAGTGACGCCCCAACGTGACCCGCGGCGGGTCGGGGCTCTTGTCGGTACGGACACCGCGACGGCAGGTTGGAAGTCTGCGCCAGGTCCGGTCACCCGACGGGAGCTTCTCCGCTGCGGGCGCCGCGCCGATGCCACTCGAGCAACCGGTATGGGGAGCAGCGCCAGTGTGGAGGGCGGCCGCGAACGGTTCGGCGCCCGAGCCTACGGGAGGTACCAGATGAGAAAACGGATCGTCACGGCAGCGCTCGCCTTGGCTTCGGCCACGGTCATGTCGCTCGGCGCCGCCGCGCCGGCGTTCGCCGACGACCACTTCGACGTCACCGTCCGGAACACGGCCAGCGGGAAATGCCTGGCACCGCAGGGCGAGTCGTCGGCCGACGGCGTACCCATCGTGCAGGTCACCTGCAACGGCAGCGCGTTCCAGCGGTGGGACTTCGTCGACCACGACAACCACATCTTCCAGATCCGCAACGCGGTCACGCTGAAGTGCATGGACGCGGCGGGTCTCAACACCAACCAGGTGCCGGTCATCCAGTGGCCCTGCGCCGGCATCAGCAACCAGCGGTTCCAGGCGAGCCGGGACCTGCCGGACTTCGTGTCCCTGAGGTCGCGCGTCGCGGGCACGAACACCCACTGCCTCGACGTGCCGGGCGGGCTGGCCACCGAGGGCGCCGCGATGCAGATCTGGGTCTGCAACGGGACCCCCGCGCAGGCTTTCGGTGTGTTCCCCGTCTGACAACAGGCCGACCCGGCTGCGGTGACCCGTGCGGTTGCCGCGGCCGGCGTCATGCCACTGCGGTTGCCGAGGTCATCCGCGTTCACCCTGGTGGGTTGGCCGCGCACGATCGCGGCTTCGTGGCCTCGGACATCTTGCTCCGGAGACCGGGACATTTGCCTAAAATCTTCGTAAAAGTGGTTTCGTGATGTGGGTCACCGGTGGTCCTATCAGTTAGGAAAGGTTCCTAACGATCGACGGAAGGCACCCCTGGCCATGTCATCCCCCACGCGCTTGGCCGTGGCAGCCGCTGCGGCTCTCACGCTCGTCACGCCGTTCGCCATCAAGTCCGCCGACGCCGCCACGATGAGCACTCCCGCCCAAGCCGACGCAACGTACACGGCCGCCCAGGTGCTGGCCGGCGTCAAGAAGAACAGCACGACCGCGAACAAGGTCAACTCCAAACCCCACATCAACACCATGACGCGGTCCCAGAACGTGAACGTCTTCCAGGTGGCGACGGGCGTCTACGCCTACAGCTCCGGCTTGGCCGTCGACGACGACGGCAGCGACCCCGATTCCGATCCCGACCACCAGGACGAGACGACGTTCCAGGACAGCAACGGCAAGCAGCTGGCCGCGCACCACGTGCCGTTCTACGTGCTGGGCGACGACTGCTACGACCGCAAATCCCCCTGCCCGCACTTCTTCTACAAGGAACACGGCATCAAGGGCCGGCAGTTCGCGCTGATGTTCTACAAGAGCAAGGTCATCGGCGCGATCTTCGGCGACACGCAGACCGGGAACAACCAGACCACCTCGGACAACGACTCCCGCGAACTGGGTGAAGCGTCCGTGAAGTCGGCCTCGCTGCTCGGCATTCCCAGCAGCGGCACCACCGGTGGTGTCGACAACGGCGTGACCGTGGTGATCTTCTCCGGGTCGTCCTGGGTTGTGAACGGCACCAACTCCAACCTGAACACCAATGCCCAGGCCCTGGTCGACAAGGCGCTGAACAGCCTCGGCGCAAGCATGGGTCTCTAGTCCCCGGCGCCCGGATTCGGCTGACCGGCACACCGGCATCGGGCGCGACCGTCCACTGGGGACGCAGCGCGAGGACCTGGCTGCGCGGCGCTTCGACCGCGTCGGGCCGAGGGTGGAGATCGGGGCCGAGGACGACGGTCAGCCGGACGAGTGGGGACGGGTCAGGCCGAGGTCGTAGGCGAGGATCACCGCCTGGATGCGGTCGCGGGCGCCGACCTTGGACAGCACCCGGCCCACGTGGGTCTTCACCGTCGACTCCGACAGGACGAGGCGCTCGGCGATCTCGCCGTTGGTCCACCCGCGGCCGATCGCGACCAGGATCTCTTGTTCGCGCTCCGTCAGGGATCGCCAGCGGGCGTCCGTCTGTTCCTGCGTGCCTCCCGCGCCGGCGGGCAGGCGGTGGGCGTACGTGTCGAGCAGGCGCCGGGTCAGCGCGGGAGCGATCACGGCGTCGCCGCCGGCGACGGCGCGGATCCCGGCCAGCAGTTCCTCCGGGTGCGCGTCCTTGAGCAGGAAGCCGCTGGCCCCCGCGCGAAGAACGGCGTAGGCGTACTCGTCCAGGTCGAACGTGGTGAGGGCGAGGACGCGGGAGCGGCCACCGGTGGCGACGATCCGGCGGGTGGCCTCGATGCCGTCCATCCCGGGCATCCGGACGTCCATGAGCACGACGTCCGGCCGCAGGGCCGCCGTCTGCCGCACGGCTTCAGCGCCGTGGGCAGCCTCCCCGGCGACCTCGGTGTCGGGGGTGGCCTCCAGCAGCATCCGGAAGCCGAACCGCTGCAGCGGCTGGTCGTCGACGATGAGGACGGTGGTCACGCCGCACCGCCCGCGACGCCGGGGAGCGGGGTGATGTCCAGGACGGCCTGGACGGCCCAGCCGCCGCTCGGCGCGGGTCCCGCGGCGACGGTGCCGCCGTAGAGAGCGGCGCGCTCGCGCATGCCGGCCAGGCCGTGTCCCTCCTCGGCAGGTGGCTCGAGCCGGCCGGTGCCGTCGGGCCGGCCGGTGTCCTGGACGCGGACCCGCAGCTCCGCGTCCGCGGCGGCGACCAGGACGTCGATCCGGGTGCGCGGACCGGCGTGCTTGAGCGTGTTGGTCAGCGCCTCCTGGACGATGCGATAGGCCATCAGCTGCACTCCGCGGTCGAGGGTGTCGAGATCACCGGCGGAGCGGTACACGACATCGGGTCCGGCGGCGCGGAACCGGGTGCAGAGCTGCTCGAGGTCGGCGATCCCCGGCTGGGGGTTGAGGTCGGGGGCGTCCGCGCGTTCACGCAGCACGCCCACCATGCGCCGCAGTTCGCCGAGGGCCTGGCGGCCGGCGTCGCCGACCAGCTGGAGGGCCTGCTTGCTCCGTTCCGGGCTGCCGTCCGCGGCGTACGCGCCGCCGTCGGCGAGGGTGATGATGACCGAGAGGTTGTGGCCGATGATGTCGTGCATTTCGCGGGCGACGCGGGCGCGCTCGGTGGCGGCGGCCAGTTTGCTGCGCTGATCGCGTTCGACCTCCAGCCGGGCCGCCCGATCGCGGAGGCCGGCGAGCTGGGCCCGGCGGATCCGGACCGTCAGCCCGAGCGCGACCGCTGCGGTCACGGCGCTGAGCAGGAAGAACAGTGCCTCCCACAGGGACACCGCGCCGGTCGCCCGGGAAACCCTCGCTGCCACCGGGAGCGACAGCGTGACCACGGCCGCGCACGCCCACGGCAGGCGCCGGAGCCGCCCGTGCAGCGCCACGCTGTACAGCGCGACGAGCAGGGCGATGTCGGCGCGGAGGAAGACCCCGAGCGACCACTGCACCACGAACACCGCTGCCACCAGGGCCAGCGCTGCCGAGGGAGCCCGCCGCCGCAGCAGCAGCGGCAGCAGGAGCCCGGCCTGCAGCGCCACGGTGGCGACCGCCGGCAGGTGGGTGAACGTCTGCAGCAGCCGATCCGGACCGGGATCGTCCTCGTGGGGGACCAGGTCGGGCAGGCAGAACATCAGGAACATCACGGCGATGACGGCGACATCCAGCACCCAGGGCCGGCGCCGGTCCGCCTGCCGGAGCCGCTGGCCGGCCCGCGTCAGCCGGCCGACGACGGAGTGGGCGGGCCACACTCCGTCGCCGGCCGGGTCGCTGCCGCTCACGGGGTTCACGTGTCCATCGTGGACGACGATCGCCGGTACCGGGGCCTCAGGCGTCGGACCGGACCAGGCGGGCGGCCGCGCCAGCCAGCGCCAGCGCCGTCCAGCCCAGGAACACGAGCAGGCCGGCCGTGGGGGAGAGGCTGGTGCTGTCATGGGTCAGGGCGAACATCGACTGGCCCGCGTTGCTGGGCAGGTAGGGCCCGATGTCGGCCTGCCAGGTCTTCGGGAGCAGCGAGATGAGGCCCGGGATCAGCATGAGCGCGGCGACGAGCACCGAGATGCCGCCGGCGACCGAACGCAGGAGCGCACCCAGCGCCACGCCGAGCACGCCGATGAGCCCGAGGTAGAGCCCGGCGCCCAGGAGGCTGCGCACGACGTCCGGGTGCGACAGCGTCATCGCCGCCGGCGTGCCGGAGAAGATCGCGCTCCCGAAGAGGAAAGCGGCGAACACACCGACCACGCCCACCACGAGCGCGACGAGACCGAACACCGCCGACTTGGACCACAGCACCGGCAGCCGGCGCGGGACCGCCGCGAGCGTCGAGCGGACCATCCCGGTCGAGTACTCGCCGGCGGCGACCAGCACGCCGAGAACCCCGAGCGCCAGCTGGGTGAAGTTGGTCCCGAACAGGGACAGGCCGACCGCGGTGGCGCCCGCGAAGTCCGGGTCGAGCGGCTGCCCGGAAGTGATGTTCGACCGGTAGCGGGCGGCGGAGATCAGGCCGAACGCGAGGAGGAACACCAGGCCGAGCCCGAGGGTGATCCAGGTCGAGCGCAGCGACCACAGCTTCGTCCACTCCGAGCGCAGGACGTGCCGTGTGGTCACCCGGTAGACCGGCCGGGTGGGCACCGCTGTCGCGGCCGGGCTCGTCGTCATGGTGCTCATGCCGCCCTCCCGAGCGCGTCGATGCCGGTGGTGACGCCGTGGTATTCGACGGCGTCGCGGGTCAGGTCCATGAACGCCTCTTCGAGGGAGACCGAGCGCGCGGTCAGTTCGGACAGCGCGATGCCGTGCTCGGCCGCCTTGAGCCCGATCGCCCGGGCGGACAGGCCGGTCACCTGCAGTTCCTCCGAGCCGGCGTGGCCGGCGATCTCCACGCCCGGCCCGGCCAGGAGCTCGCGCAGCCGCGCCGCGTCGGAGGTGGCCACCTGGACGGTGTCGCCGCCCGCCTGGCGGACGAGGTCGTCGACCGTGGTGTCGGCGAGCAGGCGGCCGCGGCCGACGACGATCAGGTGTTCGGCGACCAGCGCCATCTCACTCATCAGGTGCGACGACACGAAGACGGTGCGCCCGTCGGCGGCGAGCTCGGTGAGCAGGTTCCGGATCCACAGGACGCCTTCGGGGTCGAGCCCGTTGACCGGTTCGTCGAGCATGACCGTCGCCGGGTCGCCGAGCAGGGCCGCGGCGATCCCCAGGCGCTGGCCCATGCCGAGCGAGAAGCCCCCCACGCGTTTCTTCGCCACCGACTGCAGCCCGGTCAGCTCGATGACCTCGTCGACCCGCCGTCGCGGGATGCCGTGCGTCTGGGCCTGGGCAAGCAGGTGGTGGTACGCCGACCGTCCCGGGTGGACGGACTTCGCCTCGAGCAGGACACCGACCTCCTGCAGCGGGGCGGTGTGCCGGGCGTAGTGGCGGCCGTTGACCCGGACCGAGCCGCCGGTGGGGGCGTCCAGTCCGACGATCAGCCGCATGGTGGTGGACTTGCCCGCGCCGTTCGGTCCCAGGAAGCCGGTGACGGCGCCCGGCCGGACGGTGAAGTCGAGCCGGTCGACGGCGGTCTTCTCCCCGTAGCGCTTGGTCAGCTGGTGTGCCTCGATCATCGTGGTCGTCCCCTGAGTACGCGAGCCGGGTGCCCCTGCTCGTCCTGTCCGCAACGGTAGGGAGGGAAACCGGGGCGGCCGTGGTACCGCGGGTGGCAATCCCGCGAACTCCGTAGTACCGCGGTACCACGCGGGAAACGGCGTCGCCGGAGAGCGGGATGTGACACGCCGGCGAGCTTGGGGTCCGGCCCGAGGCAAGAAGCCGGGTGGCGAGCCGGACCCCGGTTCGCCACTGATCAGCGGTTCCACTCGGTGGGGCGGCCGGGACGGGGACGACGGGTCGGCTGAGTGCGGGTGATGATCACGGTCTACCTCCTGAGTACCGGGTGCTGAGCCCCGATGCGGTCACCCGGATGACTCACGACCGGGCGTGGTCATCCGATTACAGTGAATATTCTGATCCGGGGAGGGAGGCCGGCACGTCGTGGACCGGACATCGTCACGCGTTCGAGAGTCCCCGCTGCGTGCTTTGCGTTCGCTTCCCGGCGGCCTGCTGGCCTACGTCTGCACCGTCGTCGGGTTCACCGTGGCGGTCGTGGCCGCCGCCGCGGCGACCGCATCGGTCACCGGCAGGGGCTGGGCGTGGCTGGGGCTGCTGCTGGCCTGCGCGATCGCGCACCTGGAAGTCACGCAGGGCCTGGAGCGGATCCGGGAACTGCCCGAAGGCACGCCGTACACGCACCTGCAGTCCACCTGGTACATCGCCGGGCTGCTCCTGCTGCCCCTGCCGCTGCAGGTCATCCTCATCGTCGTCACCTTCGCCTACGAGTGGGTGCGCGTTTTCGCCCGCCGCGCCCCGGTGCACCGGAAGGTCTTCTCCGCTTCCACCGTTGTGCTCGGCGTCGCCGGGGCCACGCTCGTGCTCTCGGCGCTCTATCCAGGCGTCGCCGCGCCTTACGTGACTGTGCTTGACGGGCCGCGTGGCGTGGTCGCGATCGTGCTGGCCGGGCTGATCTACCGGCTGACCAACTACGGCCTGGTCGTCATCGCGATCATCATGGACAACCGTGACCAGCCCGCGCACCGCGCGCTCGGCCCGGCCAGCGACCAGCTGATCATCGCCGCGGCGATCGGCCTGGGCTACGTCTACGCCCTGGTCGCCCTCACCCGGCCCTGGATGCTGGTGTTCGTGCTGGTCCTGGTCGTCGGTCTGCACCTGGGGTTGCTGCTGCCGCAGTTCCAGCACGCCGCCCGCACCGACCGGCGCACCCAGCTCGCCGACGCCACCTGGTGGCACGAGGTGGCCGAACGGGAACTCGAGCGTGCCCGCCGCCTCGGCGACCACGTCGGGGTGCTGCTGCTGGACCTGGACCACTTCAAAGACATCAACGACCGGTTCGGGCACCTGACCGGAGATGCCGTGCTGCGTGCGGTGGCCGATGCCGTGCGTGGCTGCGTGCGTGGCCATGGCCCCGACCTGGCCGGCCGCTGGGGCGGCGAGGAATTCGTGCTTCTGCTGCCCGGCCTCGACCCCGCCGGACTGCGAGCGGCCGCCGAGCGGATCCGGGCCGCGATCGCCGCGATCACCATCCCGGCGATCGACCGACGTACCGAGGAGGACGCAGTGATCACGCTGACGGCCTCCGTCGGCGCCGCGATGTTCCCCGACCACGGCCACGACCTGACCACGGTGCTGCTGGCCGTCGACGACGCGGTCTACCGCGCGAAGGACCGCGGGCGCGACCAGACCGTCACGGCGCCGATTCGATAGGCGCGGTTCAACCGAAATCAGTCTCTGACGGGTCCAACGGCTGCGCCGGTGGTGGAAGCCGCGTCCAGAGCCTGATCGGCTGCGAACGCAGCGGGTCAGGACACCTGGTGGAGACTGGCGGAGAGCCCAAGGAGGCCTTGTGGCTTGGTTGTCGTCCGAGCGGGCCGGCGGTCGGGTGTGGAGGGCGGGTGGCAGCGACCTCGCCTGGGAGAGCGGCGGCGGCGCGGCTTCACCGATCAGAAATCCTCCGCCACGTCGTCAGTTCTGGTGAACCCCTCGTACCGGTGGAAGGATCGATGACCATGACCGACGCCAGACCGCTGGGCGCCGACGAGGCCACGTTCATCGCGGCGGTCCGCTCAGGCGATACGGCGCGGTTCGCGCTCATCACGGAGCGGCACCGGCGTGAGCTGCAGGTGCACTGCTACCGGATGCTCGCGAACTACGCGGACGCCCAGGACATGACGCAGGAGACGTTCCTGCGAGCGTGGAACAAGCGGGAGTCGTTCAAGGGCCACGCCGCGCTGCGGACCTGGCTGTACCGGATCGCGACGAACGCCTGCCTCGACTTCCTGGAGAAGCGCAATGACCGCACACCCCTACCGGCTGAGGGCTCCGAGCTGCTGTACCTGCAGCCGTACCCCGACCGGATGCTCCCCGAGGACCCGCAGGAATCGGTGGTGGCGCGGGAGACGATCGAGCTGGCGTTCATCGTCGCCGTCCAGCACCTGCCGCCGCGGCAGCGGGCGGTGCTCATCCTGCGCGACGTCCTCGGCTGGCCGGCGTCGAAGGCCGCCGACGCCCTCGAGCTGACCGTCGCATC
Organism: Amycolatopsis sp. NPDC051371; assembly: GCF_040682155.1. Taxonomy (NCBI): domain Bacteria; kingdom Bacillati; phylum Actinomycetota; class Actinomycetes; order Pseudonocardiales; family Pseudonocardiaceae; genus Amycolatopsis; species Amycolatopsis sp. NPDC051371. The sequence continues at coordinate 55,085 of NZ_JBFBAG010000001.1, forward strand.
GGTGACCAGCGCACTGCAGCGGGCGCGCGTGACGATGCGCGAACAGCTGCCCGGCCGCCGCCTCGACTGGCGGAGCCCCGCCGGCCACGAGCTGTCGGATGACGAGCGCGGCGTGGTGAAGTCGTACATCGACGCCCATGAGCGCAACGACCTCGAAGGGCTGATGTCCCTGCTGCGCGACGACCTGCGCTTCGCGATGCTGCCCGATTCCGGCACCTTGACCATGACGGCCGAGGACGCGGTGGACGGCTGGGTCTCCGGTGGGCTCTTCCAGCCCGGCCACGACGACTGGCGCGGTATCACCACGACGGTCAACCGCATGCCGGCCGCCGCGCTGTACCTGCGCACCCCCGACGACCCGGAGTACCGGCTGTTCGCCGTCGCGGTCCTGCACGTCGTCGACGGGAAGATCGCCGAGCTCACCGGATTCGACGTCACCGGCAAACCATGGCTGGACCTGCCCCTGACACTGTGATCTCATCGCCTCGTCTCGTATCGGGTCAGCATCACGCCGCCGGGAAACGTCCGCGTCTCCACGAGGTTCAGGTTCACCCGGCTGTCCATCGCCGTGAAGAACGGCGTGCCGCCGCCCAGCAGGACCGGGTGGGTGACCACGGCGTACTCGTCGACCAGCCCGGCCCGCATGGCAGCCCCGGCGAGCGTTGCGCCGCCGATGGTCATCGGGCCGCCGTCCCCGGCCTTGAGCCGGGTGACCTCGGCGACCGCGTCGCCGGTGACCAGGCGGGTGTTCCAATCGACCTTGTCGATCGTCGAGGAGAACACCACCTTCGGCGTGTCCCGCCAGTTCCGCGCGAACTCGATCTGCGCCGGAGTGGCGTCGGGCTGCTGGTCGCCGGTCGGCCAGTAAGAGCTCATCGCCTCCCACAGCTTGCGCCCGTACAGCGAGAGCTCGCTCGCCAGCTCGTGGTCGAGCCAGAACCGGAACAGCTCGTCGCTCGGCGGCCCGCTCCAGCCGATGTCGTCGCCGGTCGCGGCGATGTAGCCGTCCAGGGTCGTGTTCATGCCGAAGATCAGTTTCCGTGTCATGCCGGCCTCCCGTGCGTCGATCTCACACGTACAGACGGGCGCGGCGCGAAATCCTCATCGGTGCGCGGGTTCGATGAACACGTCCTGGGTTTGCCGCTTTCCCAGCATCGTCAACGCGATGAGCGCGGCCACCGCGGCGGCGATGCCGCACACCAGGTAGCCGACGGAGTAGGCGTGGGAGAGCGCGTGGAACGCGACGTCCTTGAGGGGGTTGAACGGGATCGGCGTGCCGTCGGGCCCGGGTACCTGCGCCGGGACGCCGTTCTGCCCGAGCGGGCCGGACTTCACCGCGTGGACGGCCGCTTCCACCTCCGGGCGTTGTGCGGCGGGGACGTGCTGCGGCGAGGCGTAGAACGTGTCCAGCGCGGACTTGAGGGAGGGGGACGAGGCGATTTCGGCGTTGATCGCGTTGGCGGCGTTCGTCAGCGCGATCGCGCCCACGATGGCGGGCCCGAGCGTCAGGCCGCCGTCGCGCAACATGCTTGTCGCCCCGCTGGCCATGCCGGCTTTGGACGTCGGGACGCTGTTCACGGCGACCACGGTGATCGAGGTGACGGCCAGCTTGAACCCGGCGCCGACGACCAGCAGCGGAACCGCGACCGCCCCGATGGACAGGTTCGTGGCGGGAATGGCGGCGAGCACGAAGTCGCCGATACCGATCAGCGCCATCCCGGTGCCGAGCACGACGCCGGGGCTGAAGCGCTCGACGACCCGGGTGCTGACCGGGAACAGCAGTACGCCCATCACGTTGAGGCAGAAGAAGCCGATGGACGTCATGAGTGGGGTGTACTCCTGGATGGCCGACAGCCGGATGCTCGTCGCATATGCGGTGCCCAGGTAGGCGAACATGCCGACGACGGTCACCACCGCGGAGACCGTGAACATCCTGTTGCTGAACAGTTCCAGGCGGATCAGTGGCCGGTCCACCCGGCGCTCGATGACCACGAACAGCGCCATGAACACGACGGCCACGACGAACCCGCCGACCACCGGAAGACTGCCCCAGCCGTCCTCGGCTCCCTGGATCACCGCGTACAGCAGTGCGAACAGGGACACCGCGATGGTGATCTGGCCCGGCCAGTCCAGGGACCGGCCCAGCGGTGCGGCGGAGTTCTGCGCACCCACCAGGGTGATCGCACAGCTGACCACGGCCAGGACCGCCATGGCGAGGAAGGCGTAGCGCCAGCTCGCGTATTCACCGCCCGAGTGGTGGATGCGGGCCAGCAGGCCGGCCAGCACCGGTGAGACGAACCCGGCGCCGGTGAGGGCGGCGGCCCAGATCGAGATGGACTGCGCGCGTTGCCGGACGCTCTGCGTACCCGCCGCGAGCATCGCTATCGACGTCGGGAACAGCGCCGCGGCTCCGACGCCGGAAATCACCTGACTGGTGATGAGCACGCCGGTGCCACCGCTGGGCGTGAAGAAGCCGAGCAGCCCGCCCACGGCCATCAGCGCCGCGCCGATGGCCAGCAGCCGCTTGCGCCCGAACAGGTCACCGACCACGCCGAAGGACAGCTCGAGCAGCGTCACCGGAACCAGGAAGGCGTCGGAGATCCAGGTCAGGGTCGTCGACGAGGTGTGCAGGTCCTGGTTGATGAAGCCGTTGATGACGGCCGGGATGGACAGGCCGATCTGGGCGACGGCGACGGCTGCCGCCGCCGCTACCAAGGTGCCGCGTCGGAGCTCCGCGGGCGCCGATGACCCCGATGGGGCGACGGTCTCACTCACGGTTGTGAAGCCAACCACACCGAAAACCAGATGTACAGGTTTCCTGACTATTACGTGGGCGCCGGCTTCCGGCGAGGCGTGTCGCTCGCCGAACGAGGTGGCGGATCGGTTTCGACCCGGTCCTCGCGCAAGGCGCGTCGGCACAGCTCCAGCGAGTGGTGCAGGTCGCTCGCCTGCCCGGCGGAAAGCAGCGAGACCATGCGGTCCTGCAACGCGGCCACCTGGGGCCGCAGCCGGTCGAGCAGCCGGTGGCCGGCGGGTGTCAAGGCGATGACGAGGCGACGGCGGTCGGCGGGGTCGCGATGGCGCTCGATCAGCCCGAGGTTCAGCAGCGTCGTCACCATGTCGGCCATGCTCTGGTCGGTGACGAAGGAGTGCCGGGCCAGGCGCGCGGCGGTCAGGTCGGGGTGGCGTTCGAGGACGGTCAGAGCCGTGTACTGCAGCGTCGTTAGGTCCGCCGGACGGACGAGGGCGTCGAGTTCGGCGCGCACGGACAGCTCGACCTGCTTCATCAGGTACAGCAGAGTCGACGGCGGCTCGTTCGAACCGGCCTCGCCCGGCTGGGTGTCACCAGTCGTCATGGCCAACCAAGACCTCCCTGGATGACCATCGTAGGCGTCAGCCTGGGCGCGGCAGGTGCGCCATCGCGGTGGCTGTGGATCGGCTTAAGAAACGCTGCCGGTGGTCGCGGCCGCACCGGCCCGCCTCGCACGATGGGCGCATGGTGGTGCTTTCCGAACGAGCGGCCGTGCGGCGGCTGCACGACCGCCTCGGCTTCGGGCCGCGGCCGGGCGACCTCGACCGCGGGTTCGCCGAGACCCGCGACCGGCTGCTGGGCGGCGGACCCGACGCCGGCGCGGCCGCGACACCCGTGCCCGAGCTCGCGCCGCCCCCGGACAAACCGGGGAAGAACGCCGACGACGCCGAGAAGAAGCAGGCCAAGCAGCAGGTGCAGGCCCAAGCCACGCAAGCCGTGGGCTGGTGGCTCGACCGGATGGCCGCCGCCGACATCGCGTCCGTCGAACGGCTCACCTGGTTCTGGCACGGCCACTTCGCCACCAGTGAACAGAAGGTCCGCAGCCCGCGGCTGATGCTCGCGCAGAACCAGGCCCAACGCGAGCACGCCCTGGGCAGCTTCACCGACCTGGCTCGCGCGATGGTCGTCGACCCGGCGCTGCTGCTGTGGCTCGACGGCAACAGCAACAAGGCGGGCAAGCCGAACGAGAACCTCGCCCGCGAATTCATGGAACTGTTCACCTTGGGCGTCGGGCACTACGCCGAGGACGATGTCCGCGAAGCCGCGCGGGCGCTCACCGGCTGGACCGCCAAGCGCGACGCCGACGGCGCGCAGCTGGTCCCCAAGCGACACGACAGCGGCGTGAAACGCATCCTCGGCGCCAGCGGCGACTTCTCCGCCCAGTCCTTCGTGGACCTCGTGCTCGCGCGGCCGGAGTCGGCCCCGTTCGTCACCGGGCGCGTCTGGTCCCGGTTGGTGTCCTCGGCACCGGCGCCGGCGGACACCCTGAACCGGCTGGTCGCCGCCTACGGAAGCGGCCGCGACATCCGAGCGCTGCTGCGGGCGATCACCGACGAGCCCGCGTTCCACGACAGCGCGACGTCGCTGGTCAAGCAACCGGTCGAGTGGCTCGCCGGGTTGCTGCGCGCCGTCGGCGTCCGGCCCGGGAAGCTCGACGAGAAGACTCGCGGGCAGCTGCTGACCGGGCTGCGCGGGATGGGGCAGGTGCCGTTCCAGCCGCCCAGCGTCGGGGGCTGGGCGGCGGGCGGGGCCTGGCTGACGACCTCGGCCGGCGTGGCCCGCCTGCACCTGGCGCAGCAGGTCGTCGCGCACGCCGACCTGGCCGCGGTGGCGAAGGCGCGGGACAAGGTCGCCGCGATCGGTGACCTCCTCGGCGTCGACGCCTGGTCGGAGCGGACCCGTGCCGCGCTGGCGAACGTCGGCGGCGACGTGCGTCAACTGTCCACAGTGGCCGCTTGTGCCCCCGAATACGCAGTGAGCGGGTGACGATCGTGCAGCAGGTGAACCGACGCCGGTTCCTCACCGCGACCGGCGTGACCGCCGCGGCGGCGCTGGCCGCCGGGGCGACCCAGGTCGATTGGGGACGGCTGATGTCGGCCGCCCAGGACAACCCGCTCGACCCGGACGCCGGCGTCCTCGTCGTCGTCACGCTCTACGGCGGCAACGACGGGCTCAACACGGTCGTCCCGGCGAGCGACTCCGCGTACCGGAACGCCCGGTCCGAACTCGCGTACAAACCCGAAGAGGTGCTCGACCTCGGCGAGAGCCTCGGGCTCAACCCCGGGCTCAAGGGGTTCAAGAGCCTCTGGGACGGCGGGCAGCTGGCCGTGCTGCGCGGGGTCGGCTACCCGAAGCCCGACCACAGCCACTTCCGGTCGATGGCGATCTGGCAGACCGCGTCACCGGAGACCTCGGTCCCGACCGGGTGGCTCGGCCGCTGGCTGGACGTCACCGGCGACGACCCGCTGCGCGCGGTGTCGGTCGACCCGGTGCTGCCGCCGCTGCTGGCCGGCGAACGCACCGCCGCCGCGTCGCTGCCGGTCGGTGGGCTGAAGCTCCCGGAAGGCGCGCTGGGCAAGGCGTTCGAGGGCCTCGGCACCGCACAGGCCGGCGAAGGCTTCTGGCAGGCCCGTGCGGCGCGGTCGGTCAACGACCTGCACCGCGCTGTTCAAACGCTCGGGGCGTCCACAAAGGACAAGGGGAAGACCCAGCCCCGCAAGGGAGAGCTGTCCGCGCAGCTCGACGTTGTCGCGGGGCTGATCGAAGCGGGCGTGCCGACCCGGGTGTATTCGGTGTCGCTGGGCGGGTTCGACACGCACGCCGACGAGCGCGGCACCCAGCAGCGCCTGCTGACCGAGCTGGACGGCGCGCTGACCCCGTTCGCCCAGCGCCTGGCGAAGTCCGACCGCGGCAAGCAGGCCACGGTGCTGGTCTACTCGGAGTTCGGGCGGCGGGTGACGGCCAACGCCAGTCAAGGCACTGACCACGGCACGGCCGGCCCCGTGTTCGTCCTCGGCGGCGGCGTCAAAGGCGGCTTCCACGGTGCGGAACCGAGCCTGACCGACCTCGACGACGGCGACCTGAAGCTGACGACGGACTTCCGGGACGTGTACGCGACGCTCGTCGAGCAGGTGCTGGGCACGGACGCGGGCAAGGTGCTGCCGAATCACTCCGGGCGCATGGACGGGCTGTTCGCCTGAGCCGCCGGCGCCAGACCGGTCAGCCGGAACCGCGCGCCGCCGCCCGGCGCGGCCTCGCACCAGAGGTCGCCGCCGTGGGCGCGGGCGAAGCCGCGGGCGATCGGCAGGCCCAGGCCGGAGCCGGCCTGCTGACCGCGTGCGGTGTCGAGGCGGACCAGCCGGTCGAAGATCCGCTCGCGGTCCGGGCCCGGCATACCCGGTCCGGTATCGGTCACCGTGAACCCGTCGGCGGTGATCTCCACGGTGAGCGTCCCGGTGCCCTTCATCGCGTGCACGGCGTTGCCGGTGAGGTTGGCCAGGATCTGGGTCAGCCGGGTCCGGTCGCCGAGAACCCGGGCGCCGGGCCCGGTGACCTCGACGGTGACGCCGGGCGCGGTCAGCCGCACCTGTTCGGCTTGCGCGTGCGCCAGCTCCCGCAGCGCGACCGGGGTCCGCTCCAGCTCCGTGCCCGCGTCGAGCCGGGCCAGGTCCAGGAGGTCGGCGACGAGCCGCCCGGCCCGCTGTGACTCGCGGATCACCAGCAGCTGCAGGTGTTCGCGGTGCTCCGCCGGCGCGTCCGGCGGCTGCTGCACCAGCGCCTCGGCCGCCGCCTGGACGCCGGCCAGCGGCGTCCGCAGCTCGTGGGCCGCGTCCGCGACGAACCGCCGGGTCCGCTCCTCGGAGGCCCGGGCCGCGCGCTCGGCGCCTTCGAGGGCGTCCAACGCCGAGTCGAACGCGGCCGCCGCGCGGCCCAGCTCGGTGCCGGTCCGCTCCGGCGCGAGCCGGCCACCCCGGCCGCCGGAGACGATCGAGCGGGCCAGCCGGGTCATCGCGTCCAGCGGCGCCAACGCGAACCGGACCGCCAGCAGCAACGCGGCCGCGGCGACGAGCAGCGCGGCGACGCCGGTGGCCAGCAGCACCCACCGCAGGCTTTGCTCGGCGGCGGCCACGAGCGACTCGTCCGCGGTGAGCGTCAGTTTCGCGCCGTTGATCCGGGCCGGCCCGGACAGCGTCGCCCGGACCAGCCGGAGCCGGGCGTCCGCCGGCAGGTCCGCCGCACCGAGGAACGTGCCGTCCGGCAGCCTCAGCGAGCCCTGCACGCCGCGGGTCTCCACACGGCGGAGCAGGTTTTGCGGTGCGACGTTCTGCTTCGCCAGCTGCTGGGCCAGCTGCACGCGGGCGGTGAGCACGGCGTTGACGTCGCGCTCGGCTTGCGCGCGGAACACCGTGTCGACCACGAGCCCGACCGCGACGAGCACCACCGCGAGCACCACCAGCACGGTGACGGTGACCCGGCGGCGCAGCGACGTCGTCCGCAGGCCGGTCACGGGTCCCCGCGCAGGACATAGCCTTGGCCCCGCACGGTGTGCAGGACGCGCGGGCCGTGCGCTTCGAGCTTGCGGCGCAGCGTGCTCACGTTGACCTCGACCAGGTTCGGCGCGTAGTCGCCGTAGCCCCACACCGCGGTGAGGACCTGGGTCTTGGACACCACCCGGTCGCGGTGCTGGGCCAGGTAGGTCAGCAGCTTCCACTCGGTGGAGGTCAGCTCGACGTCGGCGGCGCCGTAGCGGACGCGGCCGCCCTCGACGTCGACCACCAGCTCGCCGATCTCGATGGTCGGGCGGCTGCGGCCGGTCCGGCGCAGCACGGCGGTGACCCGCGCGACCAGCTCGGCGAGCACGAACGGCTTCACGACGTAGTCGTCGGCGCCGTCGCCGAGTCCGCGCAGCCGGTCTTCGACGCCGTCGCGGGCGGTCAGCATCACCACACCGGCGGCCGAGTGCCGCCGGATCACCCGCAGCAGCTCGAACCCGTCGCGGCCGGGCAGCATGACGTCGAGGACGACGAGATCGGGGCGAGCGTGGGCCAGCTCGGTTTCGAGCCCGGCGCCGTCGGGCTGCGCGCGCACCGAAAACCCGGCCGAGGTCAGCGCGGAACCGACCGACACGCGGATCGCTTCGGCGTCCTCGATCACGAGGATGCGTGGGGCGGTCGGCTCGTGCACACGATCAGCGTAGGAGGTCCCGCCGTGAGCCACGCGCTCAGCGGCCGGGCGATCGGGTCGGCGGCGGTCACTGTCCGCCGGCCGAGGACGGGTGTGGCGCGCCGGCGTCTTCGTCGCCGCCGCCGGGTGTCAGTGCAGCTGGCTCCGCAGGTCGGAGACCCGGTCGACCGCGGCGGTGAAGTCCGCTGCGGGCAGGGTGCCGTCGTCCAGTGCGGTGGCCAGGGCGTCGGCGGCGCTGTCGCCCTGGGCGACGTCGCGGGCCGAGGCCAGGATGAGGTCCATTCCCGCGCCGGCCGCCAGTACCGCGCGGTTGCCGGTGGTCCCGTAGCCGGCCAGGGCGCGGGCTTCCAGGGCGTCGGTGATGGTGGTGCCGCCAAAACCGTTGCGCTGCCGCAGTTCCTGCCGGATGACGGTGGGGGAGAGCCCGGCCGGGTGCCCGGGGTCGAGTGCCGGGTAGACCGCCCAGGACAGCATCACGAGGTTCACCGCCGCCCGGATGGCCGGCGAGTACGGTGCTTCGTCCGTCGCGCGCAGTTCGGTCAGGGGCACGTTGAGCGTCACCGGCGCCGTGTCGGTGTTCGCGCCCGCGGGGGCCGAGCCCAGGCCGGGGAAGTGCTTGGCGGTCGCCGCGACGCCGGTGGATTGTTGCGCGGTGATGGCCGCGGCGCCGAGGCGGCCGGCGACGGCCGGGTCGTTGCTGTAGGAGCGGCCGTACTGGTCGATGAAGTCGCCGGGCCGGCGGTAGACGTCGAGCACCGGCGCCAGGTTGACGTTCATCCCGGCGGCGCCGAGGGTGTAGCCCGCGCCGCGGCCGGCGGCGGTCGCGGCGGCCACCGGATCGGCCGCCTGCCCGACCTGCTTCTCCGACAGGGCGGGCTCACCCGGCAGCCGGCGCACCTGGCCGCCTTCCTGGTCGGTCATCAGCAGCAGCGGCTGGGGTACCGGGCTCTGCGCCGACGCGGCGCGCAGCTGTCGCACGACCCCGGCGATCTGCTGGCTGCTCTGGATGTTCTCGCCGAAGAAGATGACGCCGGCCGCTTCGCCGGCGCGGATGCGCTGCAGGAGTGCGGCCGGTGGGGTGAGGCCGGGGTAGGAGTAGATCACCCGCTGGCCGGCGAGCTGCCGGGGCGTCAGGCCGGAGTCGGCTGCCCCCGGGGCGGCGGCCGCGGCACCCGCCAGCGCGGCCACGGCGACCAGGGCCGGCAAAAGCTTTCTGCGCGTCACACGGGTCATGGGGTCAGGCTCCCTCCAGGTGACCTTCACGGTAACTCTTTCGAGTGACCGGCGGAAACTTTCCGACGATCTCGGCCCAGCTGCCGCCGCCGTCCCGAAGGGCGACAGAACCACCCTCCGGGCGCGGGCTTCCCGGCAACGGGACGGACAGTCAGCGGAAGAGGCGGAAGAACCCGCGCACCTGCTCGACCAGCGACTCCGGCTGTTCCAGCGCGGCGAAGTGGCCACCTCGCGGCAGTTCCTCGAACCAGCGCAAATCGGTGAACCGCAACTCGGCCTCCCGCCGCGACGGGCGGGTGATGTCGCGCGGGTAGACCGACAGCCCGGACGGCGCGGTGACCTTGTCCCGGAAGTGGGCGAAGCTCTCCCAGTACAGGCGCGCCGACGACGTGGCCGACGCGGTGAACCAGTAGACGGAGATCTCGTCGAGGATCTTCTGCCGCGACACCGCGTCCTCGGCGTGACCGTCGTGGTCCGTCCAGGCCCAGAACTTTTCGGCGATCCAGGCGGCCTGGCCCGCCGGGGAGTCGGTGAGGCCGTAGCCGAGCGTCTGCGGCCGGGTCGCCTGGAGCGCCGAGTAGCCCCGGCCGGTGCGCTGGAACTCCTTCTCCGCCTCGAGGTTCGCCAGCTCCGACGGTGTCGGGTCGTCGAACGTGCCCGCCGCCACGGACCCCAGGTTCAGGTGCACGGCGGCGACCCGCTCGGGCGCCACCTCGCCCAGCGCGCCGGACACCGCCGAACCCCAGTCGCCGCCCTGCGCGCCGTACCGTTGGTAACCCAGCGAAACCATCAACGTGTCCCAGGCGCGAGCGATGCGAGTGACGCCCCACCCGGTCGTCGACGGCTTGTCGCTCCAGCCGTATCCGGGCAACGACGGCGCGACCACGTGGAACGCGTCCGCCGGGTCCCCGCCGTGTGCGCGCGGGTCGGTCAGCGGGCCGAGGACGTCCAGGAACTCGAGCACCGAGCCCGGCCACCCGTGCGTGAGCACCAGCGGGAACGCGTCCGGCTCCGGCGAGCGGACGTGCAGGAAGTGGATGCCCAGCCCGTCGACGGTGTCGCGGTACTGCGGGAAGACGTTCAGCCGCTCGGCGAACCCGAAGTCGTAGTCCTCGGCCCAGCTGCGGCACAGCTCCTGCGCATACGCCAGCGGCAACCCCTGCGACCAGTCGTCGACCGGCTCGGGCTCGGGCCACCGGGTCCGTCGCAGCCGGTCACGCAGATCCGCGATCTCGGCTTCGGTGACGCTGACCTCGAACGGCTCGGCGGCCACGGCGGGGCTCCCTTCCTCGGCAAGGGGCTATCGGATCACAGGCGAACCGAGGAAGCCGACCAGCGCCTCGTTCACGATCTCCGGCGCCTCGAGCTGCGGCCAGTGGCCCACGCCCTCGATCGGCAGGAAACCCTTGAGGTTCGGCACGACGCTGGTGATGTCCCCCTCCTTGAACGCTCGCATCCGGACCATGCCGTCGTCGGTGCCGAACCCGAAGAAGGCGGGCTGCCGGATCTTCGCCCCGGCGAAGGCTTTCGCCTCGTCGAAGTAGGGCTGCATGGCGCGGTAGGTGTTGAGCGGGCCGTGGAAGCCGTCGCGTTCGAAGCCTGCGATCGCCGCCTCGACGTCCTCCCGGTTCGCGAAGGGCGGGATGCCGATCGGCGACGGCCGGTTGAGGCTCTTGTCCGGGTCCATCGGATCCCACGCCTCGGAAGCATCGGGCAGCCCTGACGTCCAGTAGAGCATGCCGGGCAGCGTCGTGGCGGCGTCCGCCCACTCCTGGTCGGCCTCCGGCCGCATCTGCCGGAACATGTAGAAGTCGTCCTCCTTGCCGGCGGACTTCAGCCGCTCGAGCATGCTGGGGCCGCCCGGTAGCACCGGCGGGACGCTGAGGCAGAAGACCGCGTCGAAGAGATCCGGCCGCATCATCGCCGCGCTCCAGCTCACCGTCGCGCCGAAGTCGTGGCCGACGAGGGTGGCGTGCTCGATCCCGAGTTCCGCGAGGACGCCGACGAGGTCTCCGACGCAGTAGAAGACCGTGTAGAGCGCGGGGTCTTCGGGCTTGGAGGTTCCGCCGTAGCCGCGCATGTCCAGCGCTATCGCGCGGTAACCCGCGGCCGCGACCGCCGCCATCTGCCCGCGCCACCCCCGCCAGCCGTCGGGGAAGCCGTGCACGAACAGCACGGCCGGGCCTTCGCCTTCCTCGACCACGTTCAGCGTGATGCCGTTGGACTCGATCTGCGTCTGCTTCATGGAGCTGCTCCGATCTGTAATCGTGACTACAGAAGTACGGTAGCAGAGATCTGTAATCGGTGTTCTAGAATGGGTGCATGGCAGCTTTGGGGCGACCGCGCGGCTTCGATCGGGCCGTCGCGCTCGACGGCGCGCTGCAGGCGTTCTGGGAGCAGGGGTTCGAGTCGACCTCGATCGCCGATCTGACCCGCCGCCTGGGCATCGCACCGCCGAGCCTGTACGCGGCGTTCGGCGACAAGCGCGCGTTGTTCCTCGAGGTGCTGGACCTCTACTACGACCGCTTCGTCCAGTTCCTCGACGAGACGCTCGCGGTGCCGGGGGCCAGGCGGGACGCGATCGCGGCGATGCTGCTGGGCATCGCGCGGTTCTACTCGACGCCAGGACTGCCGAGGGGCTGCATGGTGAACACCGCGGCGGCGCCGACCGGGGAGCCGATACTGCTCGCCCGGCTCGCCGAGTTGCGGTCGTCCGTGCAGGAGCGGCTGCGCCGCGAGACGCGCGCGGCGGCCGACGCCGGTGAACTGCCGCGAGACATGGAGCCGGATGCGCTGGCCGCGGTGATCTGGACCGCCGTGCTGGGCATGTCGATGCGATCCCGCGACGGCGCTGACCGGGACGAGCTCGAGTCGACCGCGCGCTTGACCATGACGATCTGGCCGCCCGTCCGGCGATCCGGCGACCAGTCCTGACGCCGAGGTCCTCGACGAGAACGGCGATCCGATCGGGGGCTGTCATCCGGCTGCCCACCACGCCCCGCGCACGTAGCCGTGCACGGACTTCACCAGGTGACGGGCAGGCCCGTGACCCCACGCATCAGTCCGCCGCGGCGCCACTCGAGGTCCTCCGCGGAGATCGCGAGGCGCAGGTCCGGCAGGTGGCGAACCAGCGTCGACAGCAGGACGCGCAGTTCCAGCCTCGCCAGCGGCGCGCCGACGCAGTGGTGCACGCCGAAGCCGAACGCGACGTGGTGGTTGACCTTGCGGCCGAAGTCCAGGTCCCCGGCCGAGGCGAACACCGATTCGTCGCGGTTCGCCGAGTCCAGCTGGACCAGCACCGCGTCCCCGGCCCGGATCGCCTGGCCGCCGATCTCGAGGTCCTCCTTGGCGATCCGCGCGAGATCCGCGACGGTCGCCAGCGGCACGAACCGCAGCAGCTCCTCGACCGCCGAGGGGATCAGCTCGGGCCGTGCGACGAGCGTCGTCCACCGTTCGCGGTCGGACAGCAGCTCGACCAGGAAGCTGCCGGTGAGGTTCGCCGTGGTCTCGTGGCCGCCGGCCAGCAGTGCCACGCCGAGCATGAGCAGTTCGTTGTCCGTCAGGCGGTCGCCCTCGTCACGTGCGGCGACGAGCGCGGTGAGCAGATCGTCAGTGGGCTCTTCCCGGCGCTGCGCGATCAGCGTGGTCAGCGCGCCCGCCAGCCTTCCGCGTGCTGCCATGACGTCCGCGGGTGTCACGGTTCCGCCCGAGGCGACCAGCGTTTCGGTGCACTCGCGCACCATCCGGCGCTCGCCCGGCGGCACGCCGAGCAGCTCGCTGATCACCTGCACGGGCAGTTCCCACGCCACCGCCGAGGCGAAGTCGGCGGGCGGGCTGATGCCGTCGAGGAGCGTGTCGACGATCTCCTGGATCCGGGGCTGGAGCAGCTCCACCCGGCGGCCGGTGAAGACCTTGGCCACCAGCGCCCGGATCCGGTTGTGCTCCGGTGGGTCCATGGCCAGCAGGTTGCCCGCCGGTTCGAAGCCCGGACGCCCGCGCGGCACGTCCGCCCCGGCCGCGGCGGCGCGGGAGAACCGCGGGTCCGACAGGACGAACCGCGTCTGCTCGTACCGCGTCACCAGCCAGGCGTCGCCGCCGAAGGGCATCGTGACGCGTACCGGCGCTTCGGACTTCCGCAGCTCGGCGAACCGCGGGTGGGGTTGCAGTGCCACGACGTCCCCGAAGGGGTAGCGAGGTGGTCGGACCTCCATCGCCTCATCGTGGGGCACGCGTGCGCCGTGGCGTACCGCCCAATGGTGGTCAGGCGAGGATGTCCGTGGTGACCGAGCTGAGGTGAGCGCGGAGCGCTGCCACGACGTGTCGCAGGTCTTCCGGCTCGCCGGGGCGACCGGGCCGTCGGCTACCCGGCTCGTCAATGGCCGACGAGGGCCATGTGGTGCTCGTTGTACCGGTCGCCCCGCACGCCGATCCGCGCCGTGATGTGGTTCAGGTCCGTCAGCTCGTCCGCAGAGAGCGGTACCTGGGTGGCGGCGGCGTTTTCCTCGACCCGTTCGAGCCGGCGGGTGCCGGGGATGGGCACGATCCACGGGTGCTGGGCGAGCAGCCAGGCGAGGGCGACCTGGCCGGGGGTGACGTCCTTCGCACGGGCCAGGCGGGTCACGTGTTCGACCAGGGCCTGGTTGGCGTTGCGGTTGTCCTCGGTGAAGCGGGGGATGCCGGCGCGGACGTCGTCCGGGTCGAACCGGGTGGTGGCGGTGACGGCGCCGGTGAGGAAGCCCTTGCCGAGGGGGCTGAACGGCACGAAGCCGATGCCGAGCTCGCCGCAGGTGGGCAGTACCTCCGGTTCGGGGTCGCGGGTCCACAGCGAGTATTCGCTTTGCACGGCGGTCACGGGGTGGACGGCGTGCGCGCGGCGGATGGTGGCCGCGGCGGCCTCGGAAAGCCCGAAGTACCGCACCTTGCCGGCCTGGACGAGTTCGCCGACGGCGCCGGCGACGTCCTCGATCGGGACGTCCGGGTCGACGCGGTGCTGGTAGAACAGGTCGATCGTGTCGGTCCGCAGGCGGCGCAGCGAGGCGTCGGCGACCCGTTTGATCTGTCCGGGACGGCTGTCGAGCCCCACCGACCGGCCGTCCTCGATCCGCCAGCCGAACTTCGTGGCGATCACGACTTCGTCGCGCAGCGGGGAGAGCGCTTCGCCGACGAGCTCTTCGTTGACGTAGGGGCCGTAGACCTCGGCGGTGTCGAAGAACGTGACACCTCGTTCGACCGCGCCGCGCAAGTTCGTGTGTACACGGTGGATCAGCTCCGCTGGTGGGCGTCGTGGTACTGCTGGTCGGTGACGGGTTCGAGCCAGGTGGTGCCGTCCCCGCCTTCTTCGGGGCCTTCGAGCATGGCGATGTGGCTCATGCAGGTGGTGTCGGTGCCGCCGTGCCAGTGTTCTTCGCCGGGCGGGGTCCAGACGGTCTCGCCGGCCCGCATGCGGATGACCTGGCCGTCGCGGTTGACGACGAGGCCGATGCCGTCGGTGACGTGGAGGGTTTGCCCGACCGCGTGGGAGTGCCAGTTGGTGCGGGCGCCGGGGGTGAACCGGACCAGGGAGGCGACCAGGCGCGACGGCGGCTCGGGAGTTTTGATCATGGTGAGGTAGACGTCGCCGGTGAAGCGCTCGGCCGGGGTCTTGACGGTGTCGTTGACGGGGATGTGCTGCATCGTGGATCTCCGGTTCTCAGGGGCGCAGAAGGGTTTTGACGGCGCGGCGTTCGTCCATGGCCCGGTAGCCCTCGGCGACCTGGTCGAGGGGAAGGGTGAGGTCGAAGACGCGACCCGGGTCGATGGCACCGCGCCAGATGCGGTCGATCAGGTCCGGCAGGAAGCGGCGGACCGGGGCGGGACCGCCGAGGAGGCGGACGTGGGAGTAGAACAGTTCCTCGCCGGGCAGGGTGACGTCGTGGGCGACGCCGACGTAGCCGACCGCGCCGCCGGGGCGGGTGGAGCGGATGGCCTGCATCATCGACTCCTGCGTGCCGACGGCTTCGATGACCGAGTGCGCGCCGAGTCCGCCGGTGAGGTCCTTGACCGCGGCGACGCCGTCGTCCCCGCGCTCGGTGACGATGTCGGTCGCGCCGAATTCGGTGGCCAGCTTCTGCCGGGATTCGTGGCGGCTCATCGCGATGATCCGCTCGGCGCCGAGCTCCCGCGCCGCCAGGACGGCGAGCAGGCCGACGGCGCCGTCGCCGACGACGGTGACGGTGGAGCCGGGCCGGACGTCGGCGGCGACTGCGCCGAACCAGCCGGTGCCCAGGACGTCTGAAGCGGCCAGCAGGCTGGGCAGCAGATCGTCGGACGGGACTTCCGGCGTGGCGACGAGGGTGCCGTCGGCCAGTGGGACCCGCAGGTACTCGGCTTGGGCGCCGCCGGCGCCGACGAATTCGCGGTGCACGCAGGAGGTCTGGAAGCCGGTGCGGCAGATTTCGCAGGTGTTGTCGGAGGCGAAGAAGGAGCCGATGACGAACTGGCCGGGCTTGATGGTGGTGACGTCGGTGCCGGCCTCTTCGACGATTCCGGCGTATTCGTGGCCCATCGGGGTGGGGGAGGTGACCGGGTTGATGCCGCGGTAGTCCCACAGATCCGAGCCGCACACGCAGGTGGCGGACATCCGGATGACCGCGTCCGTCGGGGCTTGGATGGTGGGATCGGCGCGGTCCTCGAGGCGGACGTCGCCGGGGGCGTGGATGACAGCTCCGCGCATGGTCGTGTGCTCCTTCGAAAGGGTGGTCAGTTCCGGAAGACCTTCTTGGCGACGGCCATGGCGGCCATCGCCTGCGGCCAGCCGGCGTAGAAGGCCAAGTGGGTGATCGCTTCGATCAGTTCGGCTTCGGTGTTGCCGTTCTCCTTGGCCAGGCCGAGGTGGTAGACGAGCTGCTCGGTGTTGCCGTTGGTGGTCAGCGCGGCGACGGTGACGAGGCTGCGTTCCTTGGGAGTCAGGTCGGTGCGCTTCCACACTTCGCCGAAGAGGACGTCGTCGGTGAAGTGCACCAGCGCGGGCGCGAAGTCGCCGAACATCTTCTCCGCGCCGGAGGGCTGGGGGTTGTCGGTCATCGTGGTTCCCTTTCGTTGATCTTGTTCCAGTGGCGGGTGCCCAGGCCCGCGATCGCGGTGAAGGCGGCCGCGGCGGCGACGGCGGCGGCCAGTAGGAGGCTGACCCGCATGCCGGGCGTTAAACCCGGAGGTGCGGCCAGCAGGGCGCCGAAGACTGCGACGGCCAGTGCGCCGCCGAGCTGGCGGCTGGTGTTGAACGCCCCGCTCGCGGTCCCGGCCCGGTGCGCGGGGACCGCGGCGAGCAGGACCGCGATCACCGGCGGGATCACCGTGGGACCGCCCAGCCCGACGAGAATCATCAGTGCGGCGGTCACTCACGTGGGTGCGGTGGCGGGGAGGAGCGCGAGGGCCGCGACGCCGGCCGTCATCAGCGCCAGGCCGGTCACGACCACGGGCCGGGCGCCGGTTCGCTCGACCACGCGGGGCACGATCGGGGGTCAGTACGAGCCCGGCCGGCATCATCGGCAGGAACACCACACCGGTGGCCGGCGACGACAGACCGCGGTCTTGCAGGACCAGGCTCAGCACGAATGGCATCCCGTAGTAGCCGATCATGAACGCGAACCCGATGACCACCGCCGCGACCACGGTGCGGGAGCGGAACAGCTCCAGCGGGAGCATCGGGTGCGCGATCCGGGCTTCGAGCAGCACGAACGCGGCCAACGCGAGAACGGCGATCCCGAACGCCGTCAGCACGGCCGGCCGGCCGAAGCCGTCTTGACCGGCTTCGATGGCCCCGAAGACCAGCGCGGCCATCGCGAGGGCGCCGACGAGCTGACCCGCCGCGTCGAACGGCACCCGGTGGCGGTCCGACCGGCCGACCCGGCGGAGCAAGAGCAACGCCACGGCTCCGGCGGGGAGGTTGATCAGGAAGATCCACCGCCAGCTCACCGTCGTCAGGACGCCGCCCAGGAGCGGGCCGGCCGAAGACGCCGCGGCGCCGCCCATCGCCCACATCGCGACCGCGCGGGCCCGGCGCACCGGGTCGGGGTAGGTCTGGGCGATGAGCGCCATGGAGGACGGCATCACCACCGCGGCGGCCAGCCCTTGGGCGAAGCGGCACGCCACCAGCACCCCGAGCTGCGGGGCCGGCCCGCACGCCGGCGACGCCAGGGTGAACCCGGCGATCCCGAGCCCGAACGCCTTCTTGGCGCCGATCCGGTCGGCGAGCGAGCCGGCCGAGAGCAGGGCGGCGGCGAACATGAGCGTGTAGCCGTCGACCACCCACTGCAGGCCCGCGATGCCGCCGCCCAGGCCGGTCCGGATGTCCGGCAGGGCGATGTTCACGACGACCGCGTCCAGGGTGACCACGAAGAACCCGAGCAACGCGGTGGCGAGCGTCGCGACGGCGCTGCCGGCGGTCTTCTCAGGAGTGGTCACGCTTCGATGGAACGCCCGTTCGGGTACGCGCGGCAGGTCGCGTCTTTCCGGGTCACGACAGAACCCCCCTCACGGGTTCGGGCCGTCGTACCGTGGAGCGGGTGAACGCCAAGAGCACCGAGGTCCGCGACTTCCTGGTCACCCGCCGGGCCAAGATCACCCCCGAGCAGGCCGGGTTGCAGCACTACGGTGGCAACCGCCGCGTGCCGGGCCTGCGCCGCGAAGAGGTCGCCATGCTCGCCGGTGTCTCCGCCGACTACTACACCCGCGTCGAGAAGGGCAACCTCGCCGGCGTCTCCGACAGCGTCCTGGACGCCATCGCCGGCGCGCTGCAGCTCGACGAGGCCGAGCGCGTCTACCTGTTCGACCTCGCCCGCGCCGCCAACGCGGCCGGCCGTCCCCGCACCGCCTCCGGCCAGCGCCGCCGTTCTCCGCAGCGGGTGCGTCCGGTCGTGCAGCAGATCCTCGACAGCATGACGACGACGGCCGCGTTCGTCCGCAATGGACGGTTGGACATCCTGGCCGTCAACCTGCTCGGCCGCGCGCTGTACTCGCCGGTGTTCGACAGTCCCACCCGCACCAGCGAGGTTTCTTTGCCCAACCTCGCCCGCTTCGGGTTCCTCGACCCCGCTGCCCGCGACTACTTCCCGGACTACGCCAAGTCCTGCCACACCTCGGTCGCGATCCTGCGCACCGAAGCCGGCCGCGACCCCCACAACCGCGATCTGTCCGACCTCATCGGGGAGCTGTCGACCCGCAGCGAGGACTTCCGCACCCGCTGGGCCGCCCATGACGTCCGCCTGCACCGCACTGGTACCAAGGAGTTTCGCCACCCGGTCGTCGGCGAGCTCGTCCTCGACTTCGAGGCCATGGAACTCGCGGCCGACACCGGGCTGACCCTCACCGCTTACACCGCGCGCCCTGACTCCCCTTCGGCCGAACGACTCCAGCTCCTGGCGAGCTGGGCCGCGACAACCACGCTCGCCGAAGCCGACGTCGACCGCTGAACCGGGGATTCCGGTTACCACCCTGCGACAAGCCCGGCAGCTACCGCTTCGGCCGCGCCGAATTCGACGTCGTTGCGCGGTCATCGCCGGGCCGCCGAGAAGATGACGCGGGGATGGCGTTGTCGATGAGGACGGCGGCGATGGCGGCGGCGGTGGGGAAGGATTCGCTGTTGAGGACCCGGGTGCGGGCCGAGGCGCCGTCGATGAGCAGCGCCAGTTGTTCGCCGAGTTGTTCGGGGTCGGTGGCGCCGGCCTCGCGGGCGGTTTCGGTGAGCCGCGCGGCGATGGCGGTCTTGTAGTCGCGCGCGTACTGGGATGCGGGGTGTTCGGGGTCGTGGAGTTCGACGGCCGCCGCGATGTAGGGGCACAGGGGCGTGGACGCGGGTATCTCGAAGGCGGCGAGGAGCCGTTCGCGGGGGGTGAGGTCGGTGCGGTCGAACACTCCGGGCATGACGTCGGGATCGAATCGGCGCAGGTATTCGGCGACGAGTTCGTCCTTGCCGGCGAAGTGCTGGTAGGCCGTGCGCTTGGACACCTGGGCCACGGTGCAGAGCTGGTCCATGCCGGTGCGGTTGATGCCCTGATCGCGGAACAGCTGCTGTGACGCGCTGAGGATGCGCTCGCGTGCGCCCCTGCCGCGGCGCCGGCCCTGGGGGCCCTTCTCCAACTCCGTCATGCCGCCAGTGTAGACCCGTTCGGTACCGACCGGTGTACGTAGCTTGCGCCCCGGCCGGTCGTCGGATACGTTACGTACACAGACTGGTGTACGTAAGAATCGGGCTGTTTCGGATACCCCTCAATTCAACGGAGTGATCGTGGGAAAGCTCGATGGCAAGGTCGCGGTGATCACCGGCGGATCCACCGGGATGGCACTGGCCGGCGCCAAACTGTTCGTCGAGGAAGGAGCGCACGTCTTCATCCAGGCCCGGCGGCAGGAAGCACTGGACGACGCCGTCGAGCTGATCGGCCGCAACGTCACCGCCGTCCAGGGTGACGCGGCCGAGCTGGACGACCTGGACCGCTTGTACGACACCGTCAAGCGGGAAAAGGGCTCGATCGACGTGCTGTGGGCCAGCGCCGGGATGGGCGAACCCGCCGTCCTCGGCGAGATCACCGAGGAACAGTTCCACCGCGCCTTCTGGCTCAACGCGCGCGGCACCCTGTTCACCGTGCAGAAGGCGCTGCCGCTGATCAACGACCACGGCTCGATCTTCATGACCGGATCCAACGCCTCCCTCGGCGCGTTCCCCGGCTGGAGCCTTTACGCGGGAAGCAAAGCCGTCCAGCAGGCCTGGGCCCGCGTCTGGCTCAACGAACTGCGCGACCGCAAGATCCGGGTCAACGTCCTGACTCCCGGCCAGGTCGCCACGGCCAAACAGGAAGAACTGTTCGACGAGGCGACCAAGGCCGCATTCGAGTCCCTCATCCCCCGCGGAAAGATGGGCCGTCCCGAGGAAATCGCCACGGTCGCCCTGTTCCTCGCCTCGGACGACTCCACCTACGTCAACGGCCTGGAACTGGTCACCGACGGCGGCACCACCGCCATCTGAACCACACCAGGAATGTCGCGGCACCTCGAAACAGGAAGAGAGCACACCTCATGAGCAGCATCACCCTAATCGGCACGGGGAACATGGCCCGCACGATCGGCACGCTCGCGGTCGCGGGCGGCACCACCGTCGAGGTCATGGGACGCGATCAGTCCAAGGCCGAGGACCTGGCCAAGGCTCTGGGCGGCGGCGCGACGGCGGGCGAGTGGGGCGCCGTCCCGGCCGGGGACATCGTCATCACGGCCCTGTTGTACGACGGTGTCGTTCCGGTCGTCGCCGAGTACGGAGACGCCCTCGCGGGCAAGGTCATCGTCGACATCAGCAACCCCTTCAACGCCACGTTCGACGGCCTGGCCCACAGCGAGGAGACCTCGATCGCGCAGGAAGTCGCCAAGGTGGCCCCGGCCGGCGCCGGCGTGGTGAAGGCGTTCAACACCATCTTCCGCAACGTCCTGGAGAACGGCCGGCCCGACGTCTTCATCGCCGGCGACGATGCGCGGGCCAAGGCGGGCGTGGCGGCATTCGTCGAGAGCCTCGGCCTGCGCCCGCTGGACGTCGGCGGCCTGAAAATGGCGCACTGGCTGGAAGGGGTGGGCGTGGTGACGGTGGGCCTCGCCGGCAACGGGGTCGGCCACGGGGACTTCGCCCTGGGCGTCAACGAATTCACCGGCTGAGCCCCGGGGCCGAGCAGCCGGTGAACAGGGCGCCGTGTGCCCTGGCAATGGTTGATGGACCACCGACTCGCTGAGGTCGGAATCAATGGTGGCAAACGATCCTGCTTGAGGAGATTCTCGCGATGAAGCTCGGTTTCGTGATTCCCATTGTCGGGCCCGCCGTCAGCGGCGCCCCCGGCCTGAGCGCGTTCTGCCGCGGACTCGAGGACCTTGGCTACGACACCCTGTGGGTCGGCGATCGCCTGGCCACGCCGGTCGATGTGGACAGCGGCTATCTGGCCCACGGGCCGCAGATGACCCGTTCCCTCGATCCGGTGCTGCTGTGGACCGTCGCCGCGGCGGCGACCAGCCGGATGCGCCTGAACGCCAGCACGCTCAGCACGTTCTACTACGAGCCGCCGCACCTGGCCCGGCTGCTGACCACGCTCGACGTGCTCAGCGACGGCCGCCTTGGCGTTGGTGTGGGGCTGGGGTGGATGAGGCAGGAGTACGACATCGCCCGCAGCGCGGACTGGCACCGGCGAGGCAAGATGCTCGACGACATGCTGGCGTTCCTGCATACGTGGTGGACCACCAATCCTGTGTCCTGGGACAGCGAGTTCTTCACCTTGCCGCCGGTCCACGCCGACCTGCGTCCGGTCCAGGCGGGCGGGCCGCCCATCTGGATCGGCGGGGCCGGCGAGGCCGCGATGCGCCGGGTCGGCCGCAGCGGGGTCGGCTGGCTCGGGGTCGACGGGCCGGCACCCGCCGCGTCGATCACCAGTCAGGACGAGGGCGCCGACCGCCTGTGGTCGATCGCGCGCCGAGCGGCGCAGGACGCCGGCCGCGATCCCGACGCACTGAAGACGGCCATGCGGATCAACCTCGAACCGGGCACGTCCGTCGGCT
Source organism: Amycolatopsis sp. NPDC051371 (assembly GCF_040682155.1). NCBI lineage: Bacteria > Bacillati > Actinomycetota > Actinomycetes > Pseudonocardiales > Pseudonocardiaceae > Amycolatopsis > Amycolatopsis sp. NPDC051371. Next base: position 76,875 of record NZ_JBFBAG010000001.1, read on the forward strand.
CGCTCGCCGACAAGTTACAGCGGTACGCCGAGTCCGGTGTTGATGAGGCGTACTTCGATGCCTTCGCGGTGTTCACCAGTCTTGACCAGATGCTCGACTTCGCCGGCCAGGTGATCGCGCGTACCGGCCGGTTGTGACCACCGAAGAACCGACGGAATCGGCTGCCGCGGAACGCATCTACCCGCGTGGGGTGAATCCGCAGGTGGTCGCGTCGCCGGACGGGACGATCTTGGGGGTGTCGGGCGACTTGCGCTCAGTGGCCCGGCTGGGGCGCGCGGGCCGCGAGCACTCGGCGCACCTCGTCCGCGCCCAGCACCACGGGGGAGCGTAGCGATCCGACCTCGTCGATCTCGATCTCGACCACGTCTCCCGGCCGCAGCCCTTGATCGAGTCCCGGTACCACGGAGGTGCCCGCCGAGAGCACGGCGCCGTCGGGGAAGTCGTTTTCCCGCCACAGGTACTCGACCAGTCCGGCCGGTTTGCGGTTGAGCTGCGCGGTACTGGCGTCGCCGGCGAACACCTCGTGACCGTCGCGCAGGATGCGCATGCGGAAGCCGAGCGACAGCGGGTCCGGTACCTCCCACGCGGGCCGCACCCGCGCCGACACCGCGCACGAACCGGTGTAGATCTTGGCCTGCGGGAGGTACAACGGGTTCTCGCCTTCGATGCTGCGGGAGCTGACGTCGTCGACCACCACGTACCCGGCGATCTCCCCGGCACCGGTCAGCAGCAGGCCGAGTTCCGGCTCCGGCACGTTGTTGGCGGAATCCGCGCGGATGGCGATCGGCTCGCCGTCGGTGACCACGCGCCAGGCGGCCGACTTGAAGAACAACTCCGGCCGCTCCGCGCGGTACACCCGCGCGTAGATGTCCTCGTCGGCGCTCTCCTCGCGGCGGGCCTCCTCGGACCGCAGGTAAGTCACCCCGGCGGCCCACACCTCCATGCGCCCGTCCAGTGGCGGCAGCAGGCGCGTCCCGGCCGTGGACACCGGCTCCCCGGCGGCCTCGGCCAGCTCGCGGATCTCCGCCACGGGGCGACGCAGCAGGTCACTCATCGACGCCACCGCGAGCGGCCGCAGCTGCTCATCGGTGAGCAGGCCGACCCGGATGGTGCCGGATCCGTCGGCGAATCGCACCAGGTGGCTCATCCAGGACCTCCTCGTTCACCATCGAACTTACGGAGTGCGGAGCGCGGCGGTCAACGAGTTTCGAACAGCCGAAAGCTACAGCGGAGACAGGAGGTACCGCGCCGCACGGTCCTGAGACATCAACCGCTCACGACCGGGCGGGGGTCGGTGAGGTAGTGGCGGATGACCGGCGTGACCCAGGCTTCGAGTTCGGCGCGGGACATGTGCGCCAGGGGCGGCACCTTCAGCACGTAGCGGGAGACGGCCAGGCCGAGGATCTGTGAGCCGAGGAGTGCGGCGCGTTCGGGGGCGTGGTCGGTCACGACGGCGGCCACCGCCGGGGTGACCTGGCCGGTGAACAGTTCCAGCATCTTCGCCGCCGCCGCTTCGCTGGTCGTGGCCGCGCGCAGCAGGGACAGGAAACCGGCGTCGTCTTCCCAGACGCCGAAGAACCGCGGCATCAGCACGTGCCCGAGCTCGTCGGCCGTCACGCCGGTGAGGTCGGGCAGGTTCAGCTCGAACTCCGCCGCCGCCGCGAAAAGGCCTTCCTTGGTGCCGAAGTAGCGGATGACCATCGCCGGGTCGACGCCGACGTCCGCGGCCACGTCGCGCAAGCGCACCCGGTCGAACCCGTGCGCGCCGAAGCGGGTCCGGGCCGCTTCGAGGATCGCGGCGCGGGTGGCGGGGGCGGAGCGGCGGCGGGTCTCGGGCATGGCGCCAGCATAAGTCATCGACGGTTGACTTCGCCCGGCGACGCTCGTACGGTCTAAGTCACCCGCTGTTGACTTAGGAGGTCCGGAGTGGACACCGTGGACGTCGTCGTGGTCGGGGCCGGCCCGACCGGCTGCATGCTCGCCGGGGAACTGGCGCTGGCCGGTCGGTCGGTCGTGGTCGTCGAAAAGCACGCGGAAGCGTCGCCGCTGAGCCGGGCGTTCGGGACCCACGCCCGGACGCTGGAGGTCCTGGACACCCGCGGCCTCGCCGACGAACTGGTCGCCACGGGCACGAAAGCGGGCAGCCTCAGCCTGTGGAAGAGCGCCGGGCTCGACCTGACCCGGCTGCCGTCGAGATTCCCGTTCCTACTGGTCACCCCGCAGCGGAACGTGGACGCGCTGCTGGAAAAGCACGCCTTGGCGCAGGGTGCGCAGATCGTGCGCGGCGCCGGGGTCACGGACCTGGACCACCGCGAGGACGGCGTTGTCGTCCGCGCCGGGGAGCGAGCGTGGAAGGCGTCCTACGTGGTCGCCGCCGACGGCGCGCACAGCACGGTCCGGCGGCTGACCGGCACGGAGTTCCCGGGCAAGGTCCTGCTGAACTCGATCATGCTCGCCGACGCGTACCTCGCCGAGCCGCCGGCCACGGTCATCACCGTCGACGCGGTCAAGGACAGTTTCGCGTTCCTCGCGCCCTTCGGCGACGGCTGGTTCCGTGTCATCGCCTGGGCTCGGCGCCACGAACGCGATCCGGCCTTCCGCGCGGAACCGGAGCTGGTGCGCGACATCCTCCGGCGCACCATGGGCAGCGACTTCGGCATGGGGGAGACCCGCTGGATCTCGCAGTTCCGCAGCGACGAACGCCAGATCGGCGCCTACCGCGCGGGCCGTGTGTTCTTCGCCGGCGACGCCGCGCACGTCCATTCGCCCGCGGGCGGGCAGGGCATGAACACGGGCATCCAGGACGCGGCCAACCTCGGCTGGAAACTGGCCGCCGTCCTCGACGGCGCCGACCCCGCGATCCTCGACACCTACCAGGCGGAACGGCATCCGGTCGGCAAGCTGGTGCTGCGCACGAGCGGCGCCACGATCCGGATGATGACGGTGCGGGCGTGGCCGGTGCGGATGCTCCGCAACCACGTGATCGGCGCCCTGCTGCGCAGCGGCCGGTTCTCTCGCAAGGCGGCCGGGATGTTCACCGGGACCGGAATCCGCTACCGGCGCGCGTCGTCCGAGCATCCGCTGGTCGGCACCCCCGCGGCCGGCGTTCCGCTGCGGGAGGGCCGGTTGCCGCTTGCGTTGCGCCGTGGCGGGTTCGTGCTCGTCGCGGGCCGGGACGCCGGGGACGTGCACGCGCCGGTGCCGGTGGTGCATCGCACCGACGACGGACCCGGGCTGCTGGTGCGTCCGGACGGCTACGTCGCGTGGGCCGGCGACGTAGCGTCGGGGGAGTGGGCCGGTGCTCTCGGCCGGTGGACCGCTCCCGCCCGGGAACGGCGGGCCGGCTGATGCAGGTCGTCGTCATCCGCTTCGTCGTGCGCGAGGAATGGGCTTCCCGCTGGCTTGCGCTCGTCGATGAGTTCACGCGCGCGACGCGGGCCGAGGACAGCAATCTGTGGTTCTGGTGGGCGCGTGACGTCGACGAGCCGAACGTCTTCTTCCTCTTGGAGGGGCATCGGGAGGAGGGCGTCGAGGCACACTTGAAGTCGCCGTTGATCCCGAAGATCCAGCGTGAGTGGCCGGCCGCGCTCGTCGAGACACCGCGGGTGCTCATGACGACCATGCCCGGGAACGCGTGGGCGGACCTGGCGCTGCTGCCGGTGTAGCTCAGCGGAGGTCCACGTACCCGACGCCGCCACGGTTGACGAGCTTCGTCCCGAGCGGCGCCGACAACCGCTGCAGCCGACGAAGGATCCGCGTCGCGCTCGAACCCCGCGCGAGCCGGGGGATGCCGCGGTCGGCGTCGCGGCCGCTGTTCCAGTGCAGCTCGATGGGCTGCAGGCGAAGCTCGGACAGCCGGCCCCGCGAGGTGAACCGGCACACGGCCACCACGCTCTCGTACCAGATCCGCTCCTCGAACACGCCGTGGACACGCTTGTGCTCCAGGTACTCGGCTTCGGTGGTCTCCGGTCCCGGCGGCGGCTGCTTCTCGTAGGCGTCGTGGGTCAGTGGGCGCTGCGTGTTTTCCATGAAGACGAAGTTGCCGAGCGAGTGGAAGACCGGGCGGCCGCGGTGCAGCTCGATGCCGCGGAGCTGGTGGGGCCCGTGCCCGGCGACCAGGTCGGCGCCGTCGTCGATCGCTTCGCGGGCGAGGGTGCGCAGGAACTCCGGCGCCGTCCGGCTCCGGTTGCCGGGCTCGTGGGTGTGCACCGCCGCGATCGTGAAGTCCGACGTCTGTTTCGCCTGGCGCACCGAGCGCAGCACCGCCCGGCGGTCGCCGTCGTGCATCGTGTACTCGACGCCGACCGCGTCCCCGGCGCCGAAGGACGTGCCGAAGAGCGTGACCGTCCCTTCGCGACGGTCGGCCTCGAGCACGGACCGCTTGACGTCGGGCAGGGCGTCGCGGATGCGGGCCAGCGCGGCCAGCTCGGCCGCCGGGACCCGGACGAGCCGCCGGGTGCGCAGCGCGTTGAGGCCCGGGCGGCCCGGCACCCGGCCGAGCGGGTCGGCGGCCCGGGCCATCGGCTCGAACCGCGAGGCGAGCGACACCAGCGCGACCCGGCCGGCGGGGGTGACCAGGTACCGGGGCGCGCGGGCGTCCGCGAGGGTTTCGCCCGTGCCGGCGTGCGCGATCCCGGCCGCGGTGAGCAACCGGTCGGTGGCGCGCATGCCGGCCACGCCCCAGTCGGTGGTGTGGTTGTTCGCCCGGGAGACCAGGTCGAACCCCATGCGGCGCAGGTCGGCGGGCACGCCGGGGGTGCTGATCAGCCACGACCCGCCCGGTTCGGCTTCCGGCCAGCCGCCGAAGGCGCCGAGGTCGGCCGCGGTGCCTTCGAAGTTCCCGACCGTCACGTCGGCCGAACGCAGGAGCGCGAGCAGGTCCGGGGCGCGGCGTTCCAGCACTGGCGTGAGCACGTCGTCGACGACGAGGTCGCCGACCGCGGCGACGGTGAAGCCGTCCGGCACGTTCGCCCGCCGCCAGGCCGGGGCCAGGGCGCCGCGCTCACGCATCGAGCACCGGCAGGGTCAGCCACGACCGCCCGTCGACGTGGACCCGGTTGGTGGCCACGACCTTGCGCCGGTCGCCCACTTCCCGCGCGCCGGTGTTGGTGTTGACGTCGAAGCGGGGGAAGTTGCTGGAGCTGACGTCGAGCCGGATCCGGTGCCCGGCCCGGAAGAGGTTCGCCGTATCCGGGGCTTCCACGGTGATGTCGCAGACCTCGCCGGGGACGAGCGGCTCCGGCTCGGCGAAGGAGTTGCGGTAGCGGCAGCGCAGGATGCCGTCGGTGAGGTTCATCGCGAAGCCCTGGGGGTAGTCCGCGCTCGGCGGGTGGACGTCGATCAGCTTGACGGTGAAGTCGGTGTCGGCGGCGGTGGACGAGACGGCCAGCCGCACCGTGACCGGGCCGGCGACCGCGACGTCGTGGTCCAGCGGCGGGGTCTGGAACACGAGCACGTCGGGCCGGCTCTCCAGCGGCAGGAACGGCGGCACCGCGCCGAAGAAGCGTTCGTCGGGGCACTGGTGGAACGCGCCGCCGCTCATCACCGGTTCGCCGGAGGTGACCTGACCACCGAGCGTCGGCACCGGGTCCGCGGGGTCGTAGTCGTACTCCAGGTACGCGCCGCTCGCCGGCGTGCGCGACAGACCGCCGTCGGCGTGCAGGTGGAACACCTGCTCCCGCGCGGTTTCCGGCGGCCACGCCGTCGCGGTGCGCCACCGGCCGCCGTGGTCGAGCCGTCCTTCGGGGGTCCGGCGCCCGGAGCCGCCGCCCATCAGGAAGTACCGCACCGGCGGCGGGGTCTCACCGGACGCGGCGAGGTGCGCGTCGAACCAGCGCAGCCGCATCGAGACGTAGTCGTCGTCGAGGTTCCCGTCGAGGGCCGCCCGGGGGCCGAAGTCGACGTCGCCGGCGTGCCGCGCGCTGCGGGCGCCGTGGGTCCACGGCCCGAGCACGAGGTAGGCGGGGCTGTGCTTCTTGCGGCCCAGCTCCCGGAAGTTCTCGGTCGCGGTGCGGATGTAGGGGTCGTACCAGCTGGAGATGTGCAGGCTCGGGACGTCCGGGAACCGGTCGTAGAAGCCGCGGGCGAAGATGCCGGGCTGACGCCAGTACTCGTCGAAGATCCCGTGCTCCCACTGCTCCAGCAGGTAGTCCTCGTAGTCGGGGACGAACCGCAGCGGGGTCGCGCCGCGCCGCCACGGCATCCGGGTGAACCACGCCCGCAGGTCCTCGGAGTCCAAGGTGGCCCGCAGCACCGGGTCGGCGGCCACCCGCGCGCTGGTCCGGGCACGGTGGAACGCCCAGGTCACCTGCTTCAGCTCGAACGCCCCGCCCATCCGGGTGCCGGCTTCGTAGGCGCTGGCGAACCCGCCGGAGTCGAGGAACATGGCGGCCAGGTGCGGCGCCCCCAGCGAGGCCAGCGCGGCTTGGGCGTGGGCCGAGTAGGAGACGCCCATCGTCGCGACCCGGCCGTCGCACCAGTCCCGCGCGGCGATCCACTCGACGGTGTCGTAGCCGTCCTCGGCCTCGTTGAGGTACTTGGTGAACGTGCCGCCGGAGTCGCCCCGGCCGCGGCAGTCCTGGCGGACGACCAGGTACCCGCCCGCGACGAACCGTTCCGCGGCCACCTCGGGCGCCGGCGGGTCGTCGGGGCCGAGGGCGCCGTCGGACTGGCGGGCCAGCCGGCGGCCGTACGGCGTGCGCTCCAGCAGCACCGGCCCGGCCGGGGGATCGGGCCGCGCCGCGTAGAGGTCGGCGACCAGGACCGTGCCGTCGCGCGCGGGCACCTCGAGCACGAGCCGCCAGCAGGTCCGGCCGCCGGGCAGGTCCAGCTGTTCCCAGCCGCCCATCAGAGGCCGCCCGCGAACTGCGCGCCGAGCTCGGGCCAGGCGGCGACGAGCTGGGGGAGCGGAGCGGTGGTGAAGTACTTGCGGTACAGCCGCGCGTACGTGCCGTCGGCGACCATCGCGCCGATCTGCTGGTCCAGCGCGGTCAGCAGGGCGCTGTGGTCCTTCGGCACGGCCATCGACGTCGGGTGGTCGACCGGCGCGGAGGTGGCCCGGCGCAGCGAAGGGTACTGCTTGAGGAAGTGCTCAGCGTCGGGACCGCCGACGACGAAGGCGTCGATGCTGCCGTTGAGCAGCTGGCTGACCGCGGCGTTGGCGTTGGGGAAGCCGATCGGCGCGGCGCCCGGCATCTTGGCCGGGACGAAGGGCTCCTGCGCCGAGCCGGTGACGACGCCGACTTTGCGGCCGCCGAAGTCGGTCAGTTTCGCGGCGGTGCTCTTGCCGCCGGTCAGCACGGCGGTCGTGCTCCAGAACAGCGGCTTGGTGAACGCGACGCTCTTCGCCCGTTCGTCGGTGACGCCGAGCCCGGACGCGGCGAGGTCGTACTGGTGGCTGGTGAGGCCGGCCAGCGACGACGTCACCGACGTCGACTTGTAGTCGACCTTCAGCCCGAGCCGCTTGGCGGCCTCGTCGGTGACGTCGATGACGAACCCGACCGGCTTGCCACTGGGGTCACCGTAGGCGAAGGGCGGCTGGCTGGTCTGCGTGGCGGCGCGGATGGTGCCGGGTTCGAGCAGACCGTACTGGTCGTCGGCGGACGAGGTGCCGCCGCAGCCGGCGAGCACGAGCGCGCCGGCGAACGCGGCCAAGGCGATGCGGAACATGCGAATGTCCTTTCCGGACGGTCAGAGGACGCGGGCGAGGAAGTCGCGCAGCCGCGAGGTTTCGGGGTCGTCGAGGGTGGCGCGGGCCGGGCCGGCTTCGGCGACGCGGCCGTCGTCCATGAACACCACGCGATCGGCCACCTCGCGGGCGAAGCCGATTTCGTGGGTCACCGCGATCATCGTCATGCCGGACGTGGCCAGCGAGCGCATCACGTCGAGGACGTCCTTGACCAGCTCGGGGTCGAGGGCGGAGGTGGCCTCGTCGAACAGCATCACCTCGGGTTCCATGGCGAGCGCCCGGGCGATCGCGACCCGTTGCTGCTGCCCGCCGGAAAGGCGGCCGGGCCGCTGGTGGGCCAGGTGCGCCAGGCCGAGCCGCTCCAGCTGGGTCATGGCCGCGGCGTCGGCGGCGTCCTTGCCGAGGCGCCGGACGTTCCGCAGCGCGGCGGTGACGTTCTTCAGCACGCTCAGGTGCGGGAACAGGTTGAAGTGCTGGAACACCATGCCGACGCGGGCGCGGACGGCGTCGACGTCCACGCCGGCGCCGCTGATCGGCGTGCCGCCGATCAGGATCTCCCCGGCGGTCGGCTCTTCCAGCAGGTTGAGGCACTTGAGCAGGGTCGACTTGCCGGACCCGGACCGGCCGATCACGCAGACGGTTTCGCCGGGCGCGACGTCGAGGTCGACGTCGCGGAGCACTTCGATCGAGCCGTACCGCTTGTGCAGGCCGCGCACGGTCACCGCGGTCATCAGACGACCGCCTTCGCCGGGACGGGCGCGACCGGCGCCGGCTCGCTGGTGAAGCGGCGGCCGTCGCGCATGCGCTTGTCGAGCCGGTTCACCGCGTAGGTCAGGGGAATGGTGAGCAGCAGGTAGCACAGCCCGGCGGCGACCAGCGCCGACGAGTTGTACGTCGCCGCCTGTCGTTCCTGGGCGATGAAGTAGAGCTCCCGCTGGCCGAAGCCGAGTCCGAGCAGGTACACCAGAGCGCTCTCCTTGATGTCGATGATGAACTGGCCGGCCAGCGCGGGCAGCACGTTGCGCACGCCCTGCGGGACGACGACCACCCGCATGGCCGTCAGGTAGGGCATGCCGAGACTGCGCGCGGCGTGCAACTGCCCGGCCGGGACGGCCTGGATGCCGGAGCGGAAGATCTCGGCCGAGTAGGCCGCGGAGATCAGCGCGATGGCGAGCACCGCGTAGCCGAGCGGTTCGCGGCCGAAGGGCCGCAGCCCGGCGGCGGGCAGGCCGACGCCGACCAGGCTGACGGTGACGATGGCCGGCAGGCCGCGGAAGACGTCGACGTACAGGCGGGCGGGCAGCCGGACCAGCCGCCGCCGGGACAGCAGCAGCATCGCCAGCAGCACCCCGGCGACGACGCCGAAGACGATCGCCAGCGCGGCGATCAGCAGGGTGTTGCGCAGCCCCTCGGTGAGCAGTGCGGGCAGGACGTCCAGGATCTCGTGGAGGTCGAAGAAGGTGCGCAGGAAGTCGGACATGACCTGGCCTCTCGTGTCGCGGTGGCGGCCGGATCCCGGAAGGCTAGGTCCGTTTCGCCGCGTTGCCGCCGACGCTTACCGCGACCGCGGTAAGCATGGGCCGTAAGCTGCGCTCATGTCCGTGGTGCTGACCGTCCAGGGTGCGCGGGCGGCGGACCTCGTGGCGGGGGTGTCGCCGCTGGCGGAACTGCTCGCGTGCCTGCACTCGATCGCCGAGCCGGAGCACCACTTCGAGGTCCGGCCGTGGCTCACCCGCGTCCGCGCGGACACCTCCGCGGCACTGCAGGGGCGGCTGAACACCTACGCGCCGCTGTGGGCCCGCCGCCGCTGCCGGCTGCTGCTGCCGTTCGAACTGCCGCTGGGACAGACCTTCGACGAGGAGCTGCGCCGGCTCGAGACGCTGCCGTTGCCACGGTTCGTCGCGACGGCGGCGGACGCGATCCACGGCGGCCTGCTCGAAATCGGCGACGTGCTGGGCGACCCCGCGACGCGGGACGGGTACGTCGCCTCCTGCGAGCGGCGGTCCTTCGGCCGCGGCGAGCTGGCCCGGCACCTCGTCGGTGACCCGGAGGCGTTCCGCGCCGACCTGCTCGACGTCCTGCGCGCCTGCGCCGAGGAGTTCTTCGCCGACGAGTGGGCGCGCGTGTCGCATCGGCTGGAAGCCGAGTGCGCGGCGGTGCGGGCGCGGGTCGGCGCGTTGTCGGTGGCCGAAGCGCTGGCCTCGCTCAGCCCGAACGCGGCGGTGCGGCACGAACCGCCGTCGGTGGTGTTCGACAAGCTGCAGTCCCTGCACGCCGACCTGCGCGGCCGCCGCTGCCTGCTGGTGCCCTCGGTGCACGCGCGGCCGCACCTGATCGTCAAGGTCGACCCGGAGTACCCGGTGGTCGTGCACTTCCCGGTGGAGGGCGACGGCGCCCGCGACACCCTGGCCCAGGTGCGCCTGCGGCTGGCGATCCTCGCCGACCCGGCCCGGCTGTCGCTGTGCCGGCACCTGGTCAACGAGCCGATCACGACGTCGGACCTCGCGGCACGGACGGGCATGACGGTGCCGCAGGTGTCCCGCCACCTCGGCCGCCTGCGCGAGGCCGGTCTGCTGGTCTCGCGCCGGGACGGCCGGATGATCCAGCACCGCCTCAACCTCCAGCGGCTGCTGCCGATGGGGGTGGACGTGCTCACCGCGATCATGCGGTGAGCTACGAGCGTGCCGCCACGGTCGTGAGCAACTCGGTCGCCGCCGCGCAGGCCTCGTCCGTGACGATGTGCTCGGTGCCCGGGTCGATGCGCAGGTCCACCTTGGCACCGGCGCGACGCAGCAGCTCGGCCGTCTCCTCGACGCGGTGCCGGGGCACCCACGGATCGTCCTCGATGCTGCGCATCACCGCGGGAACGCCGTCCAAGGCGGCACCCGACGGGGGCGTGCCGCCGATATACCCGCCGGTGAACAGCACGAGCCCGGCCAGCGGCCGCGGGGCGGTGAGCACCAGGTGCGACAGCAGGCAGGCGCCCTGCGAGAAGCCCCACAGCACGACCCGCTGACCGCCGAAACCGGCTTGGGCGAGCCGGTCGAGGGAGGTCTCCACGGCTCGCAGGGACCGGTCCAGCGCGGGCTGGTTGCGTTCGACCGGCTCCAGGAACGACAGCGGGTACCACGTGTTGTTCTCGGCTTCCGGCGCGAAGAACCGCACCGGCGCCGGACCCAGCCGGCGAGCCAGCGCGCACATGAACGCCGGGTCCTGCCCACGGCCGTGCACGGCGAGCACGGCCAGTTCGGCCCGGTCCGCCGGGAGTCCCCATTCGAGCAGCGACGTCACCGTGGTTCCTGAAGGTCGAGGAACATCCACTGCGCGCCGGGCGCCAGGCCGCTGAGCAGCTTGCCGCAGTTCTGCAGCACGACCGGGCCGGAGGTGACGTGCTGCGTGCCGGCGTGCAGGTCGCGGAAGAACCGCTGCAGGACGCCGTGCCGCAGCGCCGCCGTGCCCGCCCACTTGTAGACCGTCTGGCCCACGGCGTGCACCGACCACGTGGTGTTGTTGAGCATCAGGCGGGTCAGCGTCTCCTGCTCGGTGTCCAGCAGCTCGCCGCGGTCGAGGGCGGCTTCGCAATCCGCCCAGACCTCCATCGCCCACGCCCTCGCCGCACGCAGCTTCGCCTCGGCCTGGGCGTACTCCGCGTAGAACTGCTGCGTGTCGACCGTCGCGTTCGGACTGCCGGTCTTCTTGGCGGCCAGGGCTTTCAGCTCGTCGAGCAGCCGGCGGCCGACGCCGAGGGCCCAGCCGGTGTGGCAGATGCCGGCCATGTTCGCCAGTCCCATGCGGTAGATCGCGCCGCCGTGCCGGGTTTCGGTGGTCGCGATCCCGTACGTGTGGCTGGACGGCACGAACAGGTCGTCGCAGACGTAGTCGTGGCTGCTGGTCGCCCGCAGGCCCATGACGTCCCAGTTGTCGATCAGTCGCGCCTGGTCCTTGGGCAGGGTGAAGACCAGCGCCTCGCCGGTTTCCGCGCAGAGCGCCGCGGTGTGGATGTGAGTCGCCATCGAGATCCCAGACGCGAAGTGCCAGTGCCCGCTGACCCGGTAGCCGCCCTCGACCCGCACCGCCTCGCCGAGCTTCGTGCCCTGGCCGGCGATGAGCGCGTGGCCGCCGGCGCCGACGTCGGGGAACAGGTCCGCGGCGGCCGCCGGCCCGAGGTAGGCGGCCGTCGTGCCGGTGACCATCTGCACGGCCATGAAGGCCCAGCCCACGGAAGCGTCCGCATAGGACAGTTTGGCGATCGTGTCGATCACCTGGCGCGGCGAGAACTCGTAGCCGCCGAGCTCCCGGGGGATGCCGACCTTGAACACGCCGGACTCGTGCAGCGCCTTCGCGGCGTCGTCGGGCACGCGACCGAGTGACTCGCCCTCCTCGGCGGTTTTCTCGAGGAGCGGCGTGATCGCGTCGAGCCGGGACATGAGCGCGTCGAACTCGTCGCTGACGTTCAGCTGGTTCATGATGCCCTTCCTCGGGTGGCGGCCAGAATCCAGTCGATGACGGGCTTCACGGTTTCGTCCGAGTTGGCCTCGAAGATCAGTCCATGCCCGTTGCCGGTGACGCCGAAGTCCGGCAGGTGCAGCTGCCGGGCGTCGGCTCCGGCGTTGTTCAGGAACGCCACGACCTGCGGGGCGAAGCCGGCGAACACGGACGCCCCGCCCGTCACCACCGCGACCGGCTTGCCCGTGAGCGCGGGAATGCGCCGCCCCGGGACCTCGGACGGGTCGGCGGCCGGCGGGTCGCAGGTGATTTCCGCGCTCGTCAACCCCCACGTCAGCGCGCCGAGGCCCGGGAACTCCGCGAACGGCGGCCCCATCGGCTCGATCGCGGCGATGGCCGCGACCCGGTCCGGCCGCGCGTCCGCGGTCAGCCAGCCGACCGGACCGCCCGCCGAATGGGTCACGAGCACGGCCTCGCCGACGACGTCGAGCAGCCTGCCCAGCCGGTCCGCGTCGAGGCGCTGCGACTCGGCCAGGTCGGCGGGCAGCGGGCCCATCGGGCAGAGGAGCTGGTCGAGGTCGGGTGAGCCGATCTCGCGTCCGTAGGTCCATTGCGTCTGCGCGTCGCGCTCCCCGTCGGGCAGGAAGAGCGCCTGCGCGGCCTCGTACGGGAACGGTCCACCCATCGGGGCGACGACGTCCGGGTGATACGGCGAGCGCCCGTGCGCGCAGCGGTCGACGACGTAGACGGCGAAGCCCGCCTCGACGAACCGGGTCGCCCACCCCGGTCGGCCGTCGGGGGTGCCGGTCCAGTCGGTGCCCTGCCCGCCCCCGCCGTGCACGAGCACGAGCGGCACGGGATGAGCCTCGCCGGGCGGGGCTTCCCACTGCACGAACAGCGGAGCCCGCTGCACGGTCCCGTGTTCCGTGCCCACCCGGTCGCCGGGCACCCAGAACTGTCCACGCCGGACGGTGATCTCGTGCCCGCCGGCCACGTGCGGCGCTGCCATGCCGGCCCCCTCAGACGTCGATCGGTTCCAGCCTTCCCAGGATCTCGTCGCGACGGTGTTCGAACTGCTCCGGCAGCTGGAACCGGGTGCCGAGCTCGTGCGGCGACTCGTCGCAGGTCCAGCCGCCGTCGGCGTGGGTCACGGCGAGCTCGAACAGTGCCCCGCTCGGGGTCCGCACGTAGACGCTCTTGAAGTACTTGCGGTCCTTGAGCTCGGAGATGTCGGTGTAGCCGCGCCCTTCGATCTCGAACTTGACCGCGTCCTGGTTCTCCAGCGTGCTGACGTTCCACGCGAAGTGGTGGTAGGTGCCGGCGCCGTAGCTCCAGGTGCCCTGGTCGTCGGTGCGGTTGACGGTGATTTCGAGGTGGTTGCCGTGCTTGGCGTCCCCGATCCGCAGTCCGATGACGTCGCCCTCCTCGGCGAGGGCGTCCTGGGCGAAGAACGACTCGCCGGCGAACTCGACCATCCGGTCGGGGGTGGCCATGTGCACGCCCACGCCGTGGATGCCGTGGATCGCGTGTTCCGGCGGCACCCCGTGGCCGGGGTGGCCGACCCGCTCGTCGCCGTCGGCGCCGACGAACCGGTACTCGATGCCCGACGGGTGCCGGAACGCGAGCCGGCGCCGGCCGAACCGTTCGACGTCGGCGACCTCGACGCCGTGCGCGGTCAGCCGGTCGTGCCAGAAGTCCAGCGAGTGGTCCGGCACCGCCAGCAGGACCTCACGGGCCTGGTTGGTGCCGCGCTTGCCGAAGAACCCGGCCTGCGCCCAGGGGAAGGTCGTGACGACGCTCGACGGGTCGCCCGCGGCGTTGGAGTAGTACAGGTGGTAGATCGGGAGGGAGCCGTCGAACAGGACGGTGCGCTTGATGAAGCGCATCCCGAGGATCTTGACGTGGAAGTCGACGTCTTCCTGGGCGTTCGCCACCGACAGCGTCACGTGGTGGGAACCCTGCACGTAGGTCATGGGTGGCTCCTCTGCACCGGGGTGCCCGGACTCTAGGAACTCCGCGGGTGCGCGTGTGGCGCCGGAGCGCAGGGTGGTGTCGAACCAGCGCACCGTTGGTACCGTGGGCGGACCGACCGTGGAGCTGACGATGACGTCATTCACAGCGCTGTCGGAGCGGTTCGCCGGCGTGGCGCCCCGCCCGATCACGTTCACGTCCTGGGCGGCCGCCGTCCGGCGCAGCGTGCTGAGGTTCGAGTTCGACTGCGACCGGCCGGACGGGTTCACCGGCCGCGTCCGGGACCGGCACCTGCACGGGGTCAGCTTCGTCGACATGGCCTCCGGACGGCACGCCGCCTACCGCGACCACGCCACGATCCGCCCCGCCGACGCCGGGTTCTACGTGCTCACCCTGCAGCTCGCCGGCGAGATCCGCATCGCGCAGGACGACCGCGTCGCGCGTCTGGAGCCCGGCCTGTTCGCGCTGTACGACTCGGGCCGGCCGGCCACCCTCACCGTCGGCGACGGCTACCGCTCCACCTGCATCCGGTTCCCCAAGACCGCGATCACACCCCGCCGCGAGGACCCGCTGGCCGAGATCACCGCGACGCCGTTCGCCTGCACGCCGGGCCTGACCGACACGGTGTGGAGCACGGTGCTCAGCGTCAACCGCAACCTCGAGTCGCTCGGCGTGCACGGGCCCACCGCCGTCCGGTCCCTGATGACGCTGGTCGGCACGATGCTGCGCGGCGAGCTCGGGCACCAGGTCCCGGCGCGGCCCCCGCACGAGGAACTGCTCGAACGCGTCCTCGACCACATCGACGCCCACCTGTGCGACGCCGAGCTCGATCCGGCCTCGATCGCGGCCGCGCACTACTTGTCACCGCGGTCCCTGCACGCCCTGTTCGAGCGGACCGGCACGACGGTGTCCCGCTGCGTCCGGGAGCGGCGCGTCGAACGGTGCCGGCTCGACCTCGCCGACCCGGCGCTCACGCACGTGCCGGCGGCCGCGATCGGGGCGCGTTGGGGGTTCGCCGGTGCTTCGCACTTCGGGCAGGTGTTCAAGCGGGAGACCGGCCTGACCCCCGCGGAGTTCCGGCGGCAGGCCCACCCTTGAGGACACGCGGACACCGATCGACAAGCAGCCCACCGCGACCACGGGCATCGGCCTGCCGGCTACTTCCCATCGGTCAGGACGGCGTCGCGCAGGCCGGCGCCGCCCAGTTCCGCGGTGATCGACGAAACGGTGTCCAGCAGCGCCGACTCCATCGTGGCCGACTTCTCCGGCAGTGACGACGTGGTGCCCACCAGAGCCACCGTGGCCGCGACGTCGTGCTCGTCGAAGACCGCCGCGGCCAGGACCACGCCGTCGATCGGGGGCACCGGGACCCGGCACAGCCCGCGGGAGCGGCACGACGGCAGCTGGCCTTCGAGCCGCGTCCGGTGTTCGGGCGGCAGCCGGTTCAGGTATTGCTCGCTTCGGTTCCCGTCGCGGGACAGCGCGAGGAACAAGCGCGCCTGCGCCGAATCCCAGCCGAGCATGGAGCCGATCCGGACCGTGATCAGGATCGGGTGGGTGCCGGCTTCCGAAACCAGCGACACCACCGGCCCGGAGGCGCCCCACAGCGACAGCACCACCGTCAGCCCCGTCTCCACCGACAGCTCGCCCATGTGCCGCGGGGCGACGTCCAGCACCCGCCGCTGGCCCTGGGCGACCGCGCCGACCTGCAACAGCAGCCGCCCCGGTGTGTAGGTCGTCGCGTCGTCCGGCGAGCGCTCCAGGATCTCGTCCAGCACCAGCGAACTGAAGTACCGGTGCGTGGTCGTCCGGTTCAGCCCGAGGGTGGCGGCGGCCTCGGCGACGGTGACCCGCGGGTTGGTCAGCGTGAACAGCTTGAGGATCTCCGCGACGCGGTGCACTGCCTGGATGTCGCCGGTGCCGCCGTTGGCCAAGGGGTTCGCTCCTCGATTCGCTTCGCTGGTCCGGACTATACCCAGCCGAGGGTTCCGGCTCAGCCGGCGAGCAGCTCGCCCGCGTTGCCTCCGGTCATCGCCTTGACGTCGTCGCGGCCGACGCCCGCGTCCAGCAGGGCGCGCACCATCCGGCGATAGGCGGTGACGGGCAAGGGATTGCCCTTCTGGCCGAGGTCGGACGAGAAGATCGTCCGGCCGGACCCGGCGGCGCGGTAGAACTCGGCGATCTTCGCGAACGGCTCGGGCTTGGGTTCCCGGCCGACGAGCATCGCCAGGCAGTGCTCGACGAACACGCCCTGGCGGGCCCACCGCCCGATCCGGTCGGGGCCGGCGCCGAGGACGAATTCGGGGTGGCTCACCACGATCCGCGTCACGCCCGCCTCGAGCGCGCCCGGGATCAGCACGTCGATCTCCGCCGCGGGCAGGTGGCCGCAGTTGAGGATCGCCGACTCCGCCGCGATGACGTCGAGGACGTCCCGCGTGGCCGCGTTCAGCCCGCCGGCTTCGTCGAGCACGCTGATCGGTTCGTTCTCGCGCAGCGCGACCCCCGCGACCGGGAACCCGCTGCTGTGGTTGTGCGCGTGGAACTCCAGGTGCGCGGGCGAAGAAATCGTCGGGAACCACACGACGCGCCCGCCCATCCGCAACGCCAGCTCGACGGCGTACGGGTTGAGCCCGCCGACCGTGCGGTTGAGCGCGACGCCGCCGTAGACCTTGACGGGCAGGTCCTGCAGCCCGGCCGTCTCGAGCGCCAGGATGTCGGTCTGCATGCTGTGGTGGTGCGACTTCGCCACCACGGCCCGGAATCCGACGGTCGCCGCGTCCGTCGCGGCGTCCAGGATGGACATCCGGCGGGGGAACGGGCTGGGGCCGGGATGGGTGTGCAGGTCGACGGCGCCGTGCAGGAGCTCGTCGACCTCCGGGTCCGCCTGCTGCCGGTCGGCGTCCAGCACCGGGTCCCACAGTTCACTGATCGTCTGCGTCACGAGAAGGTCCTCACTTGTCGGGTTATTTGACGGCCAGGGCGTTCGGCGGCGAGCCGACCCCGCCCGTCAGGTTGAGTGGCTTGGCGGTCAGCAGGAACTCGTGGACGCCGTCGGCGGCGCAGTCTTCGGCCAGTTCGTCGAGCTTCCAGAGTTCGCCGATGATCAGCCCGAGCAGGGCGATCAGCGGGCGGTGCAGCATGCCGTTGTGCGACGGTCCGCGAGGCGGGGGCGGTTCGTCCGGGTCGACCCAGCCCGAGAGGGGATCGACGGGGAACGCTTCGAGGCCGCCGTTGTCCGCCGCCGCGATCGAAATCCGGTGGTCCCACAGCCACGCGAGCATCTCCTCGGACTGGTGCAGGCCGGGGCCGCCGGTGCGGCTCGCGCGTTGCTCCGGTGTGGAGCGGAGCCAGTGCTCGGCGAACCCGGTGCGCAGCAGCAGGATGTCCCCGGACCGCACTTCCACGCCGAAGTGCGCCGCCATCGCGTCCAAATCGGACGGGGTGATGCCCCGGGGAGCGTCCGGCACGAGAGGTTCGCCGACGTGCTCGAAGTACCGGACGGCGTCGAGCAGGATGCCGCGGCCCACCAGGCCCTTCTCGGCGAGCAGCTGGATGCCCAGCGCGGGCTCGCCGACGGCCACGCGCTCGTCCGGCACACCGCCGTAGAAACCGTGCCGGGGATGACGGATGTGGCGCAGACCGTCCACTTGGGACGTGGACTGGAGGTAGAAGGAGTCCAGCCAGTCGTCGCGGTGGTTCGGGTTGTTGGAAAAGATGTGGTGCTCGGTCGCGGGGCGCGTCCCGGCGAGGCTGGGTACGAACGTGTTCAGCGGGTAGTCCAGGTTGAACGTCCGGCCGCGCTTGACCAGCGCCGCGCCGTCGAGCGCGCTCCGCTCGGTGAGGAAGTTCAGGGTGCCGAGCTGGTCGTCCGGCCCGAACAGGTGCCAGGACGACCCGGGCGGGGCGTCGGTGCGGCGACGGAGTTCTTCATACGGCGGAACCGTGGCGGAGCTCATCGACCCTCCGATGCGTGTGTCTCAGCCAGGGCCGCAGGAGCGGCACGGCGACCACGTTGAGCACGAACAACGCCAGGTAGGCGAGCAGGTAGTCGTGCGTCAGCGAAAACAGCTGCCCGAGCACGAACGGCCCGGCCGCCGACCCCAGCGAAGTCCAGGTCTGGAACCGCGCGAACTTGCCCGCGAAGTCGCCGATCCCGAACAGCCCGACGACGACCTGCGACCGGATGAGGATCGTGTTGCCGAGGCTCTGCCCGATGAGCGCCGCGCCGAGGAACAGCACCCACCCGGCCGGCGCCAGCCCGACGAGCGCGACCCCGGCCGCCTGGGCGCAGAAGCTGGTCATCGTCCAGCGGCCCAGGCCGAGCCGCCGGATCCCGGCGCTGCCGAGCCAGCGGGAGGCGACCGCCGCCGCGGTGGCGACCGAGACGGCCAGGCGGGCGCCGGTGAAGTCCCGGGAGAGCCCGGTCGCCACGATGTAGGAGGTCGCTCCCAGCTGGGAGGCGCTGACCAGGCTGAACGCGAGGACGAGCGGCCAGTGCGCGGCCATTCGTCCGGTCGGCCCGGCCGGGGGCACCTCGGTGGCGGACCGTGCGGTCACCCGCCAGGTGAGCGTGAGGGCGAGTCCGCTGATCACCAGGAATCCCGCCGCCACCGCGAGGAACGAGCCGGCGGTGACCGCCTGCGTGGTCAGCAGCAACGCCAGCAGCGGCGAGACCAGGATGCCGCCCGCCGAGGAGCCGGAGGTCGCCAGCGCCATCCCGGACGTCGGCCTGCCCTCGAAGACCCGTACCAGCACGGTCGTGCCCACCACGACGAGCCCGCCGTTGAAGGTCGCGCCCAGCACGCAGAAGGCCGCGATCACGACGGGGCCCGAAAGGTCCACCGCCAGTGCCGTGATGGCCGCCGCGGCGCCGAGGACCGAGCCCAGCAGGACCACGTTCGGGTTGCGTTGCCCTAGTCCGCCGAACGCCGGCCCGGCCAGCGCACCCGCCAGGAAGAACGCCGTGCTCGCCAGGGACAGCTGCGCCGGGTTCACCGTGCCCGAGCGCAGGAACGCCGCGATGTAGATCGGGATGCCGTACACCGCGATCCCGCTGCCCGCGGTCTGCAGGACGAAGATGGCGACGGCGACACGCGTGGTCGGGCGGTCGGTGCGCATACCTGGCCTTCGTGCGGAGGGTCATGACCCGGCCTCGCCCACGGTGTGCAGGTCGGTCGCGCGGGTCTCCGGCCCGGCCATGACGGCGAACAGGATGAGCACGCCCCCGAAGGCGGCGAGGATGCCCGGGGTGAACGCGGCGGGCACCAGGTGCGCCAGCCCCAGCTGGTAGTAGGAGAAGAACGCCGGGATGACGACGGCGGTGCTGTAGGCGACGCCCCAGCCCGACGAGCGGACCGCCGTGGCGAAGCGCTCGTTGATGTAGGCCGGCAGCACCCCGAGCGCGCCGAGGGTGAACACGTTGGTCAGCGCGGCCAGCAGCGTGAGGTTCGCCCAGCCGTGCACGGATCCGTTGGCCAGCAGGGTGTAGGTGATCGGGGTGAAGACGATGGTGATGGTCGCGGCGATGTAGAGCGCGCGCTTGCGCCCGATCCGGTCGCTGAGCCAGCCGAAGAACAAGTACGTGGCGATGCCCGGCCAGGCGTTGATGAGCTGCGTGTGCGCGAGGTCGGCGGCGGTGTACCCCTTGTTGGACAGCAACAGCTGCGGCATGACGCTGCCGAGCATGTTCACCGCGAAGAAGACACCGGTCATGATGATGTAGGACTGGAGGAAGGCGCGCCCGGAGGAACCCTTGAGCATGTCCCGCAGAGGAGACTTGCTGCGTGCGGTCTCCTTCCAGGTGTCGGAGTCCTCGACGCGCCGCCGCAGGAACCAGGCGACGAACCAGGCCAGGAACGCGCCGATCAGGAACGGGATCCGCCAGCCCCACTGGACGTACGGCGAGTGCAGGCCCGCGTTCGGGGCGAACACCAGCACCAGCGAGGTCAGCACGGCCACCACGAACGGGCCGCCGCTGGCCGAGCACTGGATGAGCGCGCCGGTGAACCCGCGCCGGCCGCGGGTGGCGTATTCCAGGGCCAGTGGTGTCGCGGCGGTGTACTCGCCGCCGAGGAAGATGCCTTCGATGAACCGCAGCCCGAGCAGCAGCGCGGTGGCGGTCCCCGCACCGACCTGCTCGGCGCCCGGCAGCATCGCGATGAACAGCGAGATGGTGCCGAAGCCGTAGATCGTGATGGACCCGACCCGGCGCCGGCCGATCCGGTCGGCGAAGTGCCCGAACAGCAGCGCGCCGATCGGCCGGCCGAGCAGGGTCGCGGCGAAGGTCATGCCGACGAACACCGACAGCTGGCTCGCCGACAGGTGCGCCTGGAAGTAGACCATCGCCGGCAGCAGCGAGGTCGACGCCACGTAGATCGAGTAGGAGTCGATCGCGAAGCCCGCCCAGGCGCTCGTGATCGCCCGGCGTCTGCGCGAGATGAAGGTGGGATCGAGCGAAGTGGCCGCGACTTCGCCGGTGCTGGAGGACATGGATGTTCCCTTCGACGCTGAAGGTGGAGCTCAGGCGGGTGGCGCGGGGTAGTCGCCGGCGTTGAGGACCCAGCCGGGCCGGGCCGAGAAGTCGTGACGCGGTCCGGAGAAGATGTCGATCAGGTGGTTGACGCCGGAGCCGATGGCCTGCGAGGTGTGCACCGTCGGCGGCGGGATGACGGTCGCCGAAGGGCTGCCGACGCGGGCGTGGTCTTCGGGCCGCCAGTCGTCGGCGTCGGTGCCCCACGGCGTCTGGATGTGGTGCACGTAGGTGCCGGCGACGATCAGGCTGCACTGCTCGAAGTCGTCGTGGAAGTGCGGTGACAGCTTGTGCGGGTTCCGCGGCCCCTGGTTCGGCTTGAGGAAGTTGACCATGAACGCGCGGGTGCGGAAGATGTGGCCGAAGCGCTTCGGGTCGTCGGGGACGTCGGCCATCCGGTAGGTCCGCCACCGGTGGCCCCCGACCGGTTCCGGCCACAGCTCCAGCGGCGCGACCTGCGGGTGCGGGTGGGCGTAGCTGTCCGCATTGGACGCTTTGGCCGCCCACTCGAGTTCGTCGGACTGGATCAGCTGCGTGAGCTGCCCGCTGCCGGTGCTGACGATCTCGGCCTCGCCGGGCGGGACGACGACGAGCGCCGGGCCGGTGACCGCGTGCGGTCCGGCCGAGATCCCGCTGCTCTCGTCGATCACCAGGACGACCTGTTCGGACCGCAGGTCGCCGGACCAGATGACGTCGCCGGGCACGGGTTCGGTGTGGACGAGCACGAAGTTCTGGCCCCGCACGATCCACTGCCGGCTCCCCGCGGGCGTGACGACGTCCGGTGCGGTGACGGAGAAGTCGAGGAACTCGGGCGCGGCGACCGCTCCGGCGGGGCGCGCCGCGGTGCTCGTGGTCAGGGCGGAGCGGAGGTCGTCCTTGGCGTAGGTCATGAGCTCTCCTTCACGTCGGGGTCGCGCTCGAACGTCAGCCGCACCTGGCCTTCGTCGTCGAGACCGTGGGTGAGCCGTACGGGCATGCCGATGTGCGTCGTCCCGTCCACCCGGGACAGCACGCGGGGGCCTTCGGCCAGCTCGACGTAGGCGATGACGAAGGGGTCCGCCCCGGCGTACTTGCCCTGGCCGCGCCGGTTGACGGTGCAGGAGTGGACGGTGCCGGACCCGGACAGCGCTTCCCATTCGAGGCTTTCCGACATGCAGTGCGGGCAGCGCGCCCGCGGGTACCAGACCAGCGCGCCGCAGGCGGTGCACCGGGGGAGGTCGAGCCGCCCCGCGGACAGCGCTTCCCGGAAGCGGTCGAGCACCGGGTCTTCGGGGGTCATGCGTCCTCCGTTCCGAGCAGCAGGGTGGCGGCGGCGGTGCGGAAGCCGAGGCTGCCGCCGTGGGCCTGGACGAGCCCGATCCGGGCGCCGGGCACCTGGATCTCCGGCGTGGCCTCGCCGCGCAGCTGGCGGACCGCCTCGACGGTGCGGACCATGCCGCCGCGGAAGTCCGGGTGGTTGTTGCACAGGCCGCCGCCGTCGGTGTTGTACGGCAGCCGTCCGTCCGGGCCTTGCAGCGTGCCGTCGGTGACGAAGGTGCCGCCTTTGCCCTTCTCACAGAAGCCGAGGTCCTCCAGGCTCATCAGCACTGTGATCGTGAAGGAGTCGTAGATCGAGACGTAGTCGACGTCGCGCGGGGTCAGGCCCGCCTCGGCGAACGCCCGCGGGCCGGAGAGCGCGGCGCCGGTGTAGGTGAGGTCGATCCCGCCGGCCGCGCTGTGCTTGACGGCCTCGCCGTGGCCGAGGATCTTCACCGTGCGGCCGGGCAGCGAGCGGGCGACGTCCTCGGCGACGATCACCAGCGCGGCGCCGCCGTCGGTGGTGATGCAGCAGTCCAGCCGGTGCAGGGGGTCGGAGATCAGCGGCGACTCGACGACGTCGGCGATCGTGACCGGCTTGCGCAGCACGGCGTTCGGGTTGAACTGCGCGTGGTGCGCGGCGGCGACCTTGACTTCGGCGAGCTGTTCGGACGTGGTGCCGTACTCGTGCATGTGCCGCTGCGCCGCCAGCGCGTACCCCGCGGGAACGGTGACGCCGTACGCCGACTCGTACGGGTGGTCCGGGCCGCGTTCGCCGCCGCCGGACCGGGTGCCCGACAACGGCAGCCCGGCCATCGCGAGCAACGCCACCCGGCACTTGCCCGCCGCCACCGCGGCCACGGCGTGCCCGGCGTGCATGACGTAGGACGCGCCGCCGCCCTCGGTGACGTCTACATAGGACAGATTGTCGAGTCCGAGGTAGTCGGCCATCGCGATCGAGCCGAGCCCGGGGACTTCCGAACAGAAGAAGCCGTCCACATCGGACAAGCTCAGCCCGGCGTCGGCGAGCGCGCCGTAGGCGACCTCGGCGAGCACCTGCGGCACGGTCTTGCCGGGGATCTTGCGCTGCGGGTGCTCGAAGGCTCCGGCGATGCGCGCGGTCACCTGCCTGGTCATGCGGCTTCTCCTCGGTTCCAGAGGTCGACGGTGTAGGTGGCTTCGGTCAGGGGGGCGATCTGTTCGGGCCGGACGCCGGGGGCGCACTCGCGCAGGGTCAGCACGCCGCCGGTGAACTCGAACACGGCCAGATCGGTGTAGACGCGGTCGACCACGCCCACGCCGGTGAGCGGGAACGTGCATTCCTTGCGCAGTTTGGCGTTCCCCCGCTTGTCGACGTGGTTCATCATGACCCAGACGCGGCGGGCGCCGACCGCGAGATCCATCGCGCCACCCACGCCCGGGTTGCCGCCGGGGACCACCCAGTTCGCCAGGTCGCCGTTCTCGCCGACCTGCAGCGCGCCGAGGACGCACAGGTCGAGCCGCCCGCCCCGGGCGATGGCGAAGGACAGCGACGAGTCGAACGCCGCCGCGCCCGCCAGCAACGTGACCGGGTTCTTGCCGGCGTCGGTGATGTCCGGGTCCGGCTCGCCCTCCGGTGGCGGCCCGACGCCGAGCAGGCCGTGTTCGCAGTGGTAGAGGATCTCCTTGCCGGGTGTGGGTTGTCCCGGCAGCAGCAGGGGAGCGCCGATGCCGACGTTGACGCACCAGCCGTCCTCGAGGTCGTCGGCCACGCGCCGGGCGAGTTCCGTTCTGAGCAGGCTCATCAGGCTGCCTCCGGTTCGGTGCGCACCAGGTGGTCCACGAACGGGCCCGGCAGGTGGATGTCGTCGGGCGGCAGGGATCCGGTGCGCTCGACGTGGTCGGCCTGCACGACGGTCGTCCGCGCGGCCATCGCGGCCAGCGGGTTGAAGTTGCGGGCGCCGAGGCGGAACCGGAGGTTGCCGTAGCGGTCCGCCCGGTCGGCCTTCACCAGCGCGAAGTCCGGGCGCAGTGGTGATTCGAGCACGTAGGTCCGGCCGTCGATCACGCGTTGTTCCTTCGCGGGAAGCGTTTTCTCCGATGCGCCGTGCCGCATGACGAAACCGCCGTCGGCGAGGATGGTGCCCGCGGCGGTGGGCGTGTAGAAGCCGCCGAGGCCCGAGCCGCCCGCGCGCAGGCGTTCGGCCAGCGTCCCCTGCGGCACGAGTTCGATTTCGACCTCGCCGGCGAAGTAGCGCCGGAAGAAGGCGGGGTTCACCGGGAAGGAGCAGGAGAACTTCTTCACCCGGTTCTCGGCGAGCAGCCGTCCGATGCCGCGCTCGCCGGGCAGCCCCTGGCCGCCGTTGTTGGCGATGATGTGCAGCTCGCCGACGTCACGCTCGCAGAGCGCGTCGATCAGGTCGACCGGGACCCCGGTGCGGCCGAAGCCGCCGATGACGATCGACGCTCCACTGAGGACGGTCTCGAGGGCCGCGGCGGCGCCGTCCCGGATCTTGTCGATCACGAGGTGCTCCCCAGCGCTTCGCGGGCCTGGGTGACGGTGCGCCGGGCGGCGCCGGAGAGCATGCCGGTGTCGTTGCCGACGAGCAGGAACCGGCACCCCTGCCCGGCGCGCAGCCGGAGCTGGTCCTCGCCCTGGACCACGGTCCCGACCGGAACGCCGGCGCGGACCGCGGCCTCGATCGACCGCGTCACGGCGTCGTGCACCTCGGGGGAGCCCGGGGGAACGCCCAGGCTGAGCGAGAGGTCACCCGGCCCGACGAACACGGCGTCGAGCCCGGGGGCGGCGAGGATGCCTTCGACGTCCTCGACCGCTTCCCGCTCCTCGATCATCGCGATGCGCGCGACATCCTCCTGACCTGCGCGAACGTACTCCGCGACACCGCCGTCGAGACCGCCCCACACGCTGGCGCGGGCGGCGTAGCCCATGCCGCGGGTGCCGGCGGGCGGGAACAGGAACTGCCGCATGACGGACTCGGCCTGCGCGGCGTTCGAGACGTGGGGCACGAGGACGCCGGCCGCGCCCGCATCGAGGTAGCGCTGGGCGTCGCCGTAGCCGTGGTCGGTGATCCGCACCAGCGGTGCGACACCGATCCGGGAGTACACGACGATCAGCGAGTACACGTCGCGGACCGAAAGCAGGGCGTGTTCGGTGTCGATCACGACGAAGTCGAACCCCGCGGCGCCGATGATCTCGGCGACCTCCAGCGCGGGGATCTTGACGAACGTGCCGAGCACGGGCGGGCCGGACGACTTCAGCAACTGCTGGAACATGCGCGATCTCCGTCGATGAGTTCGGCTCCGAGCGAGTTCGTTATACGAACAGCTTGTTCGCGATGTAGCATCGCACGCATGCCTCGGCCGGGCAAGAGGCGATCTCACGGGCACGTCGACCGCGCCCGGGTCGCGGGCGCCGGACTGTCCACAGTGCACTGGGCGCCGCGGCGCGCGGCGCCGCCGGGGAGGTCATCCCCCACCACGGCGAGGTCCCCGGCGGGCGGACCGGCGTCTCGGTGAGCTTGACCTGGGGACTTGAACCCCGGCTCCCTCACTGCCGGTGCCGTGCGACGATCTGTGGGGAACCCCGATCGGACGAAGGAGCCTCAGACCTTGCCCTTGGTGCACGCTCTGTGGTCCCCGGGCCGGGGTCTGCTGCTCTGGGCGGAGCACGATCGAGGCCCCGCCGGCACGTCGATTCGGTCGGCGCAGATCGCGGTTCCGCATCCCTTCGCGGTCTCCAGCGCGAAGCTGACCGCTCTGCATCCCGGCAAGCCGACCTCGGCGACGGTGCTGCTGCCGTCGCGGGCGAACCGGCCGCTCGCTGCCTCCGAGTTCGCGGCGGGGGGAAAACGGCGTGGCTCGGCGCTGTCGCTGCGGCCGTGGTCGGTGCCGGCGCTGATCGTGGACGCGACCGAGCTGGACGACCTCGACGACGCGGCCTCGTACGGCTCTTCGGTCACCTACCTACGGGCGGTGGCGCGCCTGGCCGCGGATCTGGTGGGGCGTGGGCGGGTGCTGCCGACGCTGGTCCGCCAGGGTGATGCGGCGGAGGCCCGGTGGCGCCCGGTGCTGCAGGGCGTGGACTTCGTCGCGTTCGACGCACTGGTCGCCGCCATGCCGCCGGTCGGGCGGGCCGAGCAGGTCGCGCCGCTCACCGGGGCCTCGCCGCGCGCGCTCGTCACCGATGCCCTGCACACCCTGGTCGACGCGGCGGTCCGGGACCGGCTGGCGCGCGCGGATCCGCCCGTCGACCTGCGC
Organism: Amycolatopsis sp. NPDC051371; assembly: GCF_040682155.1. NCBI lineage: Bacteria > Bacillati > Actinomycetota > Actinomycetes > Pseudonocardiales > Pseudonocardiaceae > Amycolatopsis > Amycolatopsis sp. NPDC051371. Next base: position 103,061 of record NZ_JBFBAG010000001.1, read on the forward strand.
GGGGGCCGGGGCGCGGCCGGGGTGTGGTTGTCCGCGCTGCAGGGCGGCGCTCCCCGCGTCGAGCTGCCGCTGGGTGAGCTCGGTGCCCTGGCCGACGCCGTCGCGAAGTGGGACGAGGTCGCCGACACCGACATCGTCGACGGCCGGGCGTGTTTCCGGCTGGCCGAAGTCGGCACTCTGCGTCAGCCGGCCGCGGACGATCCCGACGACCAGACCGGCGACGGCACCAAGTGGCAGCTGCAGTTCCTCCTGCGGGCGACGGCCGATCCGAGCTTGCTGCTGTCGGCGGGGCAGATCTGGTCGGGCGAGGCGAACGGGCTGGTCAGGGATCCGAAGGGGCTGTTCGTCGCCGAACTGGGCCGGGCCGCGCTGGTGGAACCGATGCTGGCTCCCGCCCTGCGCAGGACTCAGCCGTCCGAGTACGACCTGACCGTCGAGGAAGCCGAACAATTCCTCACCTCGGGCGCGAATCGGCTGATCGAGGCCGGGTTCGAAGTGCAGCTTCCGGCCACCTGGGACGGCCGGCGCCGGCTCGGGCTCCGGCTCTCCGTCCGCAGCACGCCCTCCGAGCAGGTCGTCGCCCGCAACCGGGTGGGCCGCGACGAGCTGGCCGCGTTCCGCTGGTCGGTCGCGGTGGGCGACGACGAAATCGGCCAAGAAGCGCTGGCCAGGCTCGTCGCGGCGAAGACTCCGCTGGTGCGGCTGCGGGGCCGGTGGATCAGCGTCGACGCCGACCGGCTCCGCGCCGGTCTCGAGTTCCTGCGCCGCGACCCGCACCGGCAGACCCAGGGCCCCACCGCGGCCGAGCTGCTGGAGCTCGTCCACCTCGCGCGGGAGACGCCGCTCCCGGTCACCGTCGTCCGCGCCGACGGCTGGGTCGGCGACGTCCTGGCCGGGCGGGTCCACCAGGCACTGCGGCCGGTCGGGTTGCCGCCGTCGTTCCGGGCCACGCTGCGCCCCTACCAGCAGCGGGGGGTCGACTGGCTGGCGTTCATGTCGGCGCTGGGGCTCGGTGCGTGCCTGGCCGACGACATGGGCCTCGGCAAGACCGTTCAGACGCTGGCGCTCGAGGCCGTCGAGCGGGCCGAGGACGATCGCCGGCCGACGTTGGTGCTGTGCCCGATGTCGCTGGTCGGCATGTGGCAGCGGGAGGCGGCGAACTTCGCCCCCAGTCTGCGTGTCCACGCCCACCACGCCAGCGCCCGCGCGCACGGGGACGCGCTCGCCGAGCAGGTCGCCGCGGCCGACCTCGTCGTCACGACCTACGCCACCGCCGCCCGTGACGCCGGCGAACTCGAGGGGTTCGCCTGGCGACGTCTGGTGCTCGACGAAGCGCACGCCATCAAGAACGCCGACACCGCGACGGCCAAGGCGGTGCGGCGGTTCACGGCCGGGCACCGGCTCGCGCTGACCGGCACCCCGGTGGAGAACCGGCTGGCGGACCTGTGGTCGGTGCTGGACCTGCTCAACCCCGGGCTGCTCGGCACCAGGTTCGAATTCCGGCGGCGGTTCGCGGTCCCGATCGAGCGCCGGGGCGACACCGCCGCGGCTGCCGAGCTGCGCCGGCTCACGCAGCCGTACCTGCTGCGCCGGGTGAAGACGGACCCCGTGATCGTCCCCGAGCTCCCCGAAAAGATCGAAATCACGCAGGAGTACCGGCTCACCCGCGAACAGGGCACGTTGTACAGCGCGATCGTCGACGAGATGATGAAGAAGATCGAGAACAGCCAGGGCATCAAGCGCCGCGGCAACATCCTCGCCGCGATCACGAAACTCAAGCAGGTCTGCAACCACCCCGCGCACCTGCTGCACGACGGCTCCCCGATCGGGCACCGCTCCGGCAAGGTCACCCGCCTCGAAGAGATCCTGACGGAAATCCTGGCGTCGGGTGATCGGGTGTTGTGCTTCACGCAGTACACCGAATTCGGCCACCTGCTCGTGCCCCACCTGTCGGACCGGCTCGGCACCGAAGTCGCGTTTTTGCACGGTGGCTTGGCAAAGGGGTCGCGAGACGCGATCGTGGAACGCTTCCAAGCCGGCGACGGGCCGCGGATCCTCTTGCTCTCGCTCAAAGCAGGCGGCTCCGGGCTCACGCTGACCGCCGCCAACCAGGTCCTGCACCTGGACCGCTGGTGGAACCCGGCCGTCGAGAACCAAGCCACCGACCGGGCGTTCCGGATCGGGCAGGGCCGGAACGTCCAGGTCCGGAAGTTCGTCTGCCCGGGCACCATCGAGGAACGCATCGACACCCTGATCACCAAGAAACGCGCGCTCGCCGGAATGGTCGTCGGCGAGGGCGAAGGTTGGCTCACCGAACTGTCCACGGACGCGCTGCGCGGGGTGCTCACCCTGGGGGAGGAGGCGATCGATGACTGAGCCACTCCCGTGGTGGGCGACCCGGTTCATCCGGGCGTTGACGGCGATCGGCGTCCTCCTGCCCGCGCCCGGGCAGGGGCGCGTCGCGTCCTTGGCGGTCGGTGCCGGGCGCGTCGACGCCGAGGTGCAGGACAGCCGCGTTCACCAGGTGCGAATCGGGCTGACGGCGTTCGGGAAAACGGACTGGGCGGCGATCACCCACGCCCTCGCCGCGAAGGCGTCGGCCACGGTCCTGCTGCTCAGCGGCGAGCTGCCCCGTGACGTCGAGCAGATCTTCAAAGCGGTCCGGCTGCCCTTGTTCCCGTCGTCGGCGCGGGAGGTGTCACTGGACTGCACCTGCCCGGACGTCGAGGTGCCGTGCGGCCACCTGAACGCCGTGTTCTCCGCGCTCGTGGCGCGGGTCGTCGACGATCCGTTCACCATTCTCGCGTTGCGGGGCCGGAGCCGCGAAACGCTGCTGGAAGAGCTGAAGAACCGGCTCATCTCCGCCGAGCCGCTCGATCCTGACGACACGTCCCCGGCCCTGACCGAAGTCATGGACACCTTCTTCGACTGCGGTCCGGCCCCGGGCCTGGCCGGCGCGGCGCCGTTGCAGGGACCGCGAACGTCCTTCGACGCGCTGCTGGACCACGCCCCGCCGTTCGCGATCACGGTGGCCGGCGAAGACGTCGCCGAGCTGCTCCGGCCGGTGTACCGGGCACTCGCCGGAGAGCACGGCAGTTAGCACTCGGTTGCCGGTCTACAGCCCGGATTGCTCGCGGAGAACGTGCTTCCGGATCTTCCCGGAACCGGTCATCGGGAATTCGGTGACGAAACGCCAGATCCGGGGTGTCTTGTGCGGCGCGAGGTTCTCGCGCACGTGGGCGAAGAGTTCCGCTTCACCGACGGTTTCGCCCGGCACGAGCCGGATGAAGGCCGCGACCTGTTCTCCCCACACCGGGTCGGGGACCCCGACGACCGCGACCTCGTGCACGACCGGATGGTCGAGCAGGACGTTTTCGATCTCCCGGGGGTAGATGTTCTCGCCGCCGCGGATGATCATTTCCTTGACCCGGCCCTCGATGCGGAGGTATCCGTGGTCGTCCATGGTGGCGAGGTCACCGGTGTGCAGCCAGCCCGCCGGGTCGATGGCCTCGGCCGTCTGGTCGGGCCGGTCGAAGTAGCCGCTCATCACGTGGTAGCCGCGGGTGCACACTTCGCCGATCTCGCCGCGGGCACGCACGTCGCCGGTGGCGGGATCGGTGATCTTGACCGCGCAGCCGGGCAACGGCCTTCCGAGCGTTTCCGCCCGGGTTTCGGGACTGTCGTCGAGCCGGGTCATGGTGATTCCGGGTGAGGCCTCGGTCTGCGCGTAGATGATGCTCATCGGCACACCGACCGCGGACTCGACGCGCCGGACCAGCTCGGGCGGGACCGTCGCGCCGCCGGCGAGGGCGTAGCGCACCGATGAGAGGTCGGTCGCGGCGAACCGCGGGTGGCTCAGCAAGGCCAGCAGCATGGTGGGGACACCGCCGAACACCACGCCCCGTTCGGCTTCGATCAGCTCGAGCTGCAGCCCGGGGTCGAACCACGGCAGCAGGACCTGGGTGCCCAGCGACGCGATCGGCGCCAGGGTGGCCAGCACGCAGCCGGCGGTGTGGAAGAGCGGCATCGGGTTGACGAAAGCTTCGCCGGCCCGCATCTCCAGTGTCCGCGCGTAGGACAACCACGCGTTGTTGGTGATGCCGCGGTGGTGCAGGACCGCGCCTTTGGGGGTGCCGGTGGTGCCGGAGGTGTATTGGATCTGCGCCGGGTCGTCCGGGCTCACCTCCGGGAGCGCCTCGGTGGGGGAGCCGGACTCGCGAAACGCCTGCCAGTCCTCGAACAGCACCGCCTCCCGCAGGTGCGGGAGGCCGGGACGCACCCGGGCGAGCGTCTCCGCCATCGGGTTGCCGCGGTACTCCGGCACCAGGAAGATCCCGGCCGCCCGCGACTGGCTCAGGACGTGCCGGACCTCCTCTTCACGCAGGGCGGGATTCACCGTGACCAGGGTCGTACCGGCGAGTGCGGCCCCCATCTCCAGCACCACCCACTCGGGAATGTTGTTGGCCCACACCGCCACCCGCTCGCCCGGCTGGAACCGGCCGAGCAGCGCCCGAGCCGTTTGTTCGGCTTCCGCCAACAGGTCCGAGTACGTCCAGCGGCGTCGCGCCCGCGGGTCGGGAACGCCTTCGACCAGCGCGGGCGCGGAGGGGGCTCGCTCGGCGGCGTCGCGGAGGAGGGAACCGATGGTCAGCTCGCGTACCGAGCCCGCGTCCACCGCGGGTGCGTAGGCCAGGTCCGACATGGAAGCCTCTCCTCGGATCGGTGGACGCGGCCGTGACCGGTCGCCACAGGCCAGGCTGTGGTGAGTCGTCGTTGATCTCGCAACGGTTACAGCCCGGCCGCAGGTGACACCGGGGACGTACCGGGTCTTCGGTCGCTATGATCCGGCCAGCGTCGTCGGGGGATGGGGAGCACGTTGTCGTTCCAGTACTACCTGTACGTCAGTGACAGCAAGGTCGACATGCTGCTCGCGCAGATGGATCCGGGCTTCACGCGCAAGCGCACCACCGAGGTCAGCGTGAACCTGAAGCTCTTCGGGGGCAAGCAGGCCACGGAGGCGCCCGCGGGCGGTGAGCGCACGGCGAAGCTGCAGCGAGTGGTCCGCTACCTGGAAGAGCACGGCGACCTCGGCACGGTCGACGAACCCGGCCAGTTCTTCTGGGGACTGCTGCCGATGAGCTGGGGACCGTTCCCCGCCGAGCCGACGCTCGCGTACTTCGGCGGGGCCACCGAGTGGACCGTCGTCGGACTCGGCGGGTCCTCGCACCACGTCCTCGGCGGCGGACCCGCGACCGGGGTGCCGCGGTCGATGATGCCGTCGCTGCTCGCCGGGCTGCGCAGCGATCCGGAGATCGGCGCACTGACCGAAGCGATCAAGCACGAGGACGACGGCGCGCACAAGAGTGCGCTGGCCGCCGTGCAGCGGGCCAACGAGGCCATGCCGGGGCCGGACCAGAACCTCGAGTTCGTCGCCAAGCGGCTGCTGAGCGGGTCCAGCCCCACGGCCGATGGCGTGAACGTCGTGCTCGGCACCCCGCTCTACGTGGCGCAGGTGGACTAGATGTGGTCCCCGGGGGACGTGGTGCTCGGGGTGTACGAGGTCCGTGACGTCGTCACGACCGGCGGCATGGGCCTGGTGTACCGCGTGTGGCACCGCCAATGGGGGATGGAACTGGCGGTCAAGACCCCGCGCCAGGAGCTGGTTGCGTCCCCGGCCGACGCGGAGCGGTTCGAGGCCGAGGCGGAGACCTGGGTGGGCCTCGGCGCGCACCCGCACGTGGTGAGCTGCGCCTACGTCCGCCGCGTCGACGGCACGCCCCGGGTGTTCGCCGAATGGGCCGGCGGCGGCAGCCTCGCCGAGGCCGTCCGCGATCGCGCGCTCTACGGCGACGGCCACCGCCCGGCGGTGCGCCGGATCCTCGACCTGGCGATCCAGACCGCGTGGGGCCTCGGGCACGCGCACGAGCGCGGGGTCATCCACCAGGACGTCAAGCCCGCCAACGTCATGCTCGACACCGGCGGCGCGGCGAAGGTCACGGACTTCGGACTGGCCAACGTCACCGGCGGCGAAGGCCTGACCGTGGAGTATTGCTCGCCCGAGCAGGCCAGGGGCGAGGTGCTCGGCCCGGCGACCGACGTCTGGTCGTGGGCGGTGAGCGTGTTCGAGATGTTCGCGGGCGGGCCGCCGGCGATGTTCGGGCACGCGGCGGCGGGCGTCTTCGCGCGGTTCCTCGAGGCCGATCCCGTCGACCCGGTCCTCCCGCCGGTGCCGCCAGGGGTCGCCGACCTGCTGCGGCGCTGCTTCGCCGAGGACCCCGCGGCCCGTCCCACGGGGTTCGGCGAACTCGCCGACGAACTGGCGGAGCTCTACCGGGCCGCGGTGTTCGAGCCGTACCCGCGGCAGCGGCCGGACGAAGCCCCGTTGCTCGCCGACGCGCTGTCCAACCGCGCGCTGTCCCTGCTGGACCTCGGGCACGCCGAGCAGGCGGACGAGCTCTGGGAGGAGGCGCTGCGCGCGGACCCGCACCACCCGCACGCGACCTACAACCTCGGGTTGCGCCGGTGGCGGGCCGGGGCGCGGACCGACCGGCAGCTGCTCGCCGAGCTGGACGCGGTGCGGCTGAGCCACGACGGCGACCGGACCGCCGACCACCTGCTCGCCGCGGTGCACATCGAGCGCGGGGACAAGGAGTCGGCGCTGCGCCTGCTCGACGACCTGCCCGACGGCCCGGACACCGCCACCGCCCGCGCCCTGCCGGACCGGAAGGTCACCGAGCGGCCCAGCACGGTCTACGTCGACCGGGCGCACCCGATCGCGCTGAGCGCCGACGGCCGGGTCGCCGCGGTGACGTTCCGAGGCCGGGAGGCCGAAGTCTGGTCCCTGCCGGACGAGCGGGTGCGGTACAGCTTGGCCGGCCACGAAAACCGCCTCCGGTCGATGTCGCTGAGCGCCGACGGCCGGGTGCTGGCTTCCGCCGACGAGAGCGGGCAGGTGCGGGTCTGGGACACCACGACGGGGGAGTGCACCCGGGTCGTGGAGCTGCCGGGCACGGTGGAAGCCGTCGCGGTCAGCCCCGACGGGACCGTGGTGGCCACCGTCGGCGGCGACGGATCCGTGCGGGTGCTGGGTGCCGCCGTCGAGCTGATCCGCGCCGGGTCGGCGGACTCCCAGTACGGCCGGGGCTGGGCGATCGCGGTCACCGCCGGCAACGAGCGGCTGGTCGTGTTCGACGGCTTCGACTGGACGCTGCGGGTTCTGGCGGCGGGCACCGGTGAGGAGCTGTGGCGGATCGGCGGCCTGCGGCACAACTGCGCGATCAGCCCCACCGCCGAGTACGCGCTTTCGGCCACCCACGACGACAAAGTGGTGCGGGTGGACCTGACGACCGCCGAGGTGACGGTCATCGGCAGCGCCCTGTTGTGGAACAAGGGTTTCAGCTGGCTGGCGGTCAGCGACGACGGCCGCACCGCCGTGAACACCTTCGATCTCCTGCTCCAGAGCTGGCGGCTCGACGAAGGCCGGTGCACGTTCACCACGACCGTGTCGGCACGCGACACGATGGTCGTCGCCGCGGACGCCGGCGGCCGCACGGTGCTGGTCCTGCTCGGCAGCCGCACCCCGCGGACCGTCCACACCACCGCCGTCGTCCACCTGCCCGAGCCGGGACCCGCCGCGCCGTGGAGCTACGCCCGTCCGCAGCCGACCGACCGGATGGCCGGGGACGCGCTGATCGCCGCGGAAAACCTCGGCCTGGCCGCGGAATTCCTCGACACCGGCCGGCTCGCCGACGCCCGGCGGCAACTGGACATCCTCCGTGCGATGCCCGCCTACCGTCGGCATCCGGAGCTCCGGACGCTGTGGCGGCGGGTGGGCGCGGTCAGCGAGCGGACCGCCCTCGCGGGCGTGTGGCCCACCCGCCGCTTCGACGCCGTCCTGCACGGCCGGACGGCCCTCACCCGGGACGTGCGCTACGCCTTCGCGGACTTCTTCGGCCGGGGTGTCCGGGTCATGGATCTCCGCACCGGTGACGTGGCGGCCGCGCCGGAGCGGCACGAGCTGGACTTCGAGCACGCGACGGCCTGCGCGGACGACCGCCACGTGCTCGCGGTGGACTCGGACGGCGCCGAAGTGCTGTGGGACCTCAGGACGGTTCGCCGCGTCGGCGTCGTCGTGCGGGACGAGGCCGGGAACCCCGTGCTGAAGGACGGGAACCCGGCGTTCGAGTTCGTGCGCCGGGACGGTCTCGGCATCCTGCGCAACCGGCTGACGGGCCGCCCGCTGCACGGGTGGTCGGTGCGCGCCGACGAGCGGCTGGTGCTGTCGGGGGCGGTCGCCGTGCTGGTGAAGGACGACGGGCGCGTCCGGGTGCTGGACGCCGAGCACTTCACGACCGTGCGCGAGGCGCGCGTCTACGCCGGTGGGACAGCCGTCGTCGCGAGCGCCGACGGCCGGGTCCTCGCCGGCACCCGGCTCGGCTTCGACAACACCGGCGAGATCGTGCTGTCCGTCGCGGGATCGGCCGAGGCCGTGGCGAAGGTGGCCGACGACCGGGTGGAGTCCCTGGCGCTCAGCGCGGACGGCGATCTCCTGCTCACGGCGTCGCCTCGGCTGCTCCGGCTGTGGCACCTGCCGAGTGGCGACCTGGTCACCGAGATCGAGTGCGACCAGGACGTCATCGCGGTCGAGCTGTCCCCCGACGGGTGCGCCGCGGTGGCCATCCTGGGGTACCACCACCTCCAGTGCTGGGAGCTGGATTGGGATTACCGCGCGTAGCCGTGGCGGGCGGCGGGCGTCCGGGGTGACACCGGCGGCATGAAGGTCGTCGACGGGCAGCGGAGGGCATACCGCTCGCCGCCGGTCGTCGGAGGCGACCAATGGAGGGGCAGCGACTTGTCGCCGACGACGAACTTTCCCGGCCGCGCTGTTCCTAGCATCGTCGGCCATGGGCAACCTCGACGACGTTCACGCTTGGCTTGACGAGCGGCTGCCGCCGCTCCTGGAGAAGTACGACGTTCCGGGTGCGGCGTGGGCCGTGCTGCACCACGACCGGGTGGCGGACGGCGCCGCCGGTCTGCTCAGCAAGACCACCGGGGTCGAGGCGACCGCGGACTCGGTCTTCCAGATCGGGTCGGTGACCAAGCTCTGGACCAGCACGCTGGTCCTGCAGCTGGCCGACGAGGGCACGGTCGACCTCGAGCAGCCGGTCCGCACCTACCTGCCGGAGTTCCGCATCGGCGACGAAGCGGCGGCGGCGCGGATCACCGTCCGGCAGCTGCTCGACCACACCGCCGGGTTCGAAGGGGACATCTTCACCGACACCGGCGTGGGCGACGACTGCCTCGAAAAGTACATCGCGACCCTGCACGACGTGCCGCAGCTGTTCCCGCCCGGCGAGCAGTTCTCCTACAACAACGCCGGGTACTGCGTGCTCGGCCGGCTCGTCGAGGTACTGCGCGGAAAGCCGTACGACGTGTGCCTGCGTGAGCACCTCATCGCGCCGCTGGGGCTCACCCACACGGCGACCGGCGCCGCCGAGGCGATCCTGTTCCGGGCCGCGGTCGGCCACATCGAGCCGGAGCCGGGCGCCGGGTACGTCCCGGCGCCGATGTGGGCGATGGCGCGGTCGAACGCGCCGGCCGGTTCGATGCTCTCGATGCGGCCGCGGGACCTGCTCGCGTTCGCCCGCATGCACCTCGACGACGGCCGCGCGGCCGACGGCACGCAGGTCCTCGCCCCCGGAACCGCCGCGCGGATGCACGACCGGCAGGTCGTCCTGCCCGAGCTGGGCCTCATGGGCTCGTCGTGGGGGCTGGGTTTCGAACGGTTCGACACCCCGGCGGGCACGATCATCGGGCACGACGGCAACACGATCGGGCAGGCCGCCTTCCTGCGAATGATCCCCGAAGCGGGGCTCGCCGTCGCGTTGCTCACCAACGGCGGCGACGTCTTCCCGCTCTACCGCGACGTCGTGGGCCACGTCCTGGCCGAGCTCGCCGACGTCGGCCTGTCGGCCCTGCCCGCGCCGCCCGCGCAGCCGTCGCAGATCGACGCGCAGCGTTACGTCGGCACCTACTCGGCCCAGGTCTTCGACCTCACCGTCAGCCAGGACGACGACGGGCGCATCTGGATCGAGCAGGTCCCCAAGGGTGCCTTGATCGAGATGGGCGGGCAGGTCGAGCGGACCGAGCTCGTGCACTACCGCGACGACATGCTGATCCCGGTCGAAGCCGATCGCGGGATGCACATGCCCCACGCGTTCCTCGGCGACGACGGCACCGGGCGCGCCCTGTACCTGCACCTCGGCCGCGCCGTCCGCCGCGCCGGCGCCTGACCCTCCCCGCACGACCCCAGTACGGAAACGGAACTGCCATGAAACTGACCACTGCGGGCACGTACGCCCTGTGTCTCGGCTTGGCCGGGGCCGCGCTCACCGCGTGCGGGAGCGCCTCGAACAGCAGCGAAGGTGCCGCGGTCGTCGACGGCGGCACCTTCACGCTCGGGATCACCTCGGACCCGGGCAGCCTCGACCCGCAGATGGGCGCGGGCAGTGCGCTGTACGCGATCACCCAGTTCGCCTACGACCCACTGGTCAGCGTCGACGGCAGGACCGGCGAGATCCAGTCCGAACTGGCCAAGACCTGGCAGGTGCAAGGCACCACGGTCACCCTCACGCTGGCCGAGGGCATCACTTGTTCCGACGGTGCCGCGCTCACCGCCAAGGACGTCGCCGACAACCTCAACTTCGTCGGCGACCCCAAGAACAAGAGCCCGTTCCTCGGCGCTTTCCTTCCCGGCGGCACCACGGCGAAGGGCGACAACGCGACCCGCGTCGTCACGCTCACCCTCACCCAGCCGGCTCCCTTCGTCCTCAATGGACTGTCCGGTCTCCCGATCGTCTGTCCCGCCGGCGCGGCGAACCGCGACGCGCTGAAGAAGTCCACCGCCGGTTCCGGTCCCTACAAGCTGGTCGAGGCGGCGCCGGGCGACCACTACACGTACGCGATCCGCGACGGCTACACGTGGGGGCCGAACGGCGCCACCACGGCGACCAAGGGGCTGCCGAAGACGGTCGTCTTCAAGGTGGTCCCGAACGAGACGACCGCGGCGAACCTGCTGCTCTCCGGCGGCCTGAGCGGCGCGCAGATCGCCGGTCCGGACGCGGACCGGCTCGAGAAGGCGGGCCTGTTCACGGCCAAGACCCCGGCGAACGTGGGGGAGCAGTGGTACAACCACGGTACCGGCCGGATCACGGCCGACCCGAAGGTCCGGATGGCGCTGACGCAGGCCCTCGACCTGCCCCAGGTGCAGAAGGTGCTCACCTCGGGCCAGGGCGGCCCGGTGGCGACGCTGGCCGCGAACGAACCGGTCGCCTGTCCCGGTGACTCCGTCTCCCGCGCGCTGCCGGCGAGCAACCCCCAGGCGGCGGCCGCCCTCCTCGACCAGGCAGGCTGGACGGCCGGGCCGGACGGCAAGCGCGCCAAGGACGGCAAGCCGTTGACCCTGACTTTCCTCTACCAGAACAACAACGGCAGCGGAGGTGACGCCGCCGCCGAGCTCGCGGTGAAGCAGTGGAAGGCGATCGGCGTCGAAGCCACCGCGCACAGCCAGGACGAGACGACGCTGACCAGCACCATCTTCGGGTCGGGGAACTGGGACGTCGTCTGGGTTTCGCTCAACGTCAGCTCGCCGGACCAGCTCGTGCCGTTCCTCTCGGGGCCGGCTTCGCCGCAGGGGAACAACTTCGCCGCGATCGCCGACCCGGACTACGACAAGGCCGTCAAGTCGGCGATGGCGATCCCCGGTGCGACCGGGTGCCGGGACTGGCTCGCCGCGGAGTCCGGGCTGATCGCCAGGGCCGCCCTGGTGCCGTTCGCGAGCAAGGTCGTGCGGACGTTCGGCAAGGCCGCGGAGTTCCAGACGCCCGGACAGCTGGTCCCGACGAGCATCCGCATGCTGGCGAAGTAGCGGAGGGCGGCAGACATGACCGTGACGTCGATCGCTCCCGCGCCGCCGCAAGCGGATCCCGGCCGGCCGCGACCCTGGTCGCACCCGTGGGTGCGGTTCGCCGGGCGGCGCCTGGGGCGCCTGCTGGTCTCGCTCTGGGTACTGGTGACCGCCTCCTTCGCCATGATCCACCTCATCCCCGGCGACCCGGTCCGCGCGGCGCTCGGCCCGACCGCGCCGGCGGACCTGGTCGCGGCCCGCCGGCACGCACTGGGACTGGACGATCCGTTCTTCGTCCAGTACTTCCACTACCTGAAGGGGTTGGTCACCGGCGATCTCGGTACGTCGCTGTCTTCGCAGCTCCCCGTTTCCGACGTCGTCGCCCAGCGTCTGCCCGCCACGCTTTCCCTTGCCGTGCTGGCGTTCCTGGCGGCGGTGGTGGTGGCGGTCCCGCTGGGGGTGACGATGGGCGTGCTGACCCGGCGCGGCCACGGCCGCCGCACCGAGCTGGTCTTCACGACGTCGAGCATCGTCCTGGCGACGGTTCCGGACTTCCTGATCGGGGTCGCGCTGGTCTACGTCTTCGGGATCCGGCTCGGCTGGCTTCCGGTGGCCGGCAACGACACCGCGGCGGCCTACGTGCTCCCGGTGGTCTCCTTGGCGATCGGCCCGGCGGCGATCCTCTCGCGCATCGTCCGGGTGGAGATGGTGGGCGTGCTCGAAGCGGACTTCGTGCGCACCGCCCGGGCCAAGCGGCTGCCCGCCCGCACGATCTACCTGGGACACGCCCTCCCGAACGCCGTCACCGCGGCCTTGACCCTGGGCGGGCTGCTGCTGAGTGCGATGGTCGCCGGCACGGTGCTCGTCGAGAACGTCTTCGCCTGGCCGGGGCTCGGCAGCACCATCGTGCAGTCCATCCTCGTCAAGGACTACCCGGTGGTGCAGGCGATCGTCCTCCTCTACGGGCTCGGCGTGCTGCTCACCAACCTCGTCGTCGACGTGGCACTCGCCCTGCTCGATCCGCGTTCGAAGATCCGGGAGGACTGAGCGATGCACGGACGCTGGACACGGGTCGTCCGCACACCGCTGGGGCTCACCGCGACGGTGCTCGTGGTCGCGATCCTCGCCCTGGCCTGCCTCGGGCCGCTGCTCTGGGGAGCCGGCGCCGACGCCGTCGACACCGACAACATCCTGGCCCAGCCGTCGGAACAGCACTGGGCGGGGACGGACAACCTCGGCCGGGACATCCTGCTGCGGGTGCTCGTCGCGTCCCGGCTGTCGATCGCGCTGGCGCTGCTCGCGATCGTCATCTCCGTGGCCGCCGGCCTGGTGCTCGGCTCCGCGCCGTTCGTGCTCGGCAGGCGTCCCGCGCGGTGGGTGTCGGCGGCGGTCAACATCGCGGTCGCGTTCCCGGGGCTGTTGCTGGCACTGTTCTTCGCGGTCGTGTTCGGCGCCGGCGCGACCGGGGCGGTGCTGGCCATCGGGCTGGCCGGAGCCCCGGCGTTCGCGCGGCTGACGCAGACCCTGGTGGCCGGCGTCGCGGCGCGGGACTACGTCGCGGCCGCGCGGACCCTGGGGGTCGGCCGGCTCCGCGTCCTGCTCCGCCACGTCCTGCCGAACATCGCCGAACCACTCGTCGTCAACGCCACCATCGGCGCGGGCAGCGCGTTGCTGGCGTTCGCCGGGCTGTCGTTCATCGGGCTCGGTGTCCAGGCGCCCGCCTACGACTGGGGCCGGCTGCTCAACGAGGGAACCAGTGCCCTGTACGTGAACGCGGCCGCGGCGCTGGTCCCCGGCGCCGCGGTGCTCCTGGCGGGCCTGGCGTTCAACCTCTTCGGCGAGTCGGTCGCCAAGGGGCTGGGTGTTTCGGTGGGGCTCGGCGTGCGCGCGCTGCCCCGCCTGCGCCCCGGCGCGGCGCGCCAGTCCGAGCCGGCCGCCGCGGAACCGCGGATGAACTCCTACCAAGCGGTGCTCGAAGTCCGGGATCTCGAGGTCGCCTTCCCCGGGCCCGCCGGCCCGGTGCGGCCGGTCCGCGGGGTGTCCTTCCAGGTGGGCCGGGGCGAAGCGGTCGGGATCGTCGGGGAGTCGGGGTCCGGCAAGTCCCTGACCGCGCTGGCGATCACGCGGCTGCTCGGCGACCACGCCCGGGTCGACGCGTCCCGGCTGGAACTGCTCGGGGACGACCTGCTGGCCCCGGACTCGGCGGTGCAGCGGCGGATGCTCGGCACCTCGCTCGCCATGGTCTTCCAGGACCCGATGACCGCGTTCAACCCGACCCGGCGGATCGGCGGGCAGCTGGCCGAGGTGGCCACCCACCACCAGGGCCTGAACCGCCGCGAGGCGCTCGCCCGCGCCGTGGACCGGCTCGCCGCGGTCCGCATCCCGGACGCGGACTCCCGCGTCCGGCAGTACCCGCACGAGTTCTCCGGTGGCATGCGTCAGCGGGCGATGATCGGCATGGGGCTGATGGGGACGCCGGCGCTGATCGTCGCCGACGAGCCGACCACCGCGCTCGACGTCACCGTGCAGCAGCAGGTGCTCGACCTGCTCGCCGCGATCCGCGCGGCGGACGACGTGGCCCTGATCCTGATCAGCCACGACGTCACCGTGGTCGGTGAGGTCTGTGACCGGGTGCTGGTGATGTACGCCGGGCGGATCGTGGAGGACCTGCCGGCCGCCGAGCTGACCACGGCCGCCCGCCACCCCTACACCCGGGCGCTGGTGGCCGCCGTACCGGACATGACCACCGATCCGGCCGAGCCGCTCGCGACCATCCCGGGCCGTCCGGTCGCGCCGGCCGACGTACCGGCCGGCTGCGCCTACGCCGACCGGTGCCCGCTGGCCGACGCCCGCTGCCGGGCCGAGGACCCGCCGCTGTCGGACGACACGGCGGCCCCGGGCCGCCACCGGGTCGCCTGCTGGCACGCGGGAGAACCGCTGCCGGCCGATGTCAGTCCCGACGAGCTGGTGGAGTCACCGTGAGCGAGCTGAGCTTCGAAGACGTCACGATCCGCTACGGCCGCACGACCGCCGTGGACGGGGTCAGCCTGACCGTGCCGGCGGGCGCGGTGGTCGGGCTCGTCGGCGAGTCCGGGTCCGGCAAGTCGACGCTCGCCAGGGCCGCCGTCGGCCTCGCCCCGCTGACGTGCGGGCGGATCACGCTCGCCGGCGCGCCGGTCCCGACCCGGGGCCGGCCGCGTCCGCTGCAGATGGTCTTCCAGGACCCGTACTCCTCGCTCGACCCGCGGATGACGGTGGGCGACAGCGTGGCCGAGGCCATGCCCCCGGGCAGTTCGCGCGCCGAGCGGCGAGCCGAAGCCGCGCGGCTCCTCGAACTGGTGCACCTCGACCCGGTCTGCGCCGGCGCCGTGCCGTCCCGGCTGTCCGGCGGTCAGCGGCAGCGGGTCGCGCTGGCCCGCGCGCTGGCCGCGCGTCCCCGCGTGATCATCGCCGACGAGATCACCTCCGCCCTCGACGTCTCCGTCCAGGGCACCGTGCTGAACCTCGTCCGCGAACTGCAACGCGAACTCGGTCTGTCGATGCTGTTCATCTCGCACAACCTCGCCGTGGTGCGCTACGTCGCTTCGCACGTCGCGGTCATGCGAAGCGGCCGGATCGTGGAGCAGGGCCCCACCGCGCGTGTGCTCACCGAACCCGCTCACGACTACACGCGCGCGCTGCTCGCCGCCGTGCCGGGCAGTCGCAGGCATCCGGCGAAGCCGGGAGCAGGACAGCGGTGACCGACATCAGAGCGACCGCGGATCCGGTGGCGGACGCCGCGGGGCGGGCCGCGGAGGCGGCGGCCCGGGTCTCCGGTGTCGTGGTGCGCGAACTCGCCGACATCCGGCAGCTGACCCAGGTGGTCAGCCTGCTGGCCACCATCTGGGGACGGCCGGCGAACCCGCCGATGACCATCGAGCTGTTGCGCGCGTTCACCAAAGCCGGCAACTACGTCGCCGGGGCCTTCGATGACGGCCGCCTGGTGGGAGCTTGCGTGGGGTTCTTCCACGACCCGGCGGACCGGGCTCTGCACAGCCACATCGCCGGCGTCTCCCCGGAGGCCGCCGGGCGGAAGGTCGGGTTCGCGCTCAAGCTGCACCAGCGGGCGTGGACGCTGCGGCGGGGCGTCTCCGAGATCGCCTGGACCTTCGACCCGCTGGTCGCCCGCAACGCCTACTTCAACCTGGCCAAGCTGACCGCGCGCGTGGAGGAGTACCTCCCGGACTTCTACGGGCCGATGTCCGACGCCATCAACGGTGACGAGGACTCCGACCGGCTCCTGGTGCGGTGGCGGCTGCGCGACCCCGGGGTGGTCCTCGCGAGCGCCGGTGACCGCGCCGGTGCGGCCGCGGAGAAGGAGATCGCGGCGGGCGCCGTCGTGGCCCTCAGCACCGCCGGCGACGGCGGTCCGCTGACCGGCGCGCTCGACGGCAGGACCTCGCTCGTCGCCGTGCCTCCGGACATCGAGAAGCTCCGCGCGACCGACCCGGCACTGGCCCGGCGCTGGCGGGTCGCGGTGCGTGAGGCGCTCACCGGCCTTGCCGCACGCGGCGGGCGGATCGACGGCTTCGACCGTGCCGGGTGGTACCTCGTCCGGCGGTGATCGCGGAGCTCTCCCGTTTCGAGCGCGGCTGGTGTCGCGCGTTCGCTGCCGCGCTGTCAACGGACCTGGAACGCGGTGGTGCCGGGTCCGCCGCGGCCGGCCGCCGGTTCGCGGTCAGCCGCGGGTCAAGGCCACCGAGACCGTCCAGAGGCGCTCGGCCTTGGCGGGGTCGAGCGCCCACTCCTTCACGCCGTGCGGGTGATCGGCGAGATCGGCGTCGTCGGGCACGGTGTAGGCCTCCTGCCCGTCGTCGAGGTAATGGCCGCCGGTCCGCGCGAACTGCGGTGCGACGGCCGCGACGATGCTCGTCGCGGCGCCCTGCTCGATGGTCTTGTAGGCGAAGATGCCGGCGGCTTCGGCCGCGGCGAGGGAATCCTTCTGCGCCTGGGAAAAGTTCCGCTGCAGCCCGGTCGCGACGCCGCCGGGGTTCACGGCGTTGGCGAAGATGCCGTCGGCCGCCCAGCGGCGGGTCGCTTCGACCGCGAACAGCGAGTTCGCCGTCTTCGACTGCGCGTACGCGAGCTGGGGGTCGTAGGCCCGGCGTTCGAAGTGCAGGTCGTCGAAATCGACGCCGGTGCGCATGTGCGCGGTGGAGCTGACCGAGACGATGCGCGCCTCGCCACGATCGGCTCCGCCGCGGGCCAGCGCGTCGTGCAGCCCGGTGGCCAGGACGAAGTGGCCGAGGTGGTTCGTCGCGAACTGCAGCTCCCACCCCTGCGGCGTGGGGGCCGGTCCGCCGGTGACGAGCCCGGCGTTGCCGACGAGCAGGTGCAGCGGACCTTCCCAGGCTTCGGTGAAACGCCGGACGGACGCCGGGTCGGCCAGGTCGAGGGGGCAGACGCGGGGGCGGTGCGCCGCGCCTGCGCCGGCGATGGTGGCCGCGACGGCCTCGCCGGCGGCGGTGTTCCGGACCGCGAGGGTCACCTCGGCGCCGGAGGCGGCCAGCGCCCGCGCCGTCTCGGCGCCGATGCCGGAAGACGCCCCGGTCACGATCGCCCGCACCCCGGCGAGATCGACGCCCGCCAGCACCTCGTCCGCGGTCGAGGAGGCGGAGAACGGAGTGGTGATGAGCTGCTGTGCGGTCATGGCGCGACTATACAGAATGAACAGAAGTTGTATAGTTTGAGAGTAACGCGTACGGTGATCGCATGGCCGCACCGCCGAAGGTCGCCGATCCGGGCCGTCGTGCCGCGGTGCTCGAGTCGGCCCTGCTCACGTTCGCCCGCCACGGCTATCGGAAGACGTCCATGGAAGAGGTGGCGCGCGCGGCCCGCATTTCCCGGCCGGGCCTGTACTTCCTGTTCGATTCCAAGGAAGTGCTGTTCCGGGCCGCGGTCACGCGCGCGCTGGAGAACGACCTCGCCGCCGCCGAACGGATCCTCGCCGACACCGGCCGACCGGTGCGCGAACGCCTCGTCGACGCGTTCGACCAGTGGGCCGGCCGCTACGTCGGACCGCTGGGCAGGGACGTCCCGAGCGTCATCGAGCAGAATCCGGACCTGCTCGGCGCGATCGTCGAGACCGCCCCGAAACGCTTCGAAGAACTCGTCACGGCCGCGATCGCCGCGGCGTCGGGACGAGCGTCCGCCATCGGTGTGGCGCAGACCCTGATCAGCGCGTCGGTCGGGCTGAAGCACCAGGTGGAGACCCGCGAGGCGTACCGCGCCCGCTTCGCCACCGCGGTCGGCCTCCTGGTCGCCTGACGTCGAGGGCTGCCCTCGGGGCGTTTGTTCGGCGAGCGGCGTCCGGCGAGGCGCATCTTCGCAAGTCGCGGCGCGACGTCACCGAGGTTGCCGGTTCAGGTCCGCAATCGGACATTTCGGCTGGGGGCGAAACGTTTTTCGGGCGATTGACGCTGTCCGGGCACCGCTGGCACGGTCTGTCTCACGGGAGTGTTCAACCCGGCTGGGGGATGACGACGGAAACCGTCGGTATTCGGGGTTCACTTTTCTGGAAAGCGGAAGACCGCATGGGGGAAGAATGACGGCTGTCGTCGACACGTCCTGTGGAGCTGGTGGACACCGCCGCGGGCCAAGCCGCCTGCGCTGAGCTGAAGTACCGGCTGCTGGGACCACCCATGCCGGCTGTCCTCATCGGCGGGCGCCTTTCGTCGAGAAACGTGATCGCGCGGTGCCACTGAACCGCAACGGTCGCGCCCTTTGTCCGACTGCGACGAGTCCCACTCTGTTGCGGCAGAAAACCGAAAGAACGCGTGTTTCTTAAATGAAACTGAGAACAAGAGTTCTTGCCCTTGTCACGTTCACCCTGTCCGCGGTTCTCATGGGTACTACGCCGGCGCCGGCGGCCACGGCTCAGACCGTGGAACTCGCCGCGCCGGCGGGCAGCGGCCTCGCGCCGTACGTCGCCGTCATCAAGCCGGTCACCGCGGAGCGGCTCGGTTCCAGCTGGCACGAGGGCTGCCCGGTCGGTCCCGATCAGCTGCGGCTGGTGAGCCTGAACTTCCGCGGCTTCGACGGTGCGGTGCACCGGGGCGAGCTGGTCGTCAACGCCGATCGCGCCACCGAGGTCGCGCACATCTTCGCCGACCTGTACTTCGGCCGGTTCCCCATCGAGCGGATGGAAACCGTGGAGAAGTACGACTCCGACGACGACGCGTCGATGGCGGCGAACAACACCTCGGCGTTCAACTGCCGGGCGATCACCGGCGGAACCGCGTGGTCCAACCACTCCTACGGGCGCGCCATCGACGTCAACACCGTGCAGAACCCCTACATCTCCGGCAGCGGCGCGGTTTACCCGCCCAACGGCGCGCCCTACGTCGACCGCACGCTCGGCACGCCCGGCATGATCCATGCGGGCGACGCCACCGAGCAGGCGTTCACCTCCCGCAGCTGGACCTGGGGTGGATCCTGGGACACCCCGATCGACTACCAGCACTTCGAGAAGCCCTGACACCGGCCGGGGAAGCGGGCCGTCTCCCTCTGTTTCGGGGGAGGCGGCCCGCTGACGGGAACCGGATCTCAACCGCGAGCCGCGGCCACCGTGACCGGCGGCATCAGCTTCGGGTATTCCTTCTGGAACTTGTCGATCATCGTGGCGGACGGGACGATCCGGTTCGGGTTGCCCTGGCTCGTCGCCTGCTTCTCGCCCCAGGCGCCGGCGGCCTTGCGCTGGTCGGGCGTTCCGTGGCTGTGGTAGCAGTCACCGATGGAGGCGTCCAGGTAGGTGACCTCCTGCTGGGTGCGAGCGTTCCACCCGAAACCCTTGGCGTGCGCGACGAAGTAGCCGCCGTAGGCGTCGGGACCCATCTCGGAGGACTCGTTGCGCGGGTAGTTCTCGTGGGCGAAGTCGACCTGGTGGCCGTACTCGTGGCCGACCACGGACTCCACCGAGACGTCGTCGAACCCGAGGAAGTTGACCGTGTCGAGCAGGCCGTCACCGAGCGCCACGCGCTTGCCGCCGAGGCTGTCGGCGGGGGCGGAGAACGCGTTCAGGGTGAGCAGCGGGTGGCGGCCACCCTGCAGTGCCGGCACTTCGTAGAGCACCTTGGTGGCGAGCGCGGCGGCGTCCTTCACCTTCGCCGGCGCGAGGCCGAGGCTGAAGGTCTGCGCCATCTTCGCCTGACTGCCGAGATCGGTGCCCTTCCAGGCGACGAGCTGGACGTTCCAGCTCTCGATGTCCCAGAAGCCGCGCAGCTTGTCGATCGTGTCGGTGGCGCGCGAGGTGTACTGACCGTCGGTGCCGAAGACCTGCGGGGTCTTGTCGGACGCGACGCCCTGGACGTAGAGCTGGCTGAGCCCCGACAGCGCGTTGAACGCCTGGTTCTCCAGCGGGGTGAGCTGTGCCGCGAGGTTGTTCGCGTAAGTCAGCAGCGAACCCTCGGTGCAGCCCGGAATCGGGTCCTGCGCGGCCTGGCTCCGGGGGCCGATCCGCGGGATCGGTGACTCGATGAGCCGGTCGACGCCGCGCAGCGCGCTCGCGGGCAGGCCGTTGTAGAGGTCGACGACGTCCTGGTACAGCTGCGCGACGTCCTGCTCGACGGTGGATGGTGCGGCCGCGGCGGCAGGAACGGCCGTGGCGAGCGCGAGCGCCGCCACGGTGCCCGCTGCCGCGAGCGTTTTGCCGAGGAATCTGGTCCGGCTGGGCAAAATGGTTCCCCTCTTCTGTTCCGGTTCAAGATCACGAAGCACCGCCACACTAGGGCGGTGATTGGCGGTGGAACCGGCACCGGGACGAGAACCCCGGAATGGCCCACGTCTTTCGGAGGGTTTTCGCCGTGCGGGCATCGGCCGAAAGTACTAGGAGCTGCCGCGCCGGACTCAGGGTCCTGACCGGTGCCCGAAAGCCCGGTGGGCCTCCCACAACCACGTCCACGCCGGATCGCCGACAAACCCGCCGGGACAACGAATACGGTGGCGTTCGCGGTCGAGAGTCACGGATTCATCGACCCGGCAGCTGATCGAGTCTTTCCGCCGGAGGCCGTAGGCCCCTTCAGGTGCCGGGTGAATCAGGAGGCGTGTAGCGCCAGAACGACCGCACCAGGACGGCGCCGGCCAGGACGAGCACCACGCACGTCAGCGCGGGCGCCGACCAAGCCACCGAGAGCGGCAACGCCGAGGCCATGATCCCGGCGCGGAGGTCGCCGAGGCGGGGACCGCCGGTGACGACGACCGTATACACACCCTGCAGCCGGCCGCGCATCCGATCGGGGACGGCCGTCTGCAGGATCGTCTGCCGGTACACCGCGCTGACGAGGTCGGCCGCGCCCGCGACGACGAGCAGCGCGACCGCGAGCCACAGGCTCGGGGCGAGCCCGGCCAACGCGACGGCGCCCGCCCAGATCGCCACCGCCGCGGTGAGGGCGACGCCTTGGCGCCGCACCCGCCCGATCCAGCCGCTGGACACCCCGGCGAGGACCGAACCGATCGCGATCGAGGAGTACAGCAGGCCGACTCCGCCGTGCCACCGCGTCTCGGCGGCCTCGGGGAACAGGGCGGTCGGCATCGCCAGCACCATCGCGGCGATGTCGACGAGGAACGACATCAGCAGGACCTGACGGCCGGCGAGGAAACGCAAGCCGTCGAGGACCGAGCGCAACCCGGGGCGGCCGATGGGGTCCGCCGCCGGCAAGGGCGGGAGCCGGAAGGTGGCGTAGAGCGCGGCGGTGAACAGCACCGCGTCGGCGCCGTAGGCGTAGCAGAAGCCGTTCGGGAGTCCTAATAGGACACCTGCGATGAGGGGACCCAGTACCTGTCCGACCGTCGAGGCGGTGTAGGTGAGCGAGTTGGCCGCGGGCACCAGGCCGGGCGGGACGAGGGCCGGGGTGATGGCGCCGCGGACGGCGGACGACACGGCGAAGCCGCCGGACTGGACGGCGACGAGCGCGAGGATCACCGGCACCGACCCGAGTCCGGCCACCGCCTGGGCGAGCAACGCGAGCGTGACCGTCCAGGTGAGCGCCGACGAGGCCAGATACAGGCGCCGCCGGTCCACGGCGTCGGCGACCGCGCCGCCGTAGAGCCCGAACACGAGGATCGGGACGAGCCCGGCCAGCCCGGCGAGACCGACGTCGAACGACGAGTGCGAGAGGTCGTAGACCTGCACCGGCACGGCGACTTCGGTCACCATCGTCCCGACCACGGCGGCGCCCTGACCGAAGAAGGTCCGGCGGAACACCGGATTCGCCAGCGGCCGGGTGTCCATCGCGATCCGGCGCAGGCGGTTCTTCGGCGAACTGGTCGTCATGGGGTCACGATCGCAGCAACCACCGGAGCCGTACTTCCGATAATCTGTCGACTTGTGTCAGAAAACCGCCACCAGCACGCGGCCGGGCACGTCATCGAACGGCACCGCCACGACGAACACCAGCTGGTGTACGTCAACCGGGGCGTGCTCGCGGTCCACACCGACCACGGCACGTGGGTCGCCTGCGCCGACCGCGCCGTCTGGATGCCCGCCGGCACCTGGCACGAGCACCGCGTCTACGGCGACTCCGACGTCCTCACCCTCATGTTCCGCACCGACGACGCGCCGTTGGACGGCACCGCGCCCACGGTCATCGCCGTCAGCGCCCTGCTGCGCGAACTGCTCATCGCCGCCACCGAACCCGGTCTCGGCACCGCCGAGGCCGCCCGGCTCCACGCCGTGCTCCGCGACCGGCTCCGCCGCGCCCACGATCGGCCGCTGACCCTGCCCGAGGCAAGCGACCCCCGGCTGGCCCACGCTTGCCGGCTCGTCACCGACGACCTCAGCCGGCCCCGCACGACGGCGTGGCTCGCCCACCACACCGGCACCAGCGAGCGCACGCTGTCCCGGCTGTTCCGCCTGGAGTTCGGCACCACCTATCCGCAGTGGCGCACCACGACCCGCGTGTTCCACGCGATGATCCAGCTCGCGGAGGGCGCCAGTGTCACCCAGACCGCGCACCGCTGCGGCTGGGCCACGCCGAGCGCGTTCGTCGAGACGTTCACCCGCACCATGGGCCGGACGCCCGGCAGCTACCGGGCCACGTGACCTCGACGCCGGCCGCTCGTCCGAACGTGCGTGCTCAGAGCTGCAGCGCCTGAGTGCCCAGGACGACGGCGAGGTCCAGGCGGTCCGCGTCTTCGGTGCCGGGCTCGGCGGTGTAAACGGTGATGCGCAGGTCGTCCAGCGTGACGAGCAGCGTGTCGCAGTCCAGGGTGATCGGGCCGACCGCCGGGTGGTCGATGGTCTTGCGCCGGGACGGGTCGGCCAGGGGTGGCGGTGCCTCGGCGTCCCAGAGCTCGGCGAAGCGCGGGCTGCCGGCGGTCAGGTCGGCGATCAAGCGCCGCAGCGCGCGGTCGGCCGGGTAGCGCGACGCAGTCAGGCGCAGGTCGGCCACGAGCCGGGCCTCGTGCTCGGCCTGCTCGTCCGCGGTGTGCACGACCCGGGAGGGCAGGCGGGCGACGTTGCGCCAGACGGCGTTGCGGTCCAGGCCGCGCCAGGTGGTCGTGTCGCCCATGAGCGCGTCGTAGGGCGCGTTCGCCAGCACGAGTGTCCAGCCGGCGTCGTAGACGACCACCGGGGTGTGCGAGAGCCGGTCGAGCAGCCGTTGCACGCTCGGCGGGACCCGCGACGACACGACGTCCGGGCCCGGTGCGGCGTGCCCGGCCAGCCGGTAGAGCAGGTCTCGTTCGGCGTCGGACAGGCGCAGTGCGCGCGCCAGCGACTCCACCACTTGAGCCGACGGCGCGGTCGCGCGGCCCTGCTCGAGGCGGGTCAGGTAGTCGGCCGAGATGCCGGCGAGCGCGGCCAGCTCTTCGCGGCGCAACCCCTCGGCCCGGCGTCGGCGGCCCACCGGCACGCCGACGGTCTCGGGTGTCACCCGGTCGCGCCAGCGGCGGACTGTCCGCCCGAATTCCCACGCTTCCACGCCGTCCAGTCTGCCCGGGTCCGCACTGGTTGTCCTGGCCCTGGCAGTCCTACGAAAACCGGACGCCTGTCTGACGCCTGGCCGTTCCCGCAGGCTGGGGCCATGACCGAAACCGGAACCGTGTTGATCACCGGACCGACCCGCAACCTGGGCCGCCACGCCGTGCTGGCCATGGCCGGCCGCCCCGAGGGGCAGCGACCCGACCTGCTGCTCGTCGGCCGCGCCGGCCGCGACCTGACCGCGATCGCCGAGGAGGCCCGTGCCCTCGGCGCGCGCGTCCACGAGATCGGCTGCGACTTGGCGATGCTGGCCGATGTCCGGGCCGCCGCGGCCACCGCGCGCGGCCTGGTCGCCGACGGCGTCGTCCGGCCGCTGCGAGCGCTGGTCGCCAACGCCGGCACCATGTCGGTCGACACCCGGCAGGCCTCGCCGGACGGCTACGAGCTGACCTTCGCCGTCAACTACCTGGCGCACGCCCAGCTGATCGGAGACCTGCTCGGCTCGTTCACCGCTCCGGCGCGGGTGGTGCTGATCGGCTCGAACACCTACCACGCCAACTTCTGGCGCAAGCTGCTGCACGTGGCCGAGGCCGAGTGGGCCGATCCCGTCTCGCTGGCGCGCCCGGCCGCCGGTGAGCAGGTGCCGGGGATGACCGCCTCCGGCGTCGCGTACTCCAACGCCAAGCTGGCGATCCTCTACTACGCCCACGAGCTGCAGCGACGGGCCGGCGCCGGGATCGGTGTGTCGGTGTTCGAACCGGGCTGGATGCCCGGCACCGCGCTGGGCCGCGGGGCTCCCGCGGCGTTCCAGGCGCTCAGCCGCGCCTTGGGCCGGATTCCGGGTGTGTCGACGCCGCGGCGCTCGGGGCCGCTGCTGGCCGCGATGGCCCTCGACGAGAAGTGGGCACACCTGCGCGACGGCGCGTTCGTGGTGAAGACCAAGCTGACGGAGGTGCGGCCGGTCGCTCACGACCGCGACCGGGAGCGGCGCCTGTGGGAGGCGACCACCGAGCTGCTGGACCGTGTCCGCGCTACGCGGAGGGAGCGGTGATGCTCTCCGTGCCCAGCACGTTCAGCAGCGCCAGTGCTTCGGCGTCGCGGGAGCCCGCCGCCGCGGTGTAGAGCACGAGGTGCTGATCGCGGTCGGTGAGCGCGAGCGCGTCGCAGTCGACGGTGACGTCCCCGACGACCGGGTGGTGGAAGGTCTTCGTGAGCATGTGCGCGGCCTGCACGTCGCGCCGCTCCCAGAGCCGGGCGAACTCGGGGCTGCCGTCGCGAAGCTCCTCGACGAGGCCGGTCACCGCCGGGTCCGCCGGGTAACGGGCGAGCGTGGCCCGCAGCTCCATCACGACGTGGTGCCGGAACTCGGCGGCGTCGGAAACCCCGTACAGCGTGTTCGCCGGGTGCAGGAACGCGCGGCGGGCGAGGTTGCGCTCCCGCGGGGACAGCTCGCCGAAGTCCTCCATCAGCGCGGCCGCGAGGTCGTTCCACGCCAGCACCTCGAACAGCGCCGACGTCACGAACCCGGCGGTCTGCGGCAGCCGCTCGAGGAGCGTGAGGATGCTCGGCCGGACGTCACGCCGATGCAGCCCGGTGCGGCTGGGCGCGGTGCCCGCGAGGACGTGCAGGTGGTCGGATTCGGCGTCGGTGAGCCGCAACGCGGCCGCGATCCCGGCGAGGACCTCACCCGACGGCCGCGGCGCCCGGCCCTGTTCGAGGCGGATGTAGTACTCCGTGGAGATGTGCGCGAGGACCGCGACCTCCTCGCGGCGCAGCCCGGGCGTCCGGCGGCGCGGACCCGGCGGCAACCCGACGTCCTGCGGCCGGAGCCGTTCACGGCGGCTGCGGAGGAACGTGCCGAGCTCGCGCTTGTCCATACCCCGAGTATGCGCGCCGAACGACGGCGCACCCTGGTACACCCTGTGCCTGTCTGCGGTCGGCGACCGCTCCGAGACTGGAGTCATGAACACCACTTCCACTGCTCTCGGCCTGCTCACGGGCAAGGTCATCTTCATCACCGGTGCCTCCCGCGGGATCGGCGCGGCCGCGGCCCGGCTCTTCGCCCGCGAAGGCGCCGCCGTCGTGCTGGCCTCCCGCGGCACCGACGCCCTCGACCGGATCGTCACCGAGATCCGCGGCGAAGGCGGTACCGCCCACGCCGTCGCCATGGACCTCGCGGACCGGGCGAGCGTGCGCGCGGCGGTCGCCCGCGTCGAGGAACTGCACGGCAGGCTGGACGGCGCCTTCAACAACGGCGCGGCCATCCAGCGCCGGCCCGGCCCGCTCGACACCACCGACGACGAGGACGTGGACGAGCAGTTCGCCGTGAACTTCCGCGCGCACTGGACCGCCATGAACGCCGAGGCCGCGCTCATGCGCCGCACCGGCGGCGGCGCGATCGTCAACACCTCCAGCATCGGCAGCCGCCGCGCGAACCCCGCGCTGCCCGCGTACGGCGCGATGAAGCGCGCGCTCAACAGCCTCACCGAGACCGCGGCCGTGTCCTGGGCGCCGGACGGGGTCCGCGTCAACGGCATCACCCCCGGCGGCACCGCGACGGAGATGATCGACGCGTGGGAGGCCGCGACGCCCGGCGTCGTGGCGCGGATCAACTCGTCGACCCCGCTGGGCCGGATGGCCGAGCCGCACGAGGTCGCCGAGGCGGCGGCGTGGTTGCTGTCCGACCGCGCGTCGTTCGTGACGGGCGCGATCCTGCCGGTCGACGGCGGCGCCGGCGCCTGAAGGTCGGCGTCCGTCGTCTTTACCGGCCCTGGTCCGGCATATATGTTGTCACCCGCAACATATGTCGACCGTGGTGTGGGCCGCCGCGGGTCCTGCCACGAAGAGGTGCCGTTTCGATGAAGAAGCACGGCGAGGCCGGCAGAGCGAGGCAGGGTGTCACGCGCCGCGAGTCGGCAAGGAGCCGGGCGGGTTTCGCGCTGACGGTCGGCTGCCTGCTCCTGGGCGTGGTGACGGCGCCGGCCTCGGCCGCACCCGCGCCGGGGCACACCGGTGACGACGGGTGGGTGCTGAGCACGACCGACACGTCGAAGAACTATTCCCCGACGTTCGTCGGCAACGGCTACCTCGCCGCACGGGTACCGGCGGAGGGGCACGGGTACAGCAGCAAGCCCATCGTCACCCAGTCCCAGCTCGCCGGCTTCTACGGCGCTCCCTCGGCCGGGCAGGAGGAGCGGGCCGGTCTGCCGACCTGGACCACGCTCGGGTTCGGCCGCGGCAGTGACGTCTACGGGCTGGGGGAGTGGTCCTGCGGATTCGGACAGCTGTGTCCCACCGCGTACGGGAAGATCTCCGGGGGCGCGTTCGTCGAGAGCTCCCACCCCGGTTCCACCGTCGGTGCTTACCTGGCCGGACTGAACACCGACAACGCCCCGACGGTCGGCGGCAGCGACGTCATCCCGATCCGGGACGCGCCGGCCGGTCCGGCGACGCTGGCCGTGCGGTACGGCAACGGCAGTGGGAGCCCGCAGACCGTCCACATCGGCGTGAACGGCACGCTGCAGCAGCTGTCCGTGCCCAGCTTGGCCAGCTGGGACGACTGGGCGGTGGTGACCGTGCCGGTGACCCTGAACGCCGGCGCCAACACGCTCGAGGTCGAAGTCACCGACGGAGACACGGCGCGGGTGAACGTCGACTACCTCGCGCTGTACCCGGACGGCGCGCAGGCGCCGACGCAGATCGCGCCCGCGACGGTCGGCACCACCACGAACTACCGGCAGTCGATGGACTTGCGCACCGGGGTGCTGACCACGGCGTTCGACTGGACCTCGCCCGCGGGCGACACGACCGGCTTCACCTACGAGGTCAACGCCAACCGCGCGGACGGCCACCTGGGCACGGTGAGCGTGCGGGCCGTCCCGCACTGGAGCGGAACGGCCACGGTCGTCGACGAGTTCGACGGCCGCGGTCTGGACCACGCCTCGACGACGGATTCGCGGGTGGACGGCCGGACCGCGACGCTGTCGCAGACCGTCGTGACCGACGGGAACCTGGTCACCGCCGGGGTGAACTCCGTGCTGCGCGTCGATGAGAAGGCGGTGCCCACCCGGGCGATCGCCGACCCGGGCGACGGCGGCGCCGGCCAGCGCGCGGACTTCCCGGTCCGCGCCGGGGTGCCGGTGCGCGTCACCAAGTACGTGGGCGTCGCCTCCAGCGTCGACACCGACCGTGCGCTCGCGGCCGCGACCCCGCGGCAGGCCGCCGCGAAGACCGCGGCTCGTGCCGCCGCAGACGGCTACCGGCGTGCGTTGGCACGCAACGACGACGCCTGGTCGCGCCTGTGGCAGTCGAGCATCTCGGTGCCCGGCGACGCCACCATGTCCGCGCAGGTCCACGCGTCGATGTTCTACCTGCTCGCGAGCGTGCGCGCCGGGGTCGTCTGGAGCGCCAGCCCGGGCGGGTTGTCCTCGGACGGCTACAGCGGGCACGTGTTCTGGGACATGGAGACGTGGATGTACCCGGCGCTGCTCGCCCAGTACCCCGACATCGCCGCCGACGCGAACACCTACCGGCAGCAGCGCCTGCCGGCGGCCCAGGCCGCCGCCGCGGCACTGTCCACTCCGGACCACCCGATCAAGGGCGCGAAGTTCCCGTGGCAGAGCGCGCTGACCGGCAAGGAAACGACTCCGGACTGGTCGCCCGACGGCAAGCAGGAAATCCACATCAACTCCGACATCGCCCTGGCGCAGTGGCAGTACTACGAAGCGAGCGGCGACAAGGCGTGGCTGCGGGACAAGGCCTGGCCCGTGCTGCGGGGCATCGCCGACTACTGGGCCACGCGCGCCGTGCCCGACCCGGCCGGCGGGTACGCCGTCAACGACGTCAAGGGCGCCGACGAGTACCACGACAACGTCGACAACAGCGTGACCACCAACGCCGGGGCGCAGGCCTCGCTGCGCATCGCGATCCGCGCTGCCGGCATCGTCGGCCGGACCCCCGATCCCGCCTGGGGCAAGGTCGCCGACGGCCTGAAGATCCCGGTGGACGCGGGCGCGAACATCCACCCCGAGTTCGACGGGTACGCCGGGCAGACCGTCAAGCAGGCCGACGTCACGCTGCTGCAGTACCCGTGGGCGGTGCCGATGTCGCCCGAGCTCGCCCAGCACGACCTCGACTACTACCAGGAGCGCACCGACCCGAACGGCCCGTCCATGACGGGCGCGATCGACGCCATCGCCGGTGCCGCCCTCGGGTCGCCCGGCTGCGCCGTCTACACCTCCCTGCGCACCAGTGCGGACCCGTACCTGGCCGCGCCGTTCGACCAGTGGTACGAGACCCGCACCGGTGGGGCGTTCGACTTCACCACCGGCCAGGGCGGCTACCTGCAGGAGTTCCTCTACGGGTTCACCGGGCTGCGCTGGGGAACCGACGCGGTCACCGTCGACCCCTTCCTGCCGCCGCAACTGCCGGGCGTCGACATCACCGGGATCAAGTGGCACGGCCGCACGTTCGACCTGTCCGTCGGCCGGCAGACCACAAAACTGCATCTTCGTGCCGGCCCGCCGCTCCCGGTCCGGGTCGGTAGCGGCAGCGGTGACGTGCGCCAGGTCAGGCCAGGCACCGCCCTGCAGGTACCCACCCGGCACCCCGGAGGCGATCCGGCGAACTGCGGTTCGTGACTGTCGCCTCACTCCGGAACTCTCGAGCCCGGGCTCGAGAGTTCGCCGGCTCCAGCGCTGTCGACCCGGTCGCTCAGCGCAGCGTCCACTGCTGGTTCGCCTGCCCGCCGCAGGTCCACAGGATCAGCTGGGTGCCGTTGGCGGTGCCCTGCCCGTACGCGTCGAGGCAGAGGTTCGACTGGACGCCGGTGATCGTGCCGTTCGCGTTGACGGTCCACTGCTGGTTGGCCTGGCCGTGGCAGTCCCAGACGATCACCGGGGTGCCGTTGGCCGTGCCGTGGCCGGAGGCGTCGAGGCACTTGGTCCCGCCGACGGTCAGCGTCTGACCGGCCGGAGTCCACGCCTGGCCGGTCTGCCCGCCGCAGTCCTGCAGCCGTACCTGGGTGCCGTTGGCCGCGCTCGCGGCGTCGGCGCAGCGGCCCGACTGCGCGCCGACGATCTGCCGGGCCGCGGACGTCCCCGGCGTGCCGATGCTCCCGGGAACGGACCGCAGCGCGCCGAACCAGGTGGCGGCCATCTTGTCGTACCCGGCGGCCGTGGGGTGGACGCCGTCGATCAGGTCGGCGGCGGTCAGCGCGGCGTGCATGTCGACCAGGTGCACGTGCTTTCCGGCGTTCTGGTTGTTCGCCACGATGCCCGGGATGGCGGAGTTGAACGTGCGGACGGCGGACTCCTGCCCGGAATCGGCGAGCGGGATGATCGTCGCGACGAAGACCTCGGCGTCCGGTGCCGTCGCGGTGATGTGGTCGATCAGCCCGGACAACCGGGCGGGCGCGCGGCCGACGTCGTAGTTCTGCAGGACGTCGTTGGTGCCGATGTGCAGCAGGACCGTGTGCGAGGTGGTGGCGCGCAGCCAGGTGACGATGTTCGCGTCGATCTGGTCGATGCGCCAGCCCGGGTGGCCCTCGTGGTCGTGGTCGCCGAGGGCGGCCGGGCCGTTGTACTGCGAGCCGGTGAAGTCGACCCGGTAGCCGCCCGCGTTCAGGCGCTGCCACAGCCCGATCCGGTACCCGCCGGGCACCTGCGTGCCTTCGGTGATGGAGTCGCCCAGCGGCATGACGCGGACCCCGCCGTTCGACTCGGCGGCGGCCGGCGTGCCCGGGAGCAACGCGCTCAGGAACAGGGCCGTGGTGGCCACGACGAGCCGGATTCTCATGGTTCTCCTCGATCGTTCAGCCGAAGGCCGACTGCGGGTTGGCCCCCGGCGCGGCATCCCTTCGCCCGCGCGGTGATCGCGGGCGCCCGGCAGTCCACAGTGGACCAGGCGAACCAAGGACGGATGTGTCCGACTCATGGGAGATCATGGTGCGCCCGGCGTCAAGGAACGAGCCGGCGCATCGCCGGTGTTCGATATTTTCACCTGGGGCAACGCATGTAAGTTTCATCCGTGCTTCGCCGGTGTTGACCGGGCGGGCGGGTCGCGAGGTACAGTCACTGGCCGTCGCCCGCTGAGTAATACTCATCGGGTGACTCGCAATGAGGAAACCGCACCGCCTGCCCCGTACCGGCCCGGCTACGAAGTGGTGGCCGAGCAGATCCTGCACCTGATCGCCGAGCGGGAACTGAAGCCCGGCGACCGGATGCCGACCGAGGTCGAGCTGGCGGCGCGGATGGGAACCAGCCGGACCGTGGTGCGGGAGGCCGTCAAGATCCTCTCGGCGATCGGCCGGGTGCGAGCGCACAAGGGACGTGGGCTGTATGTGTCCGACGACGAGGGCATGCTCGGCGCTTCCCGGTGGGGCGGCTTCTTCCTGCCCACCGACCTCGACCACGTCTACCAGCTCTTCGAGTTCCGCCGAGTCCAGGAGACCGCCGCCGGCCGGCTGGCGGCGACGAACGCGACCCCGGTCGAGCTGCGTGCGATCGAGGCCGCCGCCGAGACCTGCCGGCACGGTCACCTGACCGGGCAGAGCGCGCTGTTCGACCGCGGCGACGACGACTTCCACGTCGGCATCGCGACCGCGTCCCACAACCAGTTCCTCGTCGCGGCCGTGCGGGAAGCCCGCCGCCTGCAACGCCAGACGAACATCATCGGGATGTCCGGCGCGGTCGGCGGCCACGCTTCGGCCGCGGTCGACGAGCACGCCGCCCTCTACCGGGCGATCCGTGACGGCGACCCGGACGAGGCGGCCCGGGCGGCCGCCATCCACCTCGACAACACCTTGGAGGACTACCGGCGGGAGATTCAACGGCGGCTCTTCAGCCAGTGAGCACAGGAGTGCGTACCCGGGGTCCGGCTTCGGGTACGCACTCCTGTGCTCATTCCGGTGCACGGTCCTTTGTGGACCGTGATGATCGAGCGGCGGCCGCGATCCGTTGCGGGTGAGTAAGTTTCACCGCGCATTGACCTTTGCCGCCGACCGCTTCTATCTTGGCTCCAGCCCGTTCGGTAGCCGAGCGATTTCGGAGCGCGCATCCCCGCGTGCTCCTTCCGTTCCTCAGTGGGAGTACCTGTGACGACACTCCTGGTGTACTCCAAGGCCACTCGGTCCGGCACGGCTCCATCCTGACCAGGAGGCGACTGTTAGCGTGAACAAAGTCACCGGTGGCCAGACCGGCCGCGCGGGCGGGAACGTCGTCAAGTCGGCTCAGCAGTGGGCCGATCAGGCTCACGCCATGTACCCGGGCTACTCCGGCACCTACCCGCGAATGCAGCTGTGGCAAGGGAATCAGGACACCACCCTGGCGTACCCGAACTACGGCGAGGAGATCAAGCAGTGGACCGCCCTGCGCGGGGTGAGCCGGACGCCGTCCGCCACCGACCACCCGCAGTCGTCCTGGACCCGGAACCGCTACGGCGGCACCGGCACCCAGGCACCCGTCGAAGGCATCACGATCGCGGGTACCGGCCACACTCTGCCGCAGGTGGGGATGATCGCGTATGCCATCGGCGGCGGCACGCGAACCCAGATCCGGGACTGCCACGGCGGACCAACCAGAAGGGGCGGATCGGCTCCGACGGCTCGATCACCGCGACACAGTCGGGACTCTGCCTGGAGCTCGCCGCGGGCTCGACCGCGAACGGCACCGCCGTGCGGCTCGGGACCTGCACGCACGCCATTACCCAGCAAGGGAACCGACCCGGAACCCTGGAGAACGACGATGTTCGCAGACCGGAGGGAGCCGCATGATGGTGAGGTTTAGAGGTTTGCTGGTGTCCGTGGCCGTCGGGGCGCTGCTCGCGATGGCCGGAACCGGCACCGCACAAGCAGTTCCCGGTGTTCTGCCGGCGGCCGGGACCGCGGGCTGCGGGACCGCGCCCGGCCTGGCGAGCGGCAACCACACGATCTCCAGCGGCGGCCAGAACCGCAGCTACATCCTGCGGATCCCGGCCGGCTACGACAACAGCCACCCGTACCGGCTGTTCGTCGGGCTGCACTGGCGCGGCGGCACGGCCAACGACGTCGACTCGGGCGGGACCGACGGCTACAACTGGTCCTACTACGGCCTCCGTCGGCTGGCGGACAGTGCGGGCAACAACACGATCTTCGTGGCGCCCCAGGGCAACGGCAACGGCTGGGCCAACCCCGGCGGCCAGGACGTCACCTTCGTCGACGACCTGCTGAGGCAGCTCGAGGCGGCGCTGTGCGTCGACACCTCGCAGGTCTTCGCGGGCGGGTTCAGCTACGGCGGCGCCATGAGCTACGCGCTCGCCTGCGCGCGGCCGACGGTCTTCCGCGCGGTCGCCGTCTACTCCGGGGCGAACCTCAGCGGATGCAGCGGCGGCACCCAACCGGTCGCGTACATCGGTATGCACGGCATCGGGGACAACGTCCTGCCCATCGCGTCCGGACGTTCGCTGCGCGACCAGTTCGTCCGGAACAACGGGTGCACCCCGCAGAACCCGCCGGAGCCCTCGAGCGGCAGCCACACCCACATCGTCACCGCCTACTCCGGCTGCCGGGCCGGGTACCCGGTGGTCTGGGCCGCGTTCGACGGGGGCCACGACCCCGGCCCGCGCGACGGGTGCACCTGCAGCGGCTGGCAGACCTGGACATCGGGCGAGGTGTGGAAGTTCCTGACGCAGTTCGATTCGTCGACCCCGCCGGCCGGGGCACCGGTGCAGGTCGGGGTGGACTACACCCTGGCGGCCGGGCACAGCGGCAAGCTCCTGGACATCAGCGGCGCCTCCACCGCGGCCGGCGCCCTGCTGCAGCAGTGGACGGCCACCGGCGGGCGAACCAGCGGTTCGACTTCCTCGACTCCGGCGAGGGCTACTACCGCGTCCGGGCCCGCCACAGCGGCCTCGTGCTCCAGGTCGCCGGTTCGGCCACCGGCGCGGACATCAGCCAGCAGCCGGATTCCGGCGCCACCGCCCAGCAGTGGCGCGTGGTCGACCAGGGCGGCGGTGTCGTCGGCCTGGTCAACCGCCTGAGCGGCCTGACGATGGACGTGTGGGGGGCCTCGACCGCCGACGGCGCGCGAATCTCCCAGTGGACGGCCACCGGCGGAGCCAACCAGCGGTTCGGCGTCCAACGCGCCTGAGGCGCCGGCTACCCGGCGGTACCCTCTGGTGAGCCCTGCAGAGACAAAGACGTCTTGGGAGAGCGAACGTGTCGTCCGTCGAGGTGCCCCAGCTCCGTCCGACCCTGGCCGACGTCGCGCGGGCGGCCGGGGTGTCGACCGCCACCGCGTCCCGCGTGCTCAACGGCTTTCCGCGGGTCCGGCCGAAAACGCGCAAGCAGGTGGAGTCGGCGATGTCGGCTCTCGGCTACGCCCGGCAGAGAGCCGCGCGGGCGACGGCGGGGCGCACGGGATCGGTCGCGCTGGTCGTGTGCGAGGAGGTGCTGCGGCTGTTCGCCGATCCCTATTTCGCCCGCATTTCCGCCGGTGCCGGGAAGGAGCTCACCGAGGCGGGCCTGCAGCTCGTCCTGCTCACCGTGCCCGCGACGGAGAACTACCAGGCCCCGGTGGTGCGGTACCTCGACGGCGGTCACGTCGACGGTGCGCTCGTCGTCGGCATGCACGGCCGCCGGCCGCTGGACCTGGACTGGCTCGGCATCCCGGTGGTGTTCGGCGGCCGCCCGGTCCGCGAAGGGGGCCGCTCGTCGTACGTCGACGTGGACAACCGGGGTGGTGCGCGGCGGGCCACGCAGCGTCTCATCGACGCGGGCCGGCGCACGGTGGCGACCATCGCCGGCCCCCAGGACATGACCGCCGGCGTGGACCGGCTGCTCGGCTACCGGCAGGCGGTGGTGGGCGCCGGCCACGCCGACCGCGGCCTGGTGGTGTTCGGGGACTTCGGCCAGGCCTCCGGCGAGCACGCCACCGCCCGCCTGCTGGACCGCCGCCCGCACGTCGACGCCATCTTCGCCGCCTCCGACATGATGGCGGTCGGCGCGATGCGGGCCCTGCACCGCGCGGGCCGGCGGGTACCCGGGGACGTGGCCGTCATCGGGTTCGACGACCTGCCGATCGGCCGCCGGACGGACCCGCCGCTCACCACCGTGCGCCAGCCGATCGAAGAGATGGGTGCCCGGATGACGGGTGAGCTGCTCGCGATGCTCGGCGGCTCGGCCGCGCCCCGGTGCGCCGTGCTGGACACCAAGCTCGTCCTGCGGGCTACGGGGTGAAGCGAACTGTGTCCTCAGTTCGGTGTTAGCGCTAACAATGGGTCTGCGGAGGGATTCGCAGCGCTCGAAGGAGGATTCGTGACCACTCGAGTCAAACCGGTCCGGGCCGTCCTGGTCCTGGCCGGGGTGCTGGCGGCCGCGCTGACCGGCGCGCCACCGGCGTCCGCGGCGTCGACGTCTCTCACGAGCGCGGCGTCGGGGCGGTGCTTGAACGTGACGGGCGGCGTCGACACGGCGGGAACGGCGCTGGAGATCCGGGACTGCACCGGTCAGGCGAGCCAGGCCTTCGAGTTCGGCTCCACCGGGGAGCTGCGGACGATGAGCGGGACGCGGTGCGTCGACGCCTACGGCAACCGGACGACCCCCGGCACGGCGGTGATCATCTGGTCCTGCACCGGCGGGGCGAACCAGCAGTGGCGGCAGAACTCCGACGGGACGGTCACCGGGGTCCAATCGGGGCTGTGCCTGGACGTGACCGGGGCCGGCACGGCCAACGGCACCGCGGTCGTCCTGTGGACGTGCCACGGGCAGAGCAACCAGCGGTGGACCACCGGAACCCCGCCACCGGCCGGCGCGGGCCCGTGCGATCTCTACGCCTCGGGCGGCACGCCGTGCGTAGCCGCGCACAGCACGGTTCGCGCGCTCTACGGCTCCTACACCGGAAATCTCTACCAGGTCCGGCGCGCGTCCGACAACACCACCAGGAACGTCGGTGCCGTGGCGGCGGGCGGTGCCGCCGACGCCGCGGCCCAGGATTCCTTCTGTGGCGGCACGTCCTGCGTCATCACGGTGGTCTACGACCAGTCCGGACGGGGGAACGACCTGTGGTACCAGGGGTCGAGCGCGGTTCCGGGCTCCAGCCAGAGCAGTCCCGCGAAGGCGACCACGGAGTCGCTCACGGTCGGCAGCCGGAAGGCTTATTCGCTGTACATCAACCCCGGCAACAGCTACTGGCGGGACGGCCACCTGACCGGCGTGCCCACCGGCAGCGCGCCCGAGGGCATGTACATGGTGACCAGCGGGACGCACGTCAACAGCGGCTGCTGCTTCGACTACGGCAACAGCGAAACGACCCGCAAGGCCGACGCCGCCGGGGCCATGGACGCGATCAACTTCGGCAAGCAGTGCTGGTTCGGCGGGTGTTCCGGCACCGGCCCGTGGGTGCAGGCCGACCTCGAGTGGGGGCTGTACCCCGGCGGCAGCCAGTCGTGGAACCCGAACCAGCGGGCGTTCGGCAGCAAGTTCGTCACGGCGACGCTGAAGAACAACGGGACTTCGCGGTTCGCCATGAAAGGCAGCGACGCCCAGTCCGGCAGCCTGACGACGTTGTGGGACGGCGCCCTTCCGAGCGGGTACAGCCCGATGAAGAAGCAGGGGGCGATCGTGCTGGGCAGCGGCGGTGACTGCTGCAAGCCGGGTGGGGGCGCCAACCTCAGTGCCGGGACGTTCTACGAAGGAGCGATGGTCGCCGGGTACCCGTCCGACGCGACCGAGAGCGCGGTGCAGGCCGACATCGTCGCCGCCGGTTACCGCTGACCCGCACGGAGGCCCGGGCCGTCCTCGGACGACCCGGGCCTCCGTGCGGTCAGGCGCGTCCCCAGTGCTGGTTGGGTTGACCGTTACAGGCCCAGAGGAGCACGCGGGCCCCGTTGGCGGTGCTCGCCCCTTCGACGTCCAGGCAGAGCCCGGCACGGACGTTGCGGAGCGAGCCGTCCTGGGCGAGCGTCCACTTCTGGTTGTCCTGCCCGGTGCACGGCCTGCTCGTCACCCGGGCGCCGCTGGTCGTGCCGTCGAGGCACTTGTCGCCGAAGACGCGCACTTCGCCGGTCTCCCAGCTGGTCCAGAGCTGGTTCGCCGCGGTCTGGCAGTCCCAGATGAGCGTGCCCGCGCCGGCGGCCGTCGAAGCGTTGTCGACGTCGAGGCAGCGCCCGGATCCCGCGCCGCGCAGCCGTGACGTCGTGGCGTTCAGCGGCGAACCACCGGACACCCGGTACGCCGCGGCGCCGTGCGCCGGCACGCTCGCGGTGATCGCGCCGGCCGTCGCGGACGTCGTGCCGGTCCACAGGTCGGTCAGGGTGAACGCCGTGCCGGAGAGCCCGGCCTGTGCCGCCGTCGTGCTCACGGTGGTCGTGGCGCTGCCGCGGTTGAGCAGCCCGACCGCCACCGATCCGTCCGCCAGTGGCTTCGCGAAGACCTCGACATCGCCGTCGTCGCGCACCCGGCGGCCGCCGGCACCGAGCCGGTCCTGGTCGACCGCCAGCAGGCGCGGGTTCCGGAGGACGGCGCTGATGTCGGCCGACATCGTGCGGATGTCGTTGCCCGCCATCAACGGCGCGGCCATGAGGGCCCACAGCGCGAAGTGGGCGCGCGATTCGGTCAGTGACAGCCCGGGCCGGCCGACCACGAGCATGTCCGGGTCGTTCCAGTGCCCCGGGCCGGCCTGCGCGGCCAGCGGGGCGGTGACGTCGAGGACGTTGCCCACGCCCATCGGGTAGCTGTTGGTGTTCCCGTTCTGCCAGATGTCCAGCAGGTCCTCGGTGGTGCGCCAGAGGTCGGCGACCTGGCCCCAGTCGTACTTGTCCCCGGTGATGGCGTGGTAGCTGTTGGGGTTGATGCTGTAGACGATCGGGCGCCCGGTGGCGCGCACCGCGTCGCGCATCACCGTGAACCGGGCGACCTGCTCGTCGCGCGTGCCGGCGGGGGAGCACCAGTCGTACTTGAGGTAGTCCACGCCCCAGGACGCGAACGTGCGGGCGTCCTGGACCTCGTGCCCGGCGCTGCCGGTGGAACCGGGGTAGGTGCCGGTGCGCTGGGCGCAGGTGCGGTCGGTCGGTACCTGGTAGATGCCGAACTTCAGGCCACGGCCGTGGATGTAGTCGCCCAGGGCCTTCATACCGCTCGGGAACTTCGACGCGTTGGCGCGCAGAGCGCCTTGGGAGTCGCGTTGCGGGTCGAACCAGCAGTCGTCCACCACGACGTACTGGTAGCCCGCGTCCTTCATCCCGGACGAGACCATCGCGTCGGCTGCCTGGCGGATCGCGGTCTCGCTGACGCCGCAGCCGAAGCTGTTCCAGCTGTTCCAGCCCAGCGGCGGGGTGAGCGCCGGGCTGCCGGGTGCGGCCACGGCAGCCGTCGGCACGGTGAGCACGGCCAGTGCGGTGGCCGCGGCGGTGAGCAGGTGGCGCATTCGAACGGGCATCGTCGCCCCTTTCCAGGAGTCGTCAGGCCGCGAACTGCCACCAGTTGACGTTGAACAGGTAGCCGCTGCCGCCGGTGAACCGGAGGTACAGGTCGTGGGTCCCCGTGGCCGCGGTCACCGGGCAGGACACGCTCGTCCAGGTCTGCCAGCCGCCGGTGCCCCCGACGGTGCAGGTGCCGGCCAGGGTGCCCCCGGTGCCGTCCAGCCGGACCTCGATCCGGCCGCCGGCGGCCGCGGAGGCCACTCTCGCGGTGAAAGTCCGGGCGCCGGACCCGAAAGCGGCGCCCTTGACCTTGATCCAGTCACCGTTCTCGAGGTAGCCGACGTTCATCCCACCTTCGGTGGACGGCTCGGTCTCGACGCCGGACTCCCAGGCGATCGTCTCCGCTTCTTGCCGCGTGAACGGGTTCAACGTGCCGACCTGCGGCGCACCCGTGGTGCTCATGCCGATCGTGGGGATGGAGCCGTCGGAGTTGTAGGCGAACTTCTCCACGGCCACCGAGCGCGTGTAGCCGCTGCCGCCCGGCAAAGCGCCGTTGTGGTAGAAGAAGTAGGAGTTTCCGGCGAAGTCGATCACGCCGGGGTGGTTGGTGAAACTGGCGCCCTGGGTGGGCATGACCGTCCCGCGGTAGGTCCACGGCCCGGTGGGGCCGGTCGCGGTCGAGTAGCCGATGAACTCCGAGCAGCACTTCGCGGCGAAGACGTTGTAGTACAAGCCGTTGCGCTTGTAGACCCACGGGCCTTCCTCGAACAGCGTCGGCCGGCTCGTGTTCCCCGGGCGCGTGCCGAACCCGGCGGTGGTGAGCGGGATCTGGTTCACCCCGCCGGAGTAGGAGATCATGTCGGGGTTCAGCTTCACGTACCACAGGTGCGGGTTGCCCCAGTACAGGTACGCCTGCCCGTCGTCGTCGACGAACACCGTGGGGTCGATCTCGCCGTTGCCGACGAGCGGGTGCCCGAGCGCGTCGCTGAACGGCCCGGTGGGGCTGTTCGACACGGCGACGCCGATGGCCATCGAGCCGGTCGCCCGGACCGTCATCGGGACGTACCAGTAGAACTTGCCGTTGCGGTAGACGGTCTGGCCCGCCCAGGCGTTTGCGCTCGCCCAGGTGAAGCTCGCGAGGTTCAAGGGGGATCCGTGGTCGGTCCAGTTCACCATGTCCGCCGACGACCACACCCGCCATTCCTTCATGGTGTAGGTGGTCGAATTGTCTTCGTCGTGGCCGGTGTAGAGGTAGACGCGGCCGTTGTACACCAGCGGCGCCGGGTCGGCGGTGTAGCTGGTTTGGACGATCGGGTTGTCCGCCACGGCCGCGGCCGGGAACAACCCGAGAGCGCACAGCAGCGCGACGACGAGGGTGAA
The DNA here is from genome assembly GCF_040682155.1 of Amycolatopsis sp. NPDC051371. Taxonomy (NCBI): domain Bacteria; kingdom Bacillati; phylum Actinomycetota; class Actinomycetes; order Pseudonocardiales; family Pseudonocardiaceae; genus Amycolatopsis; species Amycolatopsis sp. NPDC051371. The sequence goes on from NZ_JBFBAG010000001.1 coordinate 142,696, forward strand.
CGTCCGCCGGGGCTTGACGATCGCCGAAGGCGAGGAAGCGACTTTCACGGGTGCTCCTTCGATTTGTGGTCACCGTTGCTCGCGCTCCGAGGCCAGGCGGAGAGCAGTCTGGCACGCCGATGTTCACGCTCACAAGCATTCGTCGCAACGCATGAAAGTTTCACGTCGTTCGAACGGTTCACGCTGGGAGTTCGCCGCATTCCTCGTTTTCGGGCGCGGGCAGGGCTTGACCACCGGTGTCGGCTGAGCCTAAACAGATCGTGTTAGCGCTAACTCAATTCGGCGCCGAGGAGGCTTCCCGCCATGCCCGAGTTCAGCCGCCGCGCCATGCTGGGTCTGATCACCGTGAGCGGCGCGGCGACGGCCGGCCTCCTGCGCGGCGGGGCCGCGTGGGCCACCGCCGGTCCGAGCAGCTACACGCCCACCTGGTCGTCGGTCGACCAGCACCCGCCCGCGGCGGAGTGGTTCCAGGACGCCAAGTTCGGCATCTACTTCCACTGGGGCGTCTTCAGCGTCCCGGCGTACGGCAACGAGTGGTACCCGCGCACCATGTACATCAGCGGGTCCCCCGAGAACAACCACCACAAGGCCGTGTACGGCGACCCGTCGGCGTGGCCGTACCACAACTTCGTCAACGGGGCCCGCGACAAGGCCGGCAACCGGGTCCAGTTCGCGCCGAAGCTCAAGTCCGCGGGCGGGAACTTCGACCCGGCGGAGTGGGCGCAGCTGTTCGCCGACGCCGGTGCCAGGTTCGCCGGGCCTGTCGCCGAGCACCACGACGGCTTCTCCATGTGGAACAGCGCCGTCAACGAATGGAACTCGGTCGCGAAGGGGCCGCGGCTGGACCTCGTGCGGCTGCACGCCGACGCGATCCGCGCCCGGGGCCTGAAGTTCATGGTGTCGCTGCACCACGCCTACCACTTCACCGGCTACTACGACCACGTGCCGGCACAGTCGGACGCCAGTCTGCGCAAGCTCTACGGCCAGCTGGGCTCGGCCGCGGAGAACCAGCTCTGGTACGACAAGCTGGCCGAGGTCGTCGACGGTTACCAGCCGGACCTGCTCTGGCAGGACTTCAACCTGCCCCGCGTCGACGAGTCCCGGCGGCTCGACTTCCTGGCGCACTACTACAACAAGGCCGTCGCGTGGAACAAGGACGTCGTCGCGACCTACAAGGACGGCTTCGACAACCGGGGCGAGGTCTTCGACTTCGAGCGCGGCGGCCCGGGGGACATCCAGAACCCGTACTGGCTGACCGACGACAGCATCTCCAGCTCCAGCTGGTGCTACACGACCGGCATCGGCTATTACTCGACGAAGGCGATGCTGCACGCGCTGATCGACCGCGTCAGCAAGAACGGCACCATGCTGCTGAACATCGCGCCGATGGCCGACGGCACCATCCCGGCGGGGCAGCGAACGGTCCTGCTCGGCATCGGCGACCACCTGACCCGTTTCGGGGAGTCGATCTACGCGACCCGCGCGTGGTCGGTCTACGGCGAGGGCCCGACGCAGATGGGCGGCGGCTCCTTCACGACGCCGCGCGAGGGCACCAACCGCGACCTCCGGTTCACCCGCGGCAAGGACGAAACCGTCCTGTACGCCACGGTCCTGGGCTGGCCGGGCGCCACGCTGGACATCACCACGCTCGGCTCGAACCGGATCGACCTCGGCTCGCTGAAGACCGTGCAGCTGCTCGGGTCCGCCGCCGGCTCGTACACCGACCTGCCCGACCGCACCCAGGACGGCGCCGGACTGCACATCCGGATGCCGTCGGCCACGGCGCCGTTCAGCGCCCTGGCGTACGCGGTCAAGCTGACCTTCTCGGGACGGATCCCGGCCCCGGGGTCCGGTCCGGTGCCCACGAGCTGGGTGCGGATCGCGAACGTCACCACCGGTCTGGTCCTCGACAGCGGCGGGAATGTCGCGGCCGGCTCGGTGCTCAAGCAGTGGTCCTACGACGGCTCGGCCAACCTGCAGTGGCAGCTGGTCGACCTGGGGACCGGGTACCACCGGATCGTCAACCGCACCAACGGCATGGTCGCCGACAGCGGTGGTCGGACCGGGAACGGCGTCAACGCGGTGCAGTCGGCCTGGACCGGTGGCGAAAGCCAGCAGTGGCGGCTGGCCGGGCTCGGCGACGGGCGCTACCAGATCGTCAACCGGGGCACCGGCACCGCACTCGACGGCGCGGGCACCACCACCGCCGGCTCGGCCGTGGTCCTGTGGGCGCCGAACAGCAGCACCAACAACCAGTGGACCGTCACGGCCGTCTGATCCCCTGCGTCGGAAGAGAGAACCGCCATGCCCGGAACCCGGCTTTCGATGATGGTCGCGGCGGTCGCCCTGGCCGCCGGCGTGGTGGCCGGGGCCGCGCCGGCCCAGGCCGCCACGTCGATCACGATCAACGGCGGCTCGGCCGGCCGCACGTTCGACGGCGTCGGCGCCGTCAGCGGCGGTGGGGGCAACAGCCGCCTGCTGATCGACTACCCCGAGCCCCAGCGCGGTCAGATCCTCGACTACTTGTTCAAGCCGGGCTACGGCGCCGCGCTGCAGATCCTCAAGGTGGAGATGGGCGGGGACACCAACTCCACCAGCGGGGCGGAACCCAGCCACGCGCACTTCCGCGGTGATCTCGACTGCAACCGCGGCTACGAGTGGTGGATCATGGAGCAGGCGAAGGCGCGCAACCCCGGCATCAAGCTCGTGGGCCTGCCGTGGGGTGCCCCGGGCTGGATCGGCAACGGCACGTTCTTCTCCGGCGACCTGACCGACTACTACCTTTCCTGGCTCGGGTGCGCCAAGCAGCACGGGCTGACGATCGACTACCTCACGACCGTCCAGAACGAGAAGCAGTGGAGCGCCGACTGGACCGTCACGATCCGCAACGCGCTCAACGCCAACGGGTACAGCGCCGTCAAGCTCATCTCCGGTGACTCGTGGCCGGGGGACTGGGGACCCGCGAGCGCCGTCTCGACGAACACGGCCTACCGCAACGCGACCGACGTCCTCAGCGCCCACTACACCTGCGGCTACCTCAGCGCGCAGACATCGTGCAGTGTCCCGGCCAGTGTCACCGGCATGGGCAAGACGCTGTGGTCCAGCGAGAACGGCTCCCAGGACTACAACGACGGCGCCAAGCCGCTGGGCCGCGGCATCAACCGCGTCTACCTCGACGGCAAGATGACCGCGTACCTCAACTGGGACCTCATCGCCGCCACCACACCGAACGTCCCGTGGCCGACGGTGGGGCTGATGCTGGCCAACCAGCCTTGGTCGGGCTACTACTCGGTCGGCAAGGACGCCTGGGCGCTGGCGCACACCACACAGTTCACCGCGCCGGGCTGGAAGTACCTCGACGCCTCCAGCGGCTACCTGGGCGGGAACCGCGCCAACGGCAGCTACGTCTCGCTGAAATCCCCGAACACCACCGACTACAGCACGATCATCGAGACCATGGACGCCACCGCGGCCCAGACGCTGAACCTGAACGTCACCGGTGGACTGTCCACCGGCCAGGTGCACGTGTGGGCGACCAACCTCAACTCGAACAATTCTGCGGACCACTTCGTGCACAGCACGGACATCACCCCGTCCGGGGGAGCGTTCTCCTTCACCGCCCAACCCGGCTACCTGTACTCGATCACGACCACCACCGGGCAGGGCAAGGGCACCGCGAGCAGTCCCTCGCAAGGTTCGCTGAATCTGCCCTACAGCGACGACTTCGACGGGTACGCGGCGGGCAAAGAGGCCAAGTACCTGATGGACATGGAGGGCGCTTTCGAGACGGCCACCTGCGGTGCCGGCCGCTCCGGCACTTGCGTGCGCCAGGCGGCGCCGCAGAAGGCGATCCCGTGGAAGAAGACCACCGATCCGTACGCGTTGCTGGGCAACGTGGCCTGGAGCAACTACACGGTCAACGCGGACGTGCTGCTGGAGAAGTCCGGGTACGTCCAGCTGCTCGGCCGGGCCGGCTCGCAGGACACGGGCGACCAGGGCGCGCTGAACGCGTACTACCTGCGGGTCGGCGACACCGGCGCGTGGTCGATCCAGCGCAACAACACCAGCCGGCAGGTCACGACGCTGCGCAGCGGCACGACGGCCGCGTTGGGCACCGGCCGCTGGCACCGGCTGTCGCTGGGCTTCTCCGGCAGTACCATCACCGCCGCGGTCGACGGCACGGTGCTCGGGACGGTCACCGACACCACCTTCCCGGCGGGCCAGGTCGGGATCGGCGCGAGCCAGGGAGAGACCGCCCAGTTCGACAACCTCGCCGTGACGGGCTCGGGCGGCGGGTCGACGTCCGTGCTGCGCAACACCGGCTCGAGCCGGTGCCTCGACGTCCCGAGCGCGTCGCAGGCCAACGGCACCCAGGTGACGCTGTGGGACTGCAACGGCGGCGGCAACCAGCAGTGGACGCTCACCTCCGGGAAGCAGCTCCAGGTGTACGGCACCAAGTGCCTCGACGCGGAGGGCGCGAGCACGGCCGCCGGCACCCGGGCGATCATCTGGGACTGCACGGGCGGCACCAACCAGCAGTGGAACGCGAACGCCGACGGCACGATCACCGGTGTCCAGTCGGGACTGTGCCTCGGCCCGAACGGGGGCGGCACCGGGAACAGCACGCCGGTGACCCTGCAGGCGTGCACGGGCGGTAGCGCCCAGAAGTGGGCACGAAGCTAGCCGCGGGCGTTCGAGGTTCGTTGACAGCGCGGCGGCGAGTGCGAACGTCTTGAACGACTCATTCAGGTCTTCGGAGGTCCTGAATGACTCATTCAAGACCTTTGGTCCGGGCTACCGAGCCGGGCCCGGGCTCGGCGCGGCGGAAGCATTCCCCTCCGGACGAAGGAGTTCGCTGATGACCCCACGATGGAAGAGGTTGCTTCAGGCCGGGGGAGCCGCTTCGGCGCTCACCGCTGCCGCCCTGGCCGGCCCGGCCGCGCCCGCGCAGGCCGCCACGCAAGGGCCGTGCGACCTCTACGCCGCCGGCGGCACGCCGTGCGTGGCCGCACACTCGACTACGCGGGCGCTGTACGGCGCGTACAACGGTGCCCTGTACCAGGTCCGGCGGGCGTCCGACACCGCGACGCGGGACGTCGGGCTTCTCAGCGCGGGCGGCGTCGCGAACGCCGCGACCCAGGACTCGTTCTGCGCCGGCACGACCTGCCTGATCACCGTCATCTACGACCAGTCCGGCCGGAACAACCACCTCACCCAGGCGCCTCCCGGCGGGTTCTCCGGCCCGGCGGCCGGCGGGTACGACAACCTGGCCAACGCGACCGCCGCCCCGATCACCATCGGCGGCCGGCGGGCCTACGGCGTGTTCGTGGCTCCCGGCACCGGGTACCGGAACAACAACGCCACCGGCACGGCGACCGGCGACCAGCCGGAGGGCATGTACGCGATCTTCGACGGCACGCACTACAACGGCGGCTGCTGCTTCGACTACGGCAACGCCGAGCGCAACAGCCGCGACAACGGCAACGGCACCATGGAAGCCATCTACTTCGGCAACATCAAGGTCTGGGGCTACGGCGCCGGACCCGGTCCGTGGATCATGTCCGACCTCGAGAACGGCCTCTACTCCGGCGTCAACGCCGGTTACAACGCCAACGACCCGACCATCAACCACCGCTACCTGACCGCGATCCTCAAGGGCGAGGCCAACCACTGGTCCATCCGCGGCGGCAACGCGCAGTCCGGCGGCCTGTCCACCTTCTACAACGGTGCCCGCCCCAACGTGTCCGGGTACAACCCGATGCGCAAGGAAGGCGCGATCATCCTCGGCACCGGTGGCGACAACAGCATCGGGTCCGCGGGCACCTTCTACGAAGGCGTGATGACCTCCGGCTACCCGTCGGACGCCACCGAGAACGCGGTGCAGGCCACCATCACCGCGGCCGGGTACGGCAGCGGCGGCAGCGGCACCACCACCGGGCCGCTGCACGCGGTCGGCGCCGGCAAGTGCCTCGACGTGCCGGGCTCCACCACGACGTCCGGTACCCAGCTGCAGATCTACAGCTGCAGCGGCCAGCCGAACCAGGCCTGGACCCGCACGTCGTCGAACCAGCTGACGGCCACCATCGGCGGGACGACGCTCTGCCTGGACGCGTCGGGCAACGGGACCAGCGCCGGGACGAAGGTGGTGACCTGGTCGTGCAACGGCCAGGCCAACCAGCAGTGGACCGTCAACGCGAACGGCACGGTCACCGGTGGCCAGTCCGGGCTGTGCCTGGACGTGACGGGCGCGTCCACGGCCAACGGCGCGCTGGTGGAGCTGTGGACCTGCAACGGCGGCAACAACCAGCAGTGGACGCTGGGTTAGGTCCCGGCCGAGTCGGATCACTACGGGAGGAGCCCCAGCCGCGGTGGGCGGCTGGGGCTCCTCCCCGGGACAGCTGCCGGGCTAGCGCTGCAGCGTCAGGACGCCCGGCCGCCACGGCAGCTGGTCGTAGGGACCGCTGGCGGAGGGGGATTTGCCCTGGTAGAGGAGCTGCAGGTTGCAGGGGTCGACGGTCATGGTCTGGTCCGGGTTGGTGCGGACCAGGTCACCGTGGCTGATGTCGTTGGTCCAGCCGGCGCCGCTGTTGGCCTTGCCCGCGAAGGGGTTGCTTTCGCTGGCGGCCTGCGGGGTCCACGAACCGCTCAGGCTGCCGGCCGTGAACGAGCGGAAGTAGCGCCCGTTCGCCCCCATCGCCTCGACGATCATGAGGTACTGGTTCTGGCCCTGGACCTTGTAGACCTGGACCGCTTCGAACAGGTTGGCCTGCGAGTCGCTCATGATCGTCGTGTACGACGAGCCGAAGCTGCCCGGGAAGTTCCCGATCGGCATGCTCGCCCGGTAGATCTTGCCGTTGTCACCGGCGAAGAACAGGTACATGTTCGAGCCGTCGGCGATCAGCGTCTGGTCGATCGGGCCGGTGCCGGACCCGGAGATGCTGCCCGTGAACAGCGGCTGCGGCGAGGACCACCCGTTGGGGTTGGTCGGGTCGCTCGACGTGCGGTAGATGAAGGGCCAAGCGCCCCATTGGTACGCCAGCACCCAGATGTTCTTCGGCGCGAAGTAGAACAGTGTGGGCGCCACAGTGCCCTGGTTCATCCCGTTCTGGCCGGCCGAGGCCATGTCGGACCAGTTCGTGAAGGGACTGAACGCCATCGAGCCGTACGACGATCCCGAGACGTTCGACGCGTAGACGAGGTGCTTGCCGTTGTAGACGACGTTGGTGAAGTCCTTGAGCGAGACCCACCCGTTCTTCGGCGTCGCCAGCACACCCGTCGACGTCCAGCGGTAGGTCGACGGAAGGGAGCAGCTGCTTCCGCCGGTCGTGGTCGTGGTCGGCGGGGTCGTGGTCGACAGGCCCGTCCACTTCTGGTTGCCGCCGCCGTTGCACGTCCAGATCTCCACCGCGGTGCCATTGGCCGTACCGGCGCCGGTGACGTCCAGGCAGAGCCCGGACTGCACCGCGACCACCGTGCCGTCGGAGTTCACCCGCCACTGCTGGTTGGCCCCGCCGTGACAGGTCCAGATCTGCACCCGGGTGCCGGCGGTGGTCGCGCTGCCGGGCACGTCCAGGCACTTGCCGCCGTACACCGTCAACGTGCCGCCGGAGGTCGACGTCCACTGCTGGCCGGCACCGCCCGAGCAGTCGTAGATCTGCAGGTAGGCGCCGTCGGCCTGGCCGCCGTTCGGCACGTCGAGGCACCGACCCGAACCGACACCGCGCAGGGCGCCGGTGACGTCGGCGCCGGCCGAGCCGGCCCCCAGCGTCACGCCGAACGCGATCATCGTCGCGGCGGCGAGCAGAGCGATCAGGGATCGACTCCCGCGGCTGATCCTTCTTCTGTTCATGAAAACCTTCTCCCGGCGAGTTTCAGGTCCACGTGAGCGAGACGACTGTTATCGCTAACATGCGCCGCGCCAGCCTGGGCTCCGGGGAGAAGCGTTGTCAATCCACGCACCGGGTACTCGGGGACCCGGAACCCCGGCCGGGCGGCCCGGCCACCTCAAGGCCATGGTCTCGGGTCCACAAAGGACAGCCGAGTCGTGAAAGTTACACGCGCCGACGGAGTCGCGCCGGCCGTGAGTGGTGGAGGCAGTCGGACAAACTCGATCACGGGGTGATGGCCGCCCTGGAGGGGCAGGCGGCCACGCCGCGGCCCGATATCGAATGTTGTTCCGGTCGGGCCGCAGGTGCTATACCGGCAGCTGCGCGGTGTCGCGAGGACGCGATGCCACAAGCGAGCGGAGTGGCTGGTGGCGAACCGTACTTTGCGCTCATCCGTCGTGGTGGCGGCCCTGACCGCGCCCGTCCTGCTGCTGGGGACCGCGACCGCGGTGGCCGCTCCCGGCCCGCCACCGGGGCGGCAGCTGACGATCGAGACGGTGTCGAACCCGCGGCCCGCGCTGGTCAGCGGGGGACAGGTCCTGGTCAAGGTCGTCCCGCCGGAGCGAACGCAGGCCGGCCGGGTCACCGTCAGCGCCAACGGCCACGACGTCACCTCGAGTTTCCGCGCCCAGCCGGACGGCAGCCTGCTCGGCCTGGTGGCCGGCCTGCGGGACGGTGCCAACGACCTGAGCGCCCGGACGACCGGGCACGGCCGGGACCAGCGGGCGAACCTGCGCGTCACCAACCACCCGATCACCGGGCCGGTCTTCTCCGGCTCGCAGCAGCACCCGTTCTACTGCGAGACCCAGGCGTTCGGCCTGCCCGCGGCGTCGCAGCCGTTCTGCAGCGCGCCGACCCAGGTGAGCTACCAGTACAAGACCACCGCCGGGGCGTTCGCGCCGCTGGCGGACCCGGCGACGCGGCCCGCGGACCTCGCGACGGCCACGGTCGGCGGGCACGCGGTGCCGTACGTGGTCCGCGTCGAGCGCGGCACCATCGACCGCGCCGTCTACGAGATGGCGGCGCTCTACGACGGCGCGCCGTCGCCGGTCGCGCCGGACGCCGGCTGGAACGGGAAGCTGGTCTACACCTTCGGCGGCGGCTGCAACGCGGGCTACCACCAGGGCAACTCGACCGGCGGAGTCGTCAACGACCTGTTCCTGGCCCAGGGCTACGCGGTCACGTCGTCGAGCTTGAACGTGCTCGACAACAACTGCAGCCCGATCATCTCCGCCGAAGCGGCGATGATGGTCAAGGAACACTTCATCGAGACCTACGGCCCGGTCGCCCACACCATCGGCTGGGGTGGCTCGGGCGGGGCGATCCAGCAGTACGACATCGCGGAGAACTACCCCGGCATCGTCGACGGCATCATCCCCGGCGTCTCGTTCCCGGACCCGCTGAGCACCGGGGGACCGGTGTCGGACTGCCGCTTGCTGGAGCAGTACTTCGCCGGGCCCGGGGCGTCGTTCACCGCGGCGCAGAAGCAGGCCGTCGCGGGCTTCGCCAGCTACGACACCTGCGTCTCCTGGAACCTGACCTTCGCCAGCCGCGCCACCGCGACCGGCAGCTGCAACGCGGCCATCCCGGTCTCGGCGCGGTGGGATCCGGTCACCAACCCGCGCGGGGTGAAGTGCAACTCCAACGAGCAGCTGGCCAACCAGATCGGGCGGGACCCGAAGACCGGGTTCGTGCGCAGCCCGCTGGACACCACCGGCGTGCAGTACGGCCTGGCCGCGCTGAAGGCCGGGACGATCACCGCGGCGCAGTTCGTCGACCTCAACGCCACCATCGGCGGCCTCGACTACACCGGAAAGCCCGTGGCGCAGCGGATCGCGGCCGATCCGAAGGCGCTCGACACGGTGTACGCCGAGGACATCGTGAACTCGGCGTCGCAGGGCCTGCGGGAAACGCCGATCATCGACCAGCGGACGGATCTCGACCTCGCCGGGTTCGGCAACGACATCCACACCACCGAGTGGTCCTACGTGATGCGGCAACGGCTTCTGCGGGCCAACGGCACCGCGGGCAACCAGGTCATCATCGAAAACCACGCCACCGCGGCCGAAGCGGCGGCCGCGAGCGTCTACGAGCTCAATGCCATGGACCGCTGGCTCACCGCGATCGACGCCGACGGTTCACACCGGAGTCTCCAGCAGAAGGTGCTGGCGAACCGGCCGGGCGACCTCGGCGACGGTTGCTACCTCTCCGCCGCGTCGCGGATCACCGAGAAGCTGACGTACCCCGCGAGCGGCCAGTGCGGCGCGCAGTACCCGGTGGCGGCCAACACCCGGATGGTCGCGGGGGCGAGCCTGTCCCTCGACGTGCTGAAGTGCCGGCTCCGGCCGCTGAACTTCCGCGACTACCCGGTCACCTTCACCGCCGCGGACCGGAACCGGCTGCGAGCGGCGTTCCCCGGCGGCGTGTGCGACTACAGCCGCCCGGGCGTCGGGCAGCGTGCCCCGATCGGGACCTGGCTGAGCTACGGCGACGAACGGACCGGCACCACCCCGCCGACGAAGCTCAGGGAGCGGTAGCCGTCATGGCGTGGACGGCGCTGTCGATCTCGAGGTCGATCAGCCGCTGCGCCTCGATGGTGCGGTTCTCGAACATCCCGGTGAGCTCGAGGCTGACGATCCCGTGGACCCGCGTCCAGATCCGGATGGCGGCGGTGGCGGCGCGCGGCGTGGTGTCCGGCCGCCCCCGGGCGCGTGCCCACTGCCGCAGCTGCTCGTCCAGGGTGCGGTCGCCGGTCGTGGTGTCGGCGGGTGCGGGGTTCTGGACCGCGGCCAGCAGGTCGACGAGCAGGGCCATCGCCTGGTCCAGCGGGGTTTGCCCGGGCGGCCGGCTCGCCACGTCGCCGGCGCGTTCGGCGAAGAGCATCCCGTAGCGCCGGCGGTGGCTCAGGGCCCAGTCACGGTACGCGGCGACCAGGAGCCGTACCCGCGAGCGCGGCGCTCGTCTGCTGCCTTCGACCGCTTCGGCCATCGCGGTGGTGAGCTGCTGGTAGGACACGGTGACCAGGTGGGCGATCAGCGCGTCCCGCGAAGCGAAGTAGCGGTAGACCGCCGGTGCGGACATCGCCATGCTCCGGGCCAGCGCCGCGATCGTCAGCGCGTGCACGCCGTCGGCGTCGATGATCGCGAACGACGAGTCCTCGATCTCCTGGAACGTCTGGGCCCGGAGGCGCTCGCGCCGGCTCACCGCCGGCGGCTGGTTAGTCATCGTCGCATTGTAACGGACCGTAGCGACATCGACGGGCAAGTCGTCGCGCTATGGGTCGTCACGAACAGCCGGGTGGTCACGCGGTGGCGCCGCAGCGGTGGCGCAGGGCGTCCAGCATCGCGTCGATTTCGGTCCGGTAGAGCAACGCGGTGTCCACGCCGGTGGCGGCCAGGTGCTGCCCCAGTTCGAGGCTGATCAGGCCGTGCAGCCGGCTCCACCAGACCAGCCCGAAGTGCAGCACCGCGGCCGGGATCCGGTGCTGATCGCCGTGCCGGCGCCGGAGCTGCTTGTCCAGCGCGGCCGGGAGCGCCGCGGCGACCGGCTCACCGGCCTCGGCCACGACGCCCAGGAACACGTTCATGCACCGCTGCGCGGCCGGCACGATGCGGTCGGCGGCGTGCTCGCGGGCGGCGCCGTAGGTGGTTTCGTAGGCCAGGTGGTAGGCGTGGGGCTGCGCCAGCGCCCAGTCGCGATAGGCGTTGGCGACCGCCTCGACCCGCGACACGGAGGACGCCTCCCGGCCAGCCGCGGCTTCGAGAGCGCCGGCGAGCGCCAGGTGGACATCGACCGCGAGGTCGGCGAGTAGCTCGTCGCGGCCGGCGAAGTAGCGGTACAGCGCCGGTGTGGACATCGCCATGCTGCGCGCGATCGCGTTGAGCGACACCGTCTCATCGCCGCCCTCGCACAGCTGGGTCATGGCGGCGGCCTTGATCTCCGCCACCGTCTGGCGCCGGTATCGCTCGCGCCGGGTCGGCTCCTGCTCGGCCATCGTGGGCACCTCGTTTCGCGCTATGGGTTGACGCAGTATGACATGGCGATGCATAGTTACGATCATTAACAGAGCGACGAAGAGTCGCACCAAGTTCGAGGAGCCGGTCATGACCGAGACGAACATCCCCGCCGAAACCACCGTCACCGCCACCGAAGTGGTGCTGCCGGGCAAGGTCGAACCGTCCGGGCTGCACCTGGTCCAGCGCCCGTTGCCGGCGCCGGCGGCCGGCCAGGCTCTGGTGCGCGTCGAAGCGACTGCCGTGTCCTTCGCCGAGAGCGCGATGCGCCGGGGCCGCTACTACGGCCAGCCCGCGTTCCCGTTCGTGCCCGGCTACGACCTCGTCGGGGTCGTCGAGGCCGTCGGCCCGGACGTGGACCGGACGCTGATCGGCAGACGGTTCGCCGCGCTGACCAAGACCGGCGCCTGGGCCACGGCCGTCCTGCTGCCCGCCGCCGACCTCGTCGAGGTGCCGGAGGGGGTGAGCGCGGAGGAAGCGGAGACGCTGACGGTCAACGGATTGACCGCCTACCAGATGCTTCACCACGTCGCGAAGGTGCGCGCCGGACAGACCGTGCTTGTGCTGGGGGTCGGCGGTGGCGTCGGCACCCTGCTGGCCCAGCTCGCCCGCCACGCCGGCGCCCGGGTGATCGGCACCGCGAGCCCACGGCACCACGAGGCACTGCGCGAACTGGGCGTCGAGCCGGTCGACTACCGGGACCCCGACGTCACCGCCCGGGTCCGGGAACTGGCTCCCGGCGGCGTGGACGCCGTGTTCGACCACCTCGGCGGGGCCAGCATCTCCCGCTCGTACCGGTTGCTCAACCGCACCGGAACCCTGGTCGGCTACAGCATCGCGAGCAAGCTCGACGACAGCACTCCCGTGGTGCTCAGCTTCCTGCACGTGCTGACGAAACTGGCGTTCTGGAACTATCTGCCCACCCGGAAGCACGCGAGCTTCTTCGACGTCTGGTCGGGCGCGGGCAAGCCGGACTCCGCGAAGCGCGAGGCGTTCCGCGCCCGGATCCGCACCGACCTCACCCATGTCTTCGGCCTCCTGCGCGACGGGGTCCTCACGGCGAAGATCGCCGCCCGCTATCCGCTGGCCGAGGTGGGGGCGGCCATCGAACTTTCGGAGTCCTCGGCCCGGACCACCCTCGGAAAGATCGTGCTGGTGCCGTGAAGATCACCATCTCCGGCGCGTCCGGTCTCATCGGCGGCAAGCTCGTCACCCGGCTCCGGGAGCGCGGCGACGACGTCATCACGCTCTCCCGCTCCGCGACCACCGACCCCTCGACGTGGCAGTGGGACCCGCTCGCCGGACCCGCCCCGGCCGGCGCGCTCGCCGGCCGGGACGCCGTCGTCCACCTGGCGGGCGAACCCCTCGGCCAACGCCTGACCGACGAGGTCAAGGACCGAGTCCGGCGCTCGCGCGTCGCCGGCACCCGCAACCTCGTCGAAGGCCTGCGTGCCGTCCCCGAAGCGGACCGGCCGCGGGTCCTCGTCTCCAGCTCGGGCGTCGCCTACTACGGTCCGCGCGGCGACGAGGAGATCACCGAGGAAGCCCCGCCGGGCGACACGTTCCTCGCCAAGGTCTCTGCCGCGTGGGAGGCGGAAGCGGCCAGGGCGGCCGAGTTCGGTGTCCGCGTCGTGCGGATGCGCACCGGTGTCGTCCTCGACGCTGCGGGTGGCACGCTGAAGTCGCTGCTCGCGACCTACCGCCTCGGGCTGGGCGGGACCGATCGCGGGCGGCGCGTTCGCCGTGCCGTGGATCCACGTCGACGACATCGTCGGCCTGTACGTCAAGGCGGTCGACGACGCGTCGTGGAGCGGGGCCTACAACGGCACGGCGCCGGAACCGGTTACCCAGCGGGAGTTTTCGAAGGCGCTGGGCCGCGCGCTGCACCGCCCCGCGATCCTGCCGACGCCCGGATTCGCGCTCAGGATGGCGCTCGGCGAAATGGCCGACATGGTGACCACCGGCCAGCGTGCCGTGCCCGGCCGGGCGCTCGACGGCGGCTACCGGTACGCGCACCCGCGGCTGGCCGGGGCGCTGACCGCCGCGTTGAGCTGAGCACCTCCGGGCTCGGCGGATTGGCTTGCCGCCTCTTGTCTTCGAGACGAGCTTCTGCTTACCATGACCACCGTCACCCGGATTGAAACGATTCATTTTTCTGGCTCGAGATCACTCACCGCGTGCGTCGCTGAGCGACTTCGGTCCGGCGCCGACCTGTCACCGCAGAGAGGAACGCGATGATTTCGCGCCTGATGACGGCTTCGTCGGCCTTGCTGACCTTGCTCGTCCTGGGAGTGACGCCCGCCGGGGCCTATCCCGCCGCCCCGGCCGGCGGCGTCCAGGCCGACGGCCTGCAGGTCGAGCACCAGGTCGATCCGCTCGGGGTGGACGTCGCGCGGCCGCGGCTCGGCTGGGTCCTGACCGCGAAGGACAACGGGCGCCAATCGGCGTACCGGATCGCGGTGTCGACCAAGCGCGACGGGCCGGCGGACGTGTGGGACAGCGGCGAGGTGCGGTCGGCGCAGTCCTTCGACGTCACCTACGCCGGCCCCGCTCTGCGACCCCGCACCCGCTACTTCTGGCGGGTCCAGGTCTGGGACGCCGCTCGGCACGCATCGCGGTGGAGCGAGCCGGCGTGGTTCGAGACGGCATTCCTGGCCCCGGGCCAGTTCCGGGGTGACTGGATCGGTGCGCAAGCGACCTCGACCCCGCCGTCGTTCGACGGCGCGAGCTGGATCTGGTACCCCGAGGGCGCGCCGGCCGACTCGGCGCCCGTCGGGACGCGGTACTTCCGGCGCGCGTTCGACCTGCCCGCCGGTGGGCAGATCACCTCGGCTCAGCTGGAACTCACGGCCGACGACAGCTTCACCGTCTACGTCAACGGCCAGCAGATCGCCGCCTCCCCGCGCGTGGCGGACTCGTGGCGGACGGCGACCGTCGTCGACGTCTCGACCGCCCTTCGCCCCGGCCGCAACGTGATCGCGGCCGAGGCGGCCAACGCCGCGGCGGGTCCGGCCGGGTTCCTGGGCAAGCTCCGGGTCGAGGGCTCGGGTGCCCCGGTCGACGTCGTCACCGACGCTGCCTGGAAGTCCGCCGACACCGCCGCGACCGGCTGGCAGCAGCCCGGCTTCGACGACGCGGCCTGGCCGCAGGCGCTGGTGGCGGCCGCGTACGGGGCCGGCCCGTGGGGCAGCTCGGTCACCACGCAGCCGCCGCCGGAACCGTTGCTGCGCAAGGAGTTCACCGCGGACAAGCCGATCAGGTCGGCGCGCGCGTACATCGCCGGTCTCGGCTACTACAAGCTCTACCTCAACGGCGGCCGGATCGGCGACCACGAGCTCGACCCGGGGTTCACCGTCTACGACAAGACCGCCCTCTACGCGACCTACGACGTCACCGATGCCCTGCGCAAGGGCGGCAACGCGGTGGGGGTGAGCCTGGGACGCGGGTATTACGCGATGACCAACCCCGACGAGTGGATGGCTTCGCCTTGGCACAGCGAGCCCAAGCTGAAGTTCGAGCTCGACATCACCTACCAGGACGGCAGCACCAAGCAGGTCACCAGCGGCGGCGACTGGAAGCTCGACGACGGGCCCACCCGCTCGGAGTCGCTCTGGTTCGGCGAGACCTACGACGCGCGGCTGGAGCAGCCCGGCTGGAACCGCACCGGGTTCGACGACACCGGCTGGCGGCCCGCACGGGCGGTGCCCGCACCCGCGGGCACGCTCCGCGCCGAGGCGTTTCCGCCCATCAAAGCGACGGACAAGCTGCCGATCACCGCCGTCACCACGCCGGGCGACGGCGTGCACGTCTACGACGTCGGCGGTCCCACGGCAGGCTGGGCGCGGGTCGCGGTGCACGGGCCCGCCGGCGCCGAAATGAAGATCACCTACGGCGAGAAGCTGCGCCCGGACGGCACCGTCGACAACATCGGCGGCTTCGGGATGCAGCTCCAGTCCTATTCGTACGTCCTCAGTGGACGCGGCTCGGAAAGCTACCAACCCAGCTACAGCTACGCGGGCTTCCGCTACGTCCAGGTCGTCGCGCCGGCGGGCGTCACCGTCGAGTCGGTCGACGCGGAGCGCGTCCACACGGCGGTCGCCACCACCGGTGACTTCACCAGCTCCAGCTCGCTGCTCAACCGCTACGACGACGCCGAAGCGAACACGATCCTGAACAACCTGCACTCCGTCCCGACCGACACCCCGATGTACGAGAAGCGCCCGTACACCGCGGACGCGCACCTGTCCGCCGACTCGGCGATCGCGCACTTCGACATGCAGGGCTTCTACGAGAACTGGATGCGCGAGCACCGGGACGACCAGAACCCGGACGGGACGATCGGCCAGACCGTGCCCGCGACGGTCGGCGGCAAGAAGGTCGCCGACCCGGTCTGGTCGGCGAGCTTCGTCCTGATCAACTGGGATCTCTACTGGTACTACGGCGATACGCGCGCGCTCGCCGAGAACTACGACGCGATGAAAGCCTGGCTCGGTTACTACGAACAGGACATCGCGAAGACCGGGAACATCTACACGGGCTTCAGCTACGGCGACTGGCTCGCCCCGGGCGCCGCGAACCCGCCCGAGGGCACCCGGCTCTCCGGTACCGCCTACATCACCAAGACCGCCACGACCATGGCCAAGATCGCGCGCGCCCTCGGCCGCGACGCCGACGCCAAGCACTTCGACGCGTTCGCGGGCACGGTCGCGAACGCGCTCAACGCGACGTTCCTCGACCAGGCGTCCGGGGCCTACTACGACGACCGGGCGGCCGGCTACCGGCAGACGTCCAACCTGCTGCCGCTGAGCCTCGGCATCGTCCCGGCGGCGAACCGCCCGGCCGTCGTCGCCAACCTCGTCGGCGACATCAAGACCCGCGGCGTCCACCTGAACACCGGCGCGCTGGGCACGAAGCTCATCCTCCCGGCGCTCACCGACGCCGGGTACGGCGACCTCGCCTACCAGGTGGCCACCAACCCGACGTACCCCGGCTGGGGCTACTGGTTCGAGGGGCTCGGCGCGACGACGATGTGGGAGGAGTGGCCCGCCACCTCACGGTCGCACGACCACGCGTTCCTCGGCACGGTCGACGACTGGCTCTACCAGCGCGTCGCGGGCATCCAGCCGGCGGCGCCGGGCTACACGGCGGTCAAGATCCAGCCCTACCCGGTCGGCGATCTCACGAACGCGTCCGCCCACGTCGAGTCTCCACTCGGCCCGGTGAGCTCGGCCTGGACCCGCGACCACGGCCGGTTCACGTTGCGCGCCGGGGTACCCGCCGGAGCGACGGCGGAGATCCTCGTCCCGGCGCGCGACTCCCACGCGGTCCAGGCCCCGAAGGGCGCCCGGTTCGCCGGGATGCGCAACGGTTACGCGGCTTTCGACGTCGGCTCCGGCGACTACGTTTTCCGCGCGGCCGTGTGAGGGCCGAGGTGGGGGACCGGGCCGGCACGACTCGGCGATCTCGGCCTTGAACTCCCGCTCCGCTACTCGAACACCCCGTAGCCCTCGACCGCGTGCGCCCGGACGCCGTCCATGTCGAGCTCCACGCCGATTCCGGGAGTGTCCGGCAGCGTGATGTAGCCGTCCTTGACGATCGAGCCGCTTCCGTCGGGGGCGTGGACGTAGCTGTCCCACACCTCGCGCTCCTCGAGGGCGTGCCATTCCTGGACGAGGAAGTTGGGGATCGCTCCGCACTGGTGCGACGTGGCCATCGTGCCCAGCGGTGTCGACACCAGGTGCGGTGCGAACGGGATGTAGTGCAGCTCCGCGAGGTTGGCGATCTTCTTGGCCTCGGCGAGGCCACCGCACTTCGGTACGTCCGGCTCGATGACGTCCACGGCGCCGCGTTCGAGCAGCTCGCGGAATCCCCAGCGCAGGTAGAGGTTCTCGCCCGCGCAGATCGGCGTGCGGGTCTGCTCGCGCACGCGCACCAGCGCGTCGATGTTCTCCGCCGGAAGCGGCTCCTCGAGCCACATCAGGTGGAACGGCTCGAGCTCCCACGAGATCCGGCACGCGCTCGGCACGTCGTAGCGGGCGTGCAGGTCGATGGCCAGGTCGACGTCCGGGCCGATCGCTTCGCGGACGGCGGCCACGCGCTCGACCATCGAGCGCAGCTCGGCGGCGTTGACCGTGTGGTTGAAATCGTCGAACTTGGCCGGGTGGCGGAGGTTGTCGATGTCGAACTTGATGGCGGTGAAGCCTTCGGCGACCATCCGCTGGGCCCGGTCGACGCACCCGGCGATCGAGCCCGCCGGGTCGTCGCCGTCGCCGCAGTCGGCGTAGAGGCGGATGCGGTCGCGGAACTTTCCGCCGAGCATCCGGTAGACCGGCTGGCCCGCGGCCTTGCCCGCGAGGTCCCACAGCGCGAGCTCGATCCCGGACAGCGCGATCACGAACACCCCGCTCTGGGCGCCCGCGAAAACCTTGCTGCGGCGCAGTTTCTCCCAGCACCGCTCGACGTTGCGGGGGTCTTCGCCGATCAGCAGCGGCGTCAGGGATTCGATCATTCCGACGACGGCGCCTGCCCCGGCGTCGGGATTGGCCTCGCCGAACCCGCTGAGACCCTCGTCGGTGTCGATCCGCACCAGCGTGGCCTGTCCGTGGTAGGCCACCACCGCCGTCGTGACGTTCACGATCCGCATTGCTCTCCCGCCGCTGAGTAGTGCCGGTGAAAGGACTGTCGCGAGGTCCAACTTGTCCTATAAGCTGATGACATGCAAAGGAGACAAGAGTCTCCGGACGCTGTCAAGGTCCGGACTCTCCCGGTGCAGGTGGCGGCCCACCTGACCCGGCGGATCGTCAGCGGTGAAATCGAGGACGGCCGGGCCCCGTCGGAGCTCGACATCGCCCGGGAGTTCGGGGTGTCCCGCGTGGTGGCGCGGGAGACGCTCAAGATCCTCGCCTCGCTCGACATCGTCGACGTCGCCCAAGGTCGCCGCGTCGTCGTTCGCCCGCGCGCGGAGTGGGACTACCTGAACCCGTTGCTGATCGAGTGGCTGCCGACGGAGATCGTCGACGACCTGCTGGAGGAACTGCACGGAATGCGCGTGCTGCTCGAACCCGAGCTCGCCGCGATGGCCGCGGCCAGCATCACCGACGAGGCGCTGGCCCGGCTCGGAGACGAGATCGAGCGCATGTCGCCGCTCGAAGCGGATCCCGAGGCCTACCTCGAGGTCGACCACGAATTCCACATGGAGATCTGCCGGGCGGCCGACAACCGGATTCTCGACCGGATCATGTACTCCGCCCGCTGGCTCGGCACCGCCAGCCGGCGCGTCACCAACGAGGCGCCGGCCGGGCTGCGCCGCGCCACCGCCCAGCACACGGAGATCTACGAGGCACTCGTGGCGCGCGACCCGGAAGCCGCGCGCGCCGCGATGCGCAAGCACCTGAGCAACAACTACTCCACGCTCGTCGCGGAGAAGAAGCAGCGAAGCAAGCGTCGCTGACACACTGCACGACCGAGTTCCGGAACCGATGACGAGGACGGACGAGGCATGGCAGCACCTGCGATCCCGCCGATCCGGCTGGGACTGATCGGCACCGGGCTCGCGGTCGAGAAGCTGCACTGGCCGGCGTTGCGCGGCCTCGCCGACCGGTACGTGGTCACCGCGTTCACCGACTCCGCCGCCGAGCAGCGCCGGCGGTTCGCCGGCTACAGCGGGGTCGATCCGGCCCGGGCCGCCGCCGACCGGGCCGCGTTGCTGGCCCGCGACGACGTGGACGCCGTGCTGATCTCGGTGCCGATCCCGCACTTGTACGAGGTGGCGTGCGACGCGCTCGCGGCGGGCAAGGACGTGTTCTGCGAGAAGCCGGCCGGTGGCGACGCGGAGCAGGCCGCGGCCTTCCTCGCCCTGGCGGCCGGGCACCCGGACCGCACCTTCGTGGTGGGCGAGAACTTCTTCTACCGCGACGACCTGCGCTACGCCCGCGCCCTGCTCGACAGCGGCGCGATCGGCCGCCCGCACCTGATGGCGTGGCGGCACGCCGGCCAGTCGGTGCCCCGGCCGGGCGGGTTCACCAGTACGCCGTGGCGCCAGCGGCCGCAGTACCGCGGTGGGGTGCACCTCGACTTCGGCGTGCACCACATCGCCCAGATCCGGTTGCTCTGCGGCGACATCGCGCGGCTGCACGGTGCCGTGCAGGCGGCCAACAGCACGATCGACGCACCGTCGGACCTCGCGCTCACCCTCGTCTTCACCGGAGGCGCCATCGGCAACTACACCGCGTCCTTCCCCGAAATCCCGGTGCCGCCCGAACCCAACGAGATGCGGCTGTACGGCACCGAGGGTGTGCTCGTGCTCGCCGGAGACGAGTCGGAGCGCCGCGTGACGCGCAGCAGTCCCGACGCCACCACCCACACGACGGTCTTCCGCGGCAGCGACAACGGCTACCGCGCGGAACTCGTCGACTTCGCCGACGCCGTGCAGTTCGGCGTGCGGCCGGTCGGCAGCGTCGCGCAGAGCGTGGCCAACACGATGGTCGTCCAGCGGGCGCTCGACTCCGCGGAACAGGCGGCCGCACTGGCGCTCGACCCCGTGCCCGGCGCGGGCCCGGTACCGCTGTGGCGGCCCCGTGGCTCGACCGGGCTCTTCGACGGGCTGCCAGGACAACGCATCAGCAGTACGGCGTCCTTCGCCGCATGAACGACCCCAGCTTGTGAAGACTCACAGCGTGGCACTCGCCTCGCTGTCCCCGCCGGTTGCAACGTCGCCCCGTCGGTACGAGGAGTTGTCATGGAAGAGAAGAATGACCTGTCGAGGCGCACGTTCCTCGGAGTGAGCGCGCTGGGCGTGCTCGGGCTGGCCGGGTGCGGAAGCGGCCCCGCACCCGCGCCGCAAGTCGATGTCCAGGTGCCCAAGGCGCTGCTCGACCAGGCGGCCGCGCTCCGCGGCGGGTCGGTGGGAATGCTCTCGCAAAAGCTGTACTCGGAGGCCGCCAACAAGGCGCTGGACAAGTCGCTGCAGGTGTTCGCGCAGGCCACCGGCACCACCGTCCACAACGACCTGGTTTCCGGCGACGCCGGCGACATGGTCGCGAAGATGGACGCCGAGGTGAAGGCGGGCACCAACCGCGATCTGGCTTTCGTGAGCGACCGGCGGTTCGTCGGCCAGCTCCACAACCTGGGCGCCCTCACCGACGTCACCGACGTGGTCACGGAGATGCGCGCGCTCTACGGGGAGCCTGCGACGGCGTCGACCAAGTTCTGCGTGTTCGACGGGCGCTGGTTCGCGATCCCGTACCACTTCATCGCGTCCGGGATGTACCTGCGCAAGGACTGGTACGCGGAGAAAGGACTGCCGCTCAAACCCTATTACTCGTGGGAAGAGCTGCGCGACAACGCATTGGCGGTCTCCGACCCGGGGAAGCGGCGGTTCGGCTGGGGCCTCACGGTCAACCGCTCCGGCGACGCCAACGGCTTCATCCAGAACGTCATCGACACCTACGGCGGGGCGATCGCGGACAACACCGGCACGAAGGTGGTGTTCAACTCACCGGAGACCGTCGCCGCCGTCACGTTCATCGGCGACATCTACACGAACCCGAAGTACCAGCCGATGCTGCCGCCCGGGGTCGGGAGCTGGACCGACTCGAGCAACAACGAAAACTGGCTGGCCGGGATCCTGGGGCTCACGCTCAACCAGTTCAGCGTCTACGCCGACTCGAAGACCAAGAAGAACCCGGTGTACGCCAACACGCACGTGTTCAACGGCGCCACCGGACCGGCGCTCGACCGGCCGCTCGCGTACGGCGAGTCCAACTCGTTCGTCGTGTTCAAGGGGGCGAAGAACCCCGATCTCGCCAAGCTGGTGGCGAAGTTCATGGTCAGCGGGAGCGCGCTGCTCGGGGTGGCGAAGGAAGCACCGTGCCTGGTCAACCCCTCGTGGGACAAGGTGTGGGACTCCGACCCGTACTACACCGGCGGTGACCCGGCCTTCTCCGCGTTGCGAGAGCAGACCCGCGCGCAGCTCCCGGTGACCACCAAGACCGGCTACGCGTTCCCCCAGGCCCCGAGCCCCGGCGAGCAGGCCGCGCTCGCCGCCTACCTGCTGACCGACATGATGCAGTCGGTCATCCAGGGCGCCAAGCCGGCCGACGCCGTCGCCGCGACCCACGGCCGGATCGTCCAGATCTTCGAGCAGCAGGGCTACCGGCAGTGACCCTCCTTCGTCCGCGCTCGGCGCCAACCCGTCCGGCGCCGGGCGCGTCTTCCTCGCTGACGCGAACGCAGCGGCGGCTCGGCCGCGACTGGCGCCTCGCCGCGGTGTTCATCGGGCCGACCCTGGTGCTGGTCGCCGGCCTGATCCTGGTCCCGATCATCAGCTCGATCTTCACCAGCGCCACCGAACGCCACGGCGCGGAGACGGTCTTCGTCGGGCTGGACAACTACACCGCGCTCATCCACGACGGCTTGTTCCACCAGGGTGTGCTCAACTCGTTCGTCTTCACCGCGTACGCCGAGATCTTCAAGGTGACCTTTGGTCTCATCGCGGCGTTGATGCTGCACCACATGCGCCGCGGCCGGGCGATCATCGCCGCGGTGATCCTGCTGCCGTGGGTGATCCCGACGGTCGTCACGGCCTTCACCTGGCGGTCGCTGCTCGACCCGATCTTCGGCAGCGTCAACGTCCTGCTGACGGACTCCGGCATCGGGCCCGCGCTGACTTCGATGGGGCTCGTCGACAAGTGGCCCGCGGAATGGCTGTCCGATCCCGCGCTCGCGATGCCGGCGATCATCCTGGTCAACGTCTGGAAGGGCATCCCGTTCTTCACGGTGACGTTCCTCGCCGGGCTCAAGGCCATCGACAGCGGTCTCCACGAGGCGGCGATGGTGGACGGCGCCTCGCCGTGGCAGCGCTTCGTCCACATCACACTGCCGGGGCTGCGTCCCGTGATGATCGTGACGGTGCTGCTGTCGTCGATCTGGACGTTCAACAACTTCGACCTGATCTGGCTGATGACCCAGGGCGGACCGGGGGACGCCACCGCCCCGTACGTGATGGTGGCCTACTCGAAGGCCATCCAGCAGCTGCAGCTGGGCGCGGGCGCCGCGGTCACGCTGGTGATGCTGCCGATCATCGCGATCCTCGTGGTGATCCTCGTGCGGATGATGCGCCGCAGCGACCAGCCGGGCGCGGCCGACCTGGGACGACGGCGGCTGACTCCCGCCCAGCGGCAGGCGCTGCCGTGGGTGATCGTCGTGGGCTCGGTGCTCGTGCTGGTCTGGGCGTCGCCGCACATCGTGTGGAAGGCCGGGCTCGTACTGGGCGTGTTCGTGCTCCTCGCGGCCGCCGTCGGCCGGGTCGTCTCCGTGCTCGCCATCCGGGGCAACCGGCCGGCCGCCCGGCTGGTCGCCGGCACCGGCTCGGGCGTCGCGCTCGTGGGCCTGCTGGGCTTCGTGCTCGCCCCGCTCTACTGGATGACGGTCACGGCCTTCAAGTCCGACGGCCAGATCGTCGCGCGCACCGACGACCTCTGGCCGACGCCGTGGACCACCGAGCAGTTCACCAACCTGTTCACCGGCGCGTTCGGCACCTGGTACGTCAACACGATCCTCGTTTCGGTGGCGTCCACCGCGATCGCCCTGGTCTGCGCGGCGCTGGCCGGCTACGCCCTGGCGCGCTTGAAGTTCCGGGGTTCGGAGAGCTTCACGGTGACAATCCTGCTCACCTACGTGATGCCGGGCGCACTGCTGTTCATCCCGCTGTACCAGCTGATGAGCGGGATCGGGCTCAACGACTCGTTGTGGTCGCTCGTGCTCGCCTACCCGACGTTCACCCTGCCGTTCGCGACGTGGCTGCTCGTCGGCTACTTCAAGTCGATCCCGGCCGACCTCGAAGAAGCCGCGCTGGTCGACGGCTGCACGCGGTTCGGGGCGTTCCTCCGGATCGTGCTGCCGCTGGCCAAGCCGGGGCTGCTCGCGGTCGCGCTGTTCACGCTCACCAACGCGTGGAACGAGTTCTTGTTCGCCTTCGTGTTCATCACCAAGGACGAAAACAAGACGCTGCCCGTCGGCATGCAGTCGATGATCTTCGGCGACGTCGTGCCGCAGGGACAGCTGGCCGCGGCCTCGCTGCTGGTCAGCATTCCGGTCGTGCTCATGTACGGGTTCGGGCAACGGTTCCTGACCGAGGGTCTCACCGCGGGGGCGGTGAAGGGATGAGCGCCATCACGGAAGAGCACGTCGCGACGGCGTCGCGGCCGAGTGACCTGCGCATCACCGACCTGCGGGTGGCCAACGTGGCCGGTGTGCCGTTCCGCTCGTCGATCATCAGGATCGACACCAACCAGGGGCTGGTCGGCTACGGGGAGGTGCGCGACCAGGCCAGCGCCACCTACGCGCTCGTGCTCAAGAGCAGGCTCGTCGGTGAGAATCCCTGCAACGTCGACAAGATCTTCCGCAAGATCAAGCAGTTCGGGTTCCACGGCCGCCAGGGCGGCGGGGTCTCCGGCGTCGAGATGGCGCTGATGGACCTGGCAGGCAAGGCGTACGGAGTGCCCGCGTACGCATTGATCGGGGGCCGGTTCCGGGACGAGATCCGCTGCTACGCGGACACGCCGTCACTGCCGGACCCGCACGCGATGGGCGCCCGGCTGCTGGAGCGCAAGCAGCGCGGGTTCACGATGCTGAAGATGGACGTGGGCATCGACCTGCTGTGGGACGTGCCCGGGGCACTGATCGCGCCGCCGGGTGCCCGCGAGGACGTCACGACGATGCATCCGTTCACCGGCATCCAGGTCACCGCTCGCGGCGTCGAGCACTTGGTGTCCTATGTGGACATCGTCCGGTCGGTCGTCGGTTACGACGTCGCGCTCGCCGCCGACCACTTCGGCCACATCGCCCTCGACTCGGGCATCCGGATCGGCCGCGCGCTGGAGCCGTTCACCCTGGCGTGGATCGAAGACCTGATCCCGTGGCAGCTGACCGACCAGTGGCGCCGGCTCACCGCGGCCGTCGCCGTCCCGACGTGCACGGGGGAGGACATCTACCTGCTCGAGGGCTTCCGGCCGCTGCTGGACGCGGGAGCCATTCGCGTCGTGCACCCCGACCCGGCGACGGCGGGCGGGATCGCGGAGACCAAGCGGCTCGGCGACTACGCACAGGAGCGTGGGATCGCGATGGCGCTGCACCTGGCGGCGTCGCCGATCGCGACGATGGCGTGCGTGCACCTGGCCGCCGCCACGGAGAACTTCCTCGCCCTCGAACACCACGCGGCCGAGGTGGAGTTCTGGAGCGACCTCGTCACCGGCCTGCCCCGTCCGCTGATCCGCGACGGCCACATCACGGTGCCGGACACGCCGGGACTGGGGTTCGGCGACCTCGACGAGGAGCTGCTGCGCCGCCACCTCGACCCGCGCGATCCGGTGTTCTTCGCCGAGACGACGCACTGGGACAAGGAGTCGAGCCACGACCGGCTGTGGAGCTAGTGTCGCGCGTGGCAAGTTCGTCGACGTTCGGGCCGCTGGAGTGAGGGCGCTCGCGGAGCCCGGGGCAGGCTCGGTAGCCCGGACCAAAGGTCTTGAATGAGTCATTCAGGACCTCCGAAGACCTGAATGACTCATTCAAGACGTTCGCACTCGCCGCCGCGGTGTCAGCGCGACACTAGGCGCGGCCCTGTTCGGCGCGCCACCGCTCGTACTCGGGCCGGGCCTCGTCCGAAAGCGGGTAGTACAGCCGCATGTCGCCGCCTTCGGACAGCCGGATCCGGGAGAACTCCTCCCAATCCGCGTGCTCCTGAGCGTGGGCCACCAGGGCGGGCGCGAGCTTGACCGGCACCACGACCGCCCCGTCGTCGTCGGCGACGACGATGTCGCCCGGCTCGACGAGCGTGCCACCGCACGCCACCGGCACGTTGACGGCGGCCGGCACGATGCCGGTCTGGGTGTGGAAGTTCGGGGTGGCGCCCCGGATCCACAGCCCGAGGCCGAGCTGCTTGGCCTCGCCGATGTCGCGCAGGCACCCGTCGATCACCACGCCGGCGCCGCCGCGGCCCTTGAAGAAGGTCAGCATCATCTCGCCGAACACGCCGCTGCTCATGTCCCCGCGCGCGTCGACGACGATCATGTCGCCGGGCTGGGCGTGGTACATGACGTGCCGGTGCAGCTGCTTCTCCGGTTCTTCGTACTCCTCGACGGGGTAGAGGTCCTCCCGCTTCGGCAGGAACTGCAGCGTCAGCGCCGGTCCGGCCACGCGCACGCCGGGGGTCACCGAAACCGGGCCCCGGATGAACGCGCTGCGAATGCCCATGCGGCTGAGTTCGCCGCTGGCCGTCGCGCTGCCGATGGCCGCGAGGGCCGCACTGAGCTCGGCAGGCGGGCGAACGATGTCGTGCGTCTCGACCACGTCGGTAGCTCCCTCGGGTCCCCGTTGACCGTGCCTGTCAAAGAGTTTCGGTGAGATTCCTTGATCTCAGCCTAGTCCGGCGAAGCCGCTTTCGCGATCTCTTGGAGCGAGTTCCTGAACCACTGCCGCCGGACGGTGATCGACGCGATCCGATACCTGGTCAAGGAAGGATCACCTGGCGGTGTCTACACCGCAGCACCCGAGTCGCAGTGGTACTCGTTCTCGCGTCACTGCCGCCGAAGTGTGCTGAACAGGGCCATCGCGTTCACCTTCCGCGGTTTGGGCAGCCACACCGGCTGGTCGGCGCCGCGCGGGGAGAGCACGTTCAGGTAGTGGTGCGGGGTCCGCGACAGCGTGATGTTCTCCGTGACGCCCTGGTAGATCCCGAGCGGGGTCAGCGAGGTGAACAGCTGCGGGTCGAGCAGTTCGTGCTCGCCGCCGCTGCCGACGGCCTGGTGGACGTAGTCCCAGTCGAAGAAGCCGAGCGTCACCGCCCACATCGCCGCGCGCGTCAGCGACACGTGCACCCGGTAGCTGCCGCCTTCGGTGGCGCGGCGCACCAACGCCGCCATGGCGCCCGTCGCGCCGAGCCAGGCGACCAGGTAGTCGTTGATGATCGACGTCGGCGGCAATTTCGGTTCCGCCAAGCTGCCTTCGGCGGCGACCATGCCGGTCACCGTGCCGGCGACCTGGTCGAACCCGACGCGCTGGGCCCACGGGCCGCTTTCGCCGTGACAGCTGGCGGTGACGTGGATCAGGCCGGGCCGGACGGCGAACGCCTGCTCGGCGTCGACGCCGAGTTCGGTGAGCAGGCCGGGACGGCGGTTGGCGTAGAAGACATCGGCGTCGCGCAGCAGGGCGCGCAGAGTCGCCTGTCCGTCGGGGTTGCGGACGTCGAGGCGGGTCGAGCGGACGCCGACGTTGGCCGTGGCGATCAGCGGGTCCTCTTCGAACTCCATGGCGCGCCAGACGTTGAGCACGTCCGCACCGAGCGACGCCAGCGAGCGGCCGATGCCGGCGCCGGCGATCACGTGGCCCATGCCGAGCGCGCGGATGCCGGACAGCGGGTGGGTGCCCCACTCCGGCAGCGGTTCGGGCGCGGTGTCGGCGACCTTCTCGATCTCGATCAGCGGCCGGGACGCGAGGTGCTCGAACACCGGCTCTTCGACGAATTCCTCGACGCTGCGGACCTTGGCGAACACGATCCCGTGCTGCTCGCCGAGCGCTTCCAGCTCGTCGGCGCTGTGGCGGACGATGGCGCGCCCGAGGGCTTCGGGGTTGTCGGCGCAGTCGAGGACGGCGAGCATCTTCGACTTCAGCCCGGAGTAGATGTTGACCGGGATGACACGGCGGCCGTCGCGGGTCGGGTAGAAGGCGAAGTGGGCGCCGACCGAGCGGTCGGACATGGCGGCGGGATAACCGTTGAGGGTCTCCCACCGCATTTCCGAGGCCGGGGCGAGCCGGCGGATGGCCTGGCCGAGATCGACGGTGATGTCCTGGCCGAGACCGGTGCGCATCCGCCACAGCTTCGCGGCGATCACCGACTGCTGGGCCAGCGCGACCGCGGCGGCGCCGCCGATGCGCAGGGTGCTGGGCATCAGCGGGTCGCGCTTGAGGAACGTGACCGTCCCGCCGCTGTCTTCGGGGGTGAAGCCGAGCGGGGTGAGGATGGCGCGGAGTTCGGCGTGCGGGTCGAACTCGTCGTCGGTGGCGCGGTTCTGCACGGCCTTGAGCATGGCGTCGCGCAAGGCCCGCGGGTCGGTGGTTTCCACTGTGGACTCTCCGGTCAGGGCAGCAGGGCGGTCGGGACGTCGACGTGGCGGGCGCGCAGGAACTCCCCGAGGGACTTGCCGATCTGGTCGAGGGCCAGGTTGGCGGAGCCGCTGGGTGGGAAGTAGCCGCGCAGCACGAACGAGATGCCGTGCAGGTTCGGCTGTTCGTAGCGTTCGATGTCGACGGTGTCCGGGCAGCCGAGCAGCTCGCGGAGGCGGTCGGTGGTCAGGAACCCCGCGAGCCACGGCCACGCGGCTTCGTCGCGGGACCACACGCCGAGGTTGGCGTTGGCGCCCTTGTCGCCGGTGCGCGCGTAGACGATCTGTCCGAAGGGGACGGTCGTGGTGAGGCCGGATGGTGTCGTGGCGCTCGAAGGGGTTTCGGGCTGGCCGGTGAAGACGGTGGTGTCCGGTGGGGGAGCGATATCCAGCACGCGCCCGTCGGGCAGGTGGACCTGGTGCTGGAGGTCGGCCTGGCGCACGAGCCCGGGCCAGTAGTCGATCCGCGGCTGGCCGCCCATCGAGTACATCTGGGTCATGTCGATGTAGAAGCCGGGGATGCTGCCCAGGCCGTAGGAGCAGAACTGGTTCAGGAACCCGGACACCGTCTTCTGGTCCGATGCGGCGACGGCGAGCTGGACCGCGACGGTGGCCTGCCATTGGTTCTCCGGGTCGGGGACGGGCTGCCCGCAGACGAAGAAGTGCAGCTCGTCGACCGGGTGATCGCGGCGCGTCCGTTCGGCCTGGGCCTTGAGCACGTCGACCTTGGCGTCGACGTCGAGGCCGGTGGGGAAGAGCCAGGTCGCGCCGCGGTAGCCGCGCTGGAAGTTGATACCGACCTTGGTCGTCCGGGACGCGGCGCTGCCCCGGGCGCCGGTGACCCGCACCCGGTCCGGGCCGTCTTGGGCCAGCTCGATGGAGTCGGTGTGCCAGGTGACGTCCGGGTTGAGGTAGCGCGGGCCCTGGATCTCGTACATCAGCTGCGCGGTGACGGTGTCGACGGTGACCTCGCCGTCGTCGCCGGCTCGTTTGGTGATCACGAAGCTGCCGTCGCCGGCGACTTCGGCGATCGGGAAGCCGGGCAGGGTGTTGTCCGCGATGCCGGTGAAGCCGGCGAAGTTCCCGCCGGTGGCCTGCGGCCCGCACTCGATGATGTGCGCGGCGGCGGTCGCGCCGGCGATGCGGTCGAGGTCCTCGCGGTCCCAGGCGTGCCACCACGCGGCCGGTCCGGTGACGAGGGAGGCGTCGGCGACGCGGCCGGTGATGACGATGTCGGCGCCTTCGCCGAGGGCGGTCTTGATGCCCCAGCCGCCGAGGTAGGCGTTGACCGCCAGCAGCTCGGCGGGGTCGACGTCCAGGGTGGCGCCGGTTTCCAGGTGGTTCAGCTGCCCGTCGGCGATCAGGTCCTTCGCGGTGTCGGTGAGGTCGTCGCCGGTCACGAACGCGACCTTCAGGTCCAGCCCCTGCGCGGTGACTTCGGCGCGGATCGCCTCGGCGAGACCCGCCGGGTGGTAGATCCCGGCGTTGGTGACGACCTTGATCCCCTTCTCGGCGATCGCGGGCAGCTGGGGACGCAGCTGGCGCAGGAAGAACTCCGAGAAGAACCGGCGACGGCCGTCGGGGTTGCCGTGGAAGCCGGCGACGACCATCGACATGGTGATCTCGGCCATCGAGTCGCCGATCACGACGTCCACCGGATCGCCTCGCACGGCTTCTTCGAACGCGGAGAACCGGTCGCCCATCGCGCCGGAGAAGTTCGCGATCCGGACCGGACGCGCCATACCGACCACTCCTCGTTTCGTTGACATCTGTCGCCGAAATCGACGCTACTGCTATCGTGGACAGGTGTCAACGAACGAGGCTTTGCGGGCGCCGGCCCGCACCGACAGCGCCGACCCCCGCGCCGCGCGGGTGCGCGACCAGCTGCGGCGAGCCGCGTTCGACCTGATCGAGGAACGGCGGGTCGAGCGGATCTCGGTCAGCGACATCACCCAGCGCGCCGGTGTCAGCCGTCAGGTGTTCTACCAGCACTTCCGCGACCGCGACGACGCCGTCGCCCAGGCCGTGGCGGCCTTCTTCCGGGAGCTGGTCCCCGATGACGACGAGGCGGAAGACCCGCGTGCGGTGATCCACCGGCTGTGCGACTTCGCCGCCCGGCACGCCGCGCTCTACCGCAACCTCTACCCCAGCGCGGCGTCCCAGCAGACGGCGAACGCCTACCGCGACCTGCTGCACCCGGCGTGCTTCCGGCTCGTCGAGCACCTGCCGGAGCCGGCGACGCTGGCCGACTTCGTCCTGGGCGGCATCATCGAAGTGCTCCGGCTGCCGGCCGAAGCGTCCGGCGTTCCGGTCACCGCCGAGTCCTTGCGCCGCCGCGTCGACGCCTGCTTGGACGTCATCAGCAGGCCGTGATCGCTCGTCGAGGCCGGCTTCAGCGGAGCCGGACGTCGCGTCGGTGGCACTGCCGGCCGGGCGGCGGAGCCTGGCGCGCGGCCGCCGCGAGCCAGACCTCCTGCACCACTTGCCGGCCGTGGGCCAGCACCGTCGAAGCGGCCGGGCGGTGCCGGGTCGCCGCGGTGATCAGGACGTACGAGCCGGCACGCGGAGCTTCCAGCGCGAAACCGCCGTCGGGCGCCGACGTCGCCCGTGCGGTCTGCCTGCCGTCCGCGTCGACCAAGGTCAGGGTGGCGCCGGGGAGGACCGAGCCGGTCGCGTCGTGGACCCGGCCGCGGATCGGCGTGACGCACGGCGCGGCCGGTCCGGCGAGCTGACCCGGCTCGTCGCCGGTCGCGATCTCGTGCAGCAACTGCCGCAGGTGGATCAGGTCGAGCAGGACGGACTCGTCCGCCCGGGAGCAGTTCCGGGTGAGGGTGGCTTCGGCCAGGCCGAGCGCGGAGATCACGTCCGGTTCGCTGGGCTCGGCCACGGCTGCCGCGACGGCGGCCAGTGCCCGGGCCGGCGCGGCCAGGGATCGGTCCGTGCCGCGGCGCAGGTGGGCGACCAGCCGGTGGGTGTGCTGCACCAGCGTCGCGGTCAGCGTCAGCCGGTGGCGGGTGGTGCGGGACCCGCCGCCCCACGGCACGGCGGCCACGAGCGGCGCGGCCACGAGCCGCAGCTGGCGCAGGTCGTTGTCCAGTACCCGGACCTGGGCGTCCGGGTCGGGGACGCCGGCGTGCCCCTCGATCCGGTGCGCCGCGGCGCCGAGCAGCTCGGCCAGCGTGCGCGCGAGGGCGCGCTCGGCGCTGCGGACGGTGTCGCGGGTGCTCAGCGGCGTCAGCACCAGACCGACCCCGACGCCGATGGCCGCGCCGATCGCCGTCTCCTCCAGCCGCAGCACGAGCAGGCCGGCGGAGAACTCGTTGAGCACGCTGTAGAGCTGGCTCACCATGATCGTGACGAAGAAGATCATGTACGCGTAGGACAGCCGTTGCAGGTAGAAGCCGCAGAACATGCTGCCCACGATCACCGCGAGCACCGCCGAGGTGTGCCCGGCGGTCAGGTGGGCGAGCGCGATGCCGGCGCCCAGCCCGACGAGGGTGCCCAGGACGCGGTTGACCGACTTGAGGAACACCTCCGACCGGGTCGCGGTGCCGGTGAACGCGACGAACGCGGCGATCACCGCCCAGTAGTAGCGCTGCTCGGACAGCAGCCGCCCGAGCACGATCGCCAGGCCGCCCGCCACGGCGACCTGCACTGCCTGACGGGTCGTGAAATCCAAGCGCCGCAAGGGGTTCCACGCGCGGCCGCGGGGTTCGACGTCGCCGGCCGCGGCGGCCGAGCCCGGCAGCGCGCCCAGCGCGATCGTCACCGCCGGCTCGAAGTCGCCGGTGCCGCCGAGACCGTCCCGGTCGGCGCGGCGGACGACGCCGAGGTAGTCGGTGACCGCCACGGCCACCAGCCGGGCGGGGGAGGTACCCGCGCGCGCCAGGAGCGCTTCGGCAGCTTGCCCGGCGGCGGCGTAGTCGTTGCGGGCGAACAGGTCGAGCACGCGCGCCGCGCGGGCGACGAGGTCCCGGTCCGGCTCGGCGCTCAGCTGCGTGCAGGCGGTGACGAGCAGGTCGATCGCGAGCTGCGCGTCGATGGTCGTGCGCCGGATCGCCGCCGCCGGGATGGCATCCGGCAGCACGGGCACCTCGGCCGACCACGCCTCGATCATCAGCGCGGACTCGGCGAGCCGGGCCTGCGCCGCGTGGATCCGCCGCGAGGACTGGCCGTCTGCCAGCAGGGTGGCGCACCGCCGGACGACCGTACGAGCCCGGGCGCCGAACGCGCGGCGCGTGCGGGCGAGGGTGCGGGCCGGGTTGCCGCGCAACACGGTCAGCGAAAGCAGCAGCACCCAGACGCTCGCGATGACGACGGCGACGAGCATGGCGGGCAGGCCGTCGAGGGTGGCGTGCAGGAACGCGGCGAAGAAGTAGCCCATCCAGACCATGAAGCCGTAGAAGAAGAACGGGACGCCGAACCGCCGGACGAACACGGCGGCGAACATCACGACGACGAACACCGCGAGCATCAGGTCGGTGTGCGGTGAGACCAGGACGCCGAGCACCATCCCGAGCCCCATCGCCACCGGGAACAGCGCGGCGGTGCGCACCTTCGGCCACACCCCGGTGCCGGACAGCGCCATCGACCCCATCATCGCGGTGATGGCGCCGAGCAGGACCGCGATCAGGGTGGCCTGCGGCCCGGCCCCGGTCAGCGTCGCGTAGCCGTACTCGACGGCCAGCCCGGTGGTCATGGCGACGGCGGCCGAGACCGCGCTCCACAGCCTGGTCAGGCCCGGATCGGAGCCCATCGCCTTGTCCCTGATCCGGTGAACCGTCGCCGCCGCGTGTCCCATCCGAGTGACTTCGCCTTCCCCTCGCCGAAGATGTCGGTATCATGCCGACATTTATCGGTATGATACCGATATCACCTGCGGCCGGGCAATCGGCCGGAAGGTAGGTTCACGGGATGGACGCGCTCGACCTCATCGAGGCCCACACCGCGGTCATGGTGCGCAACTTCGAGCTGCTCAGCCGCCGCACCGACGTCTACGACGAGGTCGACCGCGCGGGTTACCTCCTGCTGCGCACGCTGGAGGTGACCGGGCCGGCGGACATCACCACGCTGGCGGCCAAGCTCGGCCTGGACCCGTCCACGGCCGGCCGCCAGGTGTCGGCGATGACGTCGGCCGGCCTGGTCGAACGGACGCCGGCCGCGGACGACCGCCGCCGGAGCATCGTCGTGGCCACCGAGGAGGGCCGGGCGCGGGCCCGCCGGGTCCACGAACGCCGCCGCGCCAACCTGGCCGCGATGTTCACCGGCGTCCCCGAGGACGAGCTGCGGGTGATCGGGGAGTCGTTCGCCCGCTACAACCGGGCTGTCGCCCGCGAATACGACGTGAGTCTCCTGCCCGAGTGAGTCGCGCGGGTCGGTGACGAGCTTGCGGGCTTCGCCTCGCCGAGGTCATCGACCGGCTCAGCCTCGGGAGCTGACGTGCGGAGTGATCCACCGCGCGCCGGCGGTGTCCACGACGAAGACTTCGTGGTCCTCCAGTCCTTGGGCCCAGTCGAAGGCGCGGTGTCCCATCGCGACCGCGGCGGTGGCGTAGGCGTCGGCGCGGATGAGGGAGGGGCCGGTGACCGTGACCGCCGCCAGGTCGCGGGCCGGGGTGGCGGTCAGCGGGTCGACGATGTGCGCCCCGCGTTCGGCGGTGCCGGACGTCGCGACCGCGAGGTCGCGGCCCGTGACGACCGTGAGGATCCGGCGGCTGTCGGCCGGGTCGCTGATACCGATCCGCCACGGCCGGCCGGGTGCGGCCTCGCCCGAGAGGTGGACGTCGCCGCCGCCGTTGATCGCGTGGTTCTCGCTGCCGTGGCGGTCCAGCAGCTCGCTCGCCCGCTCGATCGCCCAGCCCTTCACCAGGCCGGTCGGGTCGGGCGTGCCGCGCCAGCGGGCGGTGAAGTAGCCGCCGGTTTCGGCCTCGAACTGTTCGCACCGGCCGAACACCTCCGCGACGAGCGGGTCGGCGTCGGCGATCGTGAGCTCACCGCGGCCGATACGGCTGATGTCGCTGTCCGGCCGGAAGGTGCTGAACAGCGCGTCGACCCGGTGCAGCCAGGCGACGACGTCGGCGATCGGCGAGCCCCAGTCGCCGGGGTCGCGGACGTCGATGCTGAAGACCGTTCCCATGCAGTGCTCGACGTGGACAGTCACGACAGGCCGGCCTTGTCGAGGGCGCTCTGCAGAGACTTCACGTAGCCGTCGGAGGTGTAGGTGGCGCCGGAGACCGTGTCGATGTCGGCGCTGGCCGCCTGTGCGGCTTCCTGGTTGAGCACCGGGACGGCGTACTCGTTGATCTCCTGGTCCCGCCGGCTTTCGGTCGGGTATTCGACCGCGGTGACCGACGCGAGCTTGCCGTTCGCGACGGTGATCCGGACCTGGACCGGGCCGAACCGGGTGTCGGCGGCGTCGCCGTCCACGGTGCCGGCCGAGGTGCTCGCCGCGGTGCCGCCGCTGCCGCTGACGGCCGCCGGTGGGGTGGCCGCCGCCGTCGTGCCCGGCTGGGTCTTGAACGACAGCAGCAGCACCAGCCCGGTGACCGTGCCGGCGAAGGCGAAGAGGACCCGTTTCATGGGGGAGGCCTTTCTCAGAACTCGAAGCTCTCGTGGTGGATCTGCCGGCGGGGCACGCGCGCGGCGCGCAGTTCGGCGTGCACGGCGTCGGCCATGCCGGGTGGCCCGCAGACGTAGACGTCGTGCCGCGCGATATCCGGGATGTGCCGCCGCAGCAGGGTCAGCGGGTCGCCGCCGTGCTCGGCGCGGGTGCCGGTGAGGATCCACAGGCGGGCGCCGCGGTCGGCGGCGAGCTGCTCGAGCTCTTCACGGAACACGACGTCGGCTTCGCGGCGGGCGCGGTAGACGAGGGTGAGGTCGCCGGGCGCTGCGGGCAGGGCCTGGAACAGCGCGCGGATCGGGGTGATTCCGGAGCCGCCGGCGACGAGCAGGACCTTGCGTTCGCGGCGGGCGGAGGGGGTCATCGCGCCGTAGGGCCCTTCGGTGACCACGCGGGTCCCCGGCTTCAGCGCGGCGAGGGCGGCGCTGTGGTCGCCGAGCGCCTTGACGGTGATCCGCAGCCGGCTGCCGGACGCGGGTGCGGAAAGGGAGTAGGGCGCGGAGACCCACCACAGGTCGCGGGTCAGGAAGCGCCAGCGGAAGAACTGCCCGGCCTCGGCGCGCAGCTCGTCGAGGTGCCGGCCGGTGACGACGACGCTGACGACGCCGGCGGCTTCCGGAGACACCGATTCGACACGCAGCCGGTGGCGGAACGCCTGCCGCACCGGCGTGACGAACCGGTACCAGAGGATCGCCGCGCCGGCCAGGACGTACAGCGTGGACCAGGCGGTGCGGGCGGTGCGGTCGTCCATGAACTGGGCGCCGGTGGCGAACTGGTGGCTGAACGCCAGCGCCATCGCGAGGTAGGTGTAGAAGTGCAGGAAGTACCAGGTTTCGTAGCGCAGCCGGCGGCGGGCGGCGCGGGCGGAGCTGATGCCGACGCCGACGAGCAGCAGCCCGGCGACGGTCGCGGCGAGCACGTCCGGGTAGGTCAGCAGCAGCGTCGCGGACTGGTCGAGGACGCCGGTGTGCGCGGAGACGGCGTAGCCCCAGGTGATGAGCAGCCCGTGCGCGACGATCAGCGAGACGACGTACCGGCCGCCCATGGCGTGCCAGCGGGCGAGCTTGTCGGCGCCGATGCCGCGTTCCAGCGGCGGGATGCGCGCCATCAGCGCGACGAGCACGACGAACCCGTACCCGGCGAGCAGGCCGGTGATCCGCCCGGCGTCGGTCAGCCAGCCCCCGAACCCGGTCACGGATGGTGTCCCGGCCCACCACAGGCCGAGGGCACCGAGTGCCCCCGCCGCGATCACGCCCAGGACGGCACCAGGGTTCACCCGGACCGGCGGGGGCGCCGCGGGCGGCGGCGCGACCTGCTGGACGGGGACGGGGTGAACGGTTGTCATGCCCTCTTTGTCCGTCACGCAGCTGTAGCGGAGGTGGGTGGTTCCTGTGAGCAGCCTTTGAAGTTCGGGCGGTTCCGGACACACCGTGAAGCGGGGTCGTGGACAACCGACAGTCCATTGTGGACGCCGATGTCGGCGCGTGGCCGAGGTGCGGCCGTAGTGCCGTGGTCAGTCACTCCAGGCGCGCGGCGCGGGTCAGGAGGTGGCGCTTCTCGGGTTCGCTGGTGGTGCGCCGGGCCGCCTCTCGGTAGCCGGCGCGCGCCGCGCCGAGGTCGCCGGCCATCTCCAGCAGGTGGGCCCGCACGGACACGAGGTGGTGGGAGGCGGAGAGGCGCTGGTCGGCCGAGAGCGCGTCGAGCAGGGCCAGCCCCGCCGCGGGTCCATGTACCTCGGCCACGGCCACCGCCCGGTTGAGCGTCACCGTCGGGTTGGGTGCCACGCGCTCCAGAACCGTGTAGAGGGCCAGGATCTGCGGCCAGTCGGTGACTTCGGCGGTGGGTGCCTCGTCGTGGACGGCGGCGATGGCGGCCTGGAGCTGGTACGGGCCGATCAGGCCCTTCGCCAGCGTGTCGGTCACGAGGGCCACGCCCTCGGCGATGGCCTCGGCATTCCACAACGTCCGGTCCTGCTCGCTCAGCGGCACCAGCGACCCGTCCGGGGCCGTCCGGGCCCGGTGGCGGGCGTCGGTCAGCAACAGCAGGCCCAGGAGCCCGGCCACCTCGCCGTCGCCGGGGACCAGCCGGTGGAGCTCGCGGGCCAGCCGGATGGCCTCGGCCGTCAGCTCGGCGCGCACCAGCTGCGCCCCCGACGTGGCCGTGTAGCCCTCGTTGAAGACGAGGTACACCACGTGGAGCACGACCGCGAGCCGTTCTGCTTGCTCAGCCGGCGGCGGCAGGGCGAAGCCGGCTCCGGCCGCCTTGATGCGTTGCTTCGCCCGGCTGATGCGCTGCGCCATGGTCGCCTCGGGCACGAGGAAGGCCCGGGCGATCTCGGCGGTCGACAGGCCGCCGACGGCGCGCAGGGTCAGCGCGATCTGGGACGGGGGCGTCAGGGCCGGGTGGCAGCACAGGAACAGCAGCGTGAGGGTGTCGTCGCCGGCGGGTCCAGGGTCCACCTCGCCGCCGGCGGGCGGAGTGCGGAGGGCGTCGGCCTCCTCCCGCCGGCGGCGAGCGACGTCGCTGCGCACCTGGTCGGCGAGGCGACGCGTCGCCACCGTCACCAACCACGCCCGGGGGTTCTCCGGCCACCCCTGCACCGGCCACTGGGCCGCGGCCGCCACCAGCGCCTCCTGGACGGCGTCCTCGCAGGCGTCGAAAAGGCCGTAGCGGCGCACCAGCGCCCCGAGCACCTCCGGGACCAGCCGCCGGACGGCCTGCCAGTCGGTCACGGCTCGACGTTGGCCTCGTGCATGAGCGGCCGGACCTCGACACCCCAGTAGCGCGCCGACGGGTTGCGGGCCGCGATCTCGAGGGCCCGTTCCAGGTTGTCGCAGTCGAGGATCGTGAAGCTGCCCAGGTACTCCTTGGCCTCGGCGTAGGGGCCGTCGGTCACCACCGGCGTCCCGTCGGCGACCCGGACCATCTTGGAGTTCATCTGGTCGGCCATCCCGTAGGCGCCGACCAGCTCACCCGACTCGAACAGCTCCTGGTTGAGGGCGTCGGTCTCCCGGATCAGCTCGGCGAGGGTCTCCGCGCCGATCGAGGTGAAGGCTTCCTCGTTGCCGTAGATCAGCAGCATGTACTTCACAGCGCGCTCCTCCGCTCCGCCTGGGCCGGTCCGACCAGGTCGCCGCCGGCTCCACGATCGTCCAGCACCAGCTTCGACCGCCCGGTGACGGTATAGCGGATGTGGGTGACCCCGGGCGACTCGACGACCCGCGTCGGGACCAGCTCGATGCCGTCGTCCGCGCCGAGGCCGAGACTGGGGTCGAACAGGCGCTGGCCGTCGCCCAGCAGCACCGGGGCGATGTGCAGCTCGAACTGGTCGAGCAGCCCGGCGGTCAGCACCTGGCGCAGGAGCTCCCCGCCGCCGGCTACGGCCACGTCCTTGCCGCCGGCGGCGTCGCGGGCCAGCTCGACGGCCCGCTCGGGTCCTTCGGTGACGAAGGTGAAGGAGGTGCCACCCCGGCGTTCGAGCACGTCCCGCGGACGGTGGGTGACGACGAACACCGGCGCGCGGAACGGCGGCTCCTCGCCCCAGGGGAACTCCCCGGCGTCGAACATGCGCCGGCCCATGACGTAGGCACCGGCCGCCGCGAAGGTCTCCTCGACGATCTCCGAGTCGATCGACTGCTCGCCGCCGGCGAAGCCCTGCCGCTCGCGCCAGGCCATGGCGTCGACGGCCCAGCGGGTGACCCGGAAGAAACCGGGCGCTTCGGGCCCCCGCATCCAGCCGCTCATGTCCGTGGGGTTCTGCGCGTCCCGCGGCCCGGTGTAGCAGCCGTCGAGGGACACCGACATCTGGGCGGTCACCTTGGTCATCGTTCGTGCTCCACTCGTGCTGACGGCCCTTTTGGCCGCCGATGACCCTCAGTCGGAGCCGACCGGCCGTTCTCGACACGCGCCGATGAGAAAAATCCGAGGAGCGCTACTGAGGGGTGAGCCGCCGCGTGAGCGGCCCACCCCGTCAGGTCAGCCGCAGGCGACCGGTCCGGCCGAGGCGCGGAACTGGTTGACGCTGCCGGTACCCAGCGAGAGGCTGCCGGACACGTAGATGCAGTGACCGTTGGTGCCGGTGACCACCACGCCGCCCGCGAAGGTGGAGAACGAGCCGGAGTCGGTCACCGGCGTGGGCATCGTCTCGGTCCGGATGCTGACCGACATGGAGTGCGACCCGGAAGCGTTGTCGTAGACCTTCGCGCAGTTGGTGCCGCCGTTCGCGCTCGAGTACCACAGGCGGAGCGTGCCCGTGGCCTCCCCGAGCTGGTTGGTCAACGACTTCGGCAACCCTTCCTTGTGGAGCTCGGTGCCCGGACAGGTCGTCACCGTCTTGGCCGCCGCGGCGCCGGCCTGCGCGGCGGGCGCCGCGACGGAGGCCATCGCCACCACCCCGGCGACGACGGCGAACTTCTTCACGAGTGACCGCATGCTGTCTCCCTCGGATCAGCGGTGCCCGGGTTTTCCGGATCACCGCCGACCTCACGCCTGGGAGGGCGGAAGCGTTTAGCCGATCTTGTCGGCGGACGGTCAGTCGACGATCGTGACGACGCCCGTGGGCGCGTCGAGGGCCTCGATCGTCAGCTCGGCCGCCCGGTCGATGTGCACCCGGGGCTCGGCGGGCTTCTCCCGCTCGTTGTACGTGCCGGGGCCGTAGAACTGGCCGTAGCTCAGCACCACGCCGCCCTCGGCCAGGACCGAGCGTTCGAGGTCCGCTACGGCCGCCGCGTCGGGGCCGTCGGGCAGCTGCCAGGCGACGCTCTGGGCGAGGATCTTCGGCGAACCGCTCCGGCGGGCGGCCTCGATCAGGTTGTGGTTGCCCTCGGTGCGGATGCGGGCGTTGCGTTCGGCGTGGTCGCCGATCTTCGTCACGTCGTCGGGCAGGTCGGTGAGCTCGTTGAGGACGACGTCCGGCTTGAAGTCGCGGACCGCCTGGACGAGTTCGTCGCGGTCGAAGACGTCGCAGAGGATCGCCACCGCCCCGAGGTGGATCAGCGGCTCCATCTTGGCGGCCGAGCGCGTCAGGGCGCCGACCTCGTGCCCGGCTTCGACCAGTCGCGGGATCAGCCGCTGCCCGAGCACGCCCGAAGCGCCGGCGAGGAACACCTTCATCACTTTCTCCTTTGTTCGGATACCAGGTCTGTCCGGTCAGGACACTCCATTGAGGACTTCATCGGTCGCCGTCCGTGCTGCGGAGATCCGGTCGACGGCCCAGACGAGCAGGGCCACCACGCTGAACCCGGCGCCGAGGACGCACACCGCGCCCCAGCCCCACGTGCTGTAGACGGTGGTCGCCGAGACCGCGCCACCACCGAACCCGACGGAGTAGTACGCCATGTTGCTGCCGATGAGCCGGCTGCTCGAGTTCGGGTCGATGCCCACGATCAGGTGCTGGTTGGTGACGTGGACGGCCTGGCCGGCGAAGTCGATGACCACGATGCCGGCCAGCAGCGGGACCAGCGAGTGCGGCAGCCACGCGATCGGCAGCCAGGACACCGCGAACAGCGCCAGCGTGATGCCGGTGACCCACTGCGCGCGGCCGCGGTCCGCCAGCGCGCCGGCCCGCGCGGCCCCGATCGCGCCCGCGGCGCCGACGAGACCGAAGAGTCCCACCGCCGACGTCGAGAGGTGCCACGGTGCCGCGCTCAGCGGCAGCGCCATCGAACCCCAGAGGGCGCCGAAACCGGCGAACATGAACAGCGTGATCAGGCTCCGGACGCGGAACACCCGCTCGTGCGCCGTCAGCGTGAACACGGACGTGATCAGCCTGCGGTAGGAGACGCGCGGCCGGTCCGGGAGCTCCGGCGGCAGCCGGAGGCCGAGGACGAGCGCGACGCCGAGCATCAGCAGGGCCGAGACGACGTAGACCGAGCGCCAGCCGAACGCGTCGGAGAGCAGGCCGGACACCGTGCGGGCCAGCAGGATGCCGATCACGACGCCGCTGGTCACGATGCCGAGGATCCGGCCACGGGAGCGGGGGTCGCTCACCACGGCCGAGTAGGCGATGATCACCTGCTGCACCACGGTCGCCAGCCCGACGACGCCGCTGGCGACGAAGAACGTCACCGGTCCCGGCGACACGGCCACGGCGACCAGCGCCACGGCGGCGATCACGGAGCCCGCCGGGATGAGGATCCGCCGGTTGAGCAGGTCGCCGAGCGGCACGATCAGGAGCAGGCCGAGGAAGTAGCCGACCTGGGTCACGGTGGTCACGAAGCCCAGGCCGGCGGGCCCGATCCCGAGGTCGCGCCCGATCTCCTCCAGCAACGGCTGGGCGTAGTAGATGTCGGCGACCGCGATCCCGCAGGCCACGGCCAGCAGGACGGCGAACCCGGTGGTGATGCCGGGTGGTCCGGGGGTTTCCCGGACGTCGAGTGAAGTCATGGTTCTCCCTCGGGGAGTGGTTGCGACGGGGGTTCGAGCGGATCGGCGCCGACGGGCTCAAGTCCCACGTTAGGCCGGAGTGGAGCAGGAGTATGGTCCATTTTCATGGTGGAAACACGGGCCAATTCCCCGGCGGAAAGGCCCTCCGCCGAAGGGCTCGGCGCCGATCTGCACCTCGATCACCTGGGCTTGCGCGGCCGTCACGGCCTGCGCACGTCGCTCACGAACGCCCTGCGCGAGGCCGTGCGGACGGGCCGGCTCCAGCCCGGGGCGCGGTTGCCGTCGTCGCGCACCCTGGCAGCCGATCTGTCGATCGCGCGCAACACCGTCGCCGACGCGTACGCCGAGCTCGTGGCGGAAGGCTGGCTCACCGCGCGGCAGGGTTCGGGCACCCGCGTCGCCCGCCGCGCCGAACCCGGCCGGGCGCCGAAGGCCGGCTCCGACCGCGTGGCGCTCCGGCGGCCGACGCCGATCCGCGCGCCCGGCGCCCGGTTCAGCCTGCTGCCCGGCAACCCGGACCTGGCGAGCTTCCCGCGGGCGCAGTGGCTCGCGGCGGCTCGGCGCGCGCTCACGGCCGCGCCGCACGAAGCACTCGGCTACGGCGACGCGCGGGGCCGCGTCGAACTCCGCACGGCCCTCGCCGGCTACCTCGCCCGCGCCCGCGGCGTGCACGCGACCCCGGACCGCATCGTGATCTGCGCCGGTTTCGTCCACGGGCTGCGCCTGATCGGCAGCGTGCTGCGCGGGCGCGGCGTGCGGACGGTCGCCGTCGAGGCCTACGGCGTGCCGCAGTACTACGACCTGCTGACCGACGCGGGCCTGCGGACTCCGGCCCTCCCGCTCGACGAAGGCGGCACGCGCACGGCGGAGCTCGGCTCCCTCGACGCGGGTGCGGTCCTGCTGACACCGGCGCACCAGTACCCGACCGGGGGCGCGCTGAGCGCGGACCGGCGAGCCGCCGCGGTCGACTGGGCGCGGGCCACCGGCGGGCTGGTGCTCGAAGACGACTACGACGGCGAATTCCGCTACGACCGTCAGCCCGTCGGCGCGCTGCAGGGCCTGGACCCCGATCGGGTCGGGTACTTCGGCACCGCGAGCAAGTCGCTCGCCCCGGGGCTGCGTCTCGGCTGGATGGTGCTGCCCCGGCCGGTGGCGCAGGAGGTGATCGCGGCCAAGGGCCACGTCGACTGGGCACCCGGCTCGTTCGACCAGCTGACCCTCGCGGAGTTCCTCACCTCCGGCGACTACGACCGGCACGTGCGCGCGATGCGGCTGCGCTACCGGCGCCGCCGTGACCAGCTGGTCGCGGCGGTGGCGGAGCACGCGCCCGGCATCCGCGTGTCGGGGATCGCGGCGGGCCTGCACGCGGTGCTCGACCTCCCGCCGGGCACCGAGCGGCCGGTGATCGCCGCGGGCGCCAAGCTCGGCCTGGCCCTCGACGGCCTCGGCGACTTCGTCCACCCGTCGGCTCGAGAGCTGCCCGCCGGGTCGCGCGGTGACGGCCTCGTCGTCGGTTACGCGACGCCGCCGGACAGTGCCTGGCCGGGAGCGCTGGCCGCGTTGTGCGAGGTGCTGCCGCGCTGAGAACGACCGGCGGATCAGGGGGAAGCGGTCAGAGCCCGCAGTTGGTCGAACGACTGGCGAATGGCGTCGCGCAGGTCGAGGTCGGCGTCGGCGTCGACCCATCGTTCGAAGGCGACCCGGTACACCGCTGAGCCGGCCTCGGCGGCCAGGCTGGCCTCGGTGTCGTCGATGCCTCGCTGTCGAAGCCCGTCGGCAAGTGCGGCCGACATGTGGGCGAGCTTGATCAGTTCACGTTCGCGGAGATCGGCGTTGGCCATGATCACCGCGTGCCGCTGCCGGGCGAGCTCACGGTCGTGTCCGATGAGGTCGGCCGCGGCGTCGAGCGCGGCCGCGACGACCTCCAACGTCGACATCGTGGCGGGCGCCGCCTCCAGCGCTGCCAAGGATTTCTCCGCCATCTCGGCCGCTCGGTCGAACAGGACCTCGCGCTTGTCGGCGAAGTAGCGGAAGAAGGTGCGGGCGGTCACGCCGGCCCGGTCGGCGATGTCGGCGACCATGGTCTGGTCGAAGCCGTGTTCGAGGTACAGGGCCAGTGCGGCCTCGCGCAGCCGGTCACCGGCTCCAGGCTCCCATCGTCCCATGGCGCGATTGTAGGTCCGGCGCGCACTGATGTCATCTGATGACATCGGCGTGCTAGAGTGATGTCAGTAGATGACATCAGGCTCGATCAACCCCCTCGAAGGGACAGATCATGTCGACGAACCCGGATCCCGCCTCGGCACAGACGTTCATGGTGGTCGCGACCCTCCGCGACGACACGGACATGGCGGAGTTCGCCGCGCTGAGAGACGACGAGCACAAGCAGCTGGAGGTGCTGCGCTCGGACCGGAAGATCGGCGCCCACTACGTTTCCCCCGCCCGGCGGGCGACGTTCATCGAGGTCATCGCGGCCGATGAGAAGCAAGTCACGGAGACGCTGGCGACGCTGCCCTTCGCTCGGTTCTTCGATGCCGACGTCTACCCGACGACGCCCCCGGACGCGGCGGAGGTCGCCCACCGCACGCGATCGTGAGCCGGGACGTCGTGAGCCGGTGACGTCAATCCGGCTGCGCCGGCTTCCGGCGCAGCCGGGCTCGGACGACGCGGTAGCCCGCGCCGCCGGCGCCGATCACCACCAGCACGCCGCCGAACGCCGTGAGGAAACGCGCGCCGTCCGTGGCCCGTTCGACGCGGTGCTCGGCCGGCCAGTACCTGACGTTCATCCGGCTGCCGACCTGGTATCGGTCTCGGGCTCCCAGCTTGATGTCCACGCGGACGACACCGTCGGGCCCGGCGAAGGCCACCTCGTATTCCGGCGCTTTCTGCGCCACCAGCACCTGGGCGGGGAACACTCCCGCCGACCGGTTCTCCACGGCGACCGCGCGGAGGCCGGCCACCAGGAACATCGCGCCGAAGATCGCCACGATCACCAGCAGCCAGGTGCCCACGTAGCCGAAGACCCGTCTGTCCGCCTCGGATTCCCCCGTCTCCATACCCCACGATATCCGCGAACCTGCTCGGCGGCAGGCCTCGCCGGTGGCGCCGTCACGGTGCGATCACCAGCTCGGCGATGCGGTCCCCGGCGAGGGTGAACCGGAATCGCAGGTCGACGACGCCGCCGGGGAAGTCGCCCTCGAGGTGGTGCACCGCCACGTAGTGCTCGTCGTCGACGCGGTGGGCCGCGACGAGCGTCGTGGTGTACGTGTACTGGCTCGCGGCGCGGGACAGCCAGTCGCGGATCTCCGGCTTGCCGCGGTGGTTGTGGCCCTCGTCGGTGACGACGGCGTCCTCGGTGTAGCAGGCCAGCGCCGCGTTCAGGTCGCGGGTCTGGTGGGCGGTCAGGTAACCGGTGATCACGGCGGGCAGTTCGCGGGTGTCGATCGCTTCACTCATGCCGACCACCGTGAAGGCTCCCGCGGGGAGAGGGTCAAGCGACGTGGGTGCACAGTGGGAGGGTGTTCCGTGGATTGACGATCGGGGAGTTCGCTCAGGTGACGCATCTGAGCGTCCGGACCCTGCGCCGCTATCACGAGTCCGGGCTGCTGGAGCCCGCCTCGGTCGACCCCGCCAGCGGCTATCGGTACTACTCCGCCGACCAGATTCCCACCGCGCAGGTCATCCACCGGTTGCGGGAGCTGGACGTGCCGCTGGCCGACGTGGGCAAGATCCTCGCCGCCGAGGGTGCGGCGGAGCGCGCGGACCTGGTCGGCGAGCACCTCCGGCGGCTGGAGGCGGAACTGGACCGCACCCGGGCCGCGGTGGTTTCGCTGCGGCGGCTGCTGCGTCCCGACGAGGGCGCGCCGCACGTCGAACTCCGCTCGGTGGCGGCGAGGACGGTCGCCGCGGTCGAGGCCGTCGTCGACCACGACGAGGT
This sequence comes from Amycolatopsis sp. NPDC051371, assembly GCF_040682155.1. Lineage (NCBI taxonomy): Bacteria > Bacillati > Actinomycetota > Actinomycetes > Pseudonocardiales > Pseudonocardiaceae > Amycolatopsis > Amycolatopsis sp. NPDC051371. The sequence continues at coordinate 187,691 of NZ_JBFBAG010000001.1, forward strand.
GCTGTCCTGGTACGGCGAGGCGATGGCCGAACTCGACGCCGCGGTCGTCGGCCTGCCGCCGCTCGGGGCGCCGGGTGGCCGCTACGCCAACGAGTTGTTCACCGGCGGCCGGGGCGCGGTGCTGGTTTACCGGCCCGTCGCGGACCCACCGGCCCGCGGGCGGGTGCGGCCGGTGGACCTGCCGCCCGCCGAACTCGCCGTCGTCGTCCATTCCGGACCCCACGACGACATCGACGTCACCTACGGGCGGCTCGGCGCCTGGGTGGTCGACCACGCCCTCACCGTGGACGGTCCCGTCCACGAGACCTATCTCGTCGGCCCCCGCGACGATCCGGACCCGGCGGCCTGGCGGACCGAGATCGGCTGGCCCGTGTTCCGGCTCGCGCCCGGGCGCGAGGGAACCGGGGCCGCGGACTGACCGTGCCGAGCGCGTGACACGCCGACGGCGTGTCCGCCCCGGTCTGCTCCGACCGGGTGTGCGGCCGTGTCAGACTTCCCGGCGATGCACACCCCAGCCGATCTCGCCGACCTGCTCGAATGCGAACACCGGAGCGTCCTGAACCAGGCCGCGGGCCTGCCGGGCGCACCGCGGCCCGTTCCCGATCCGGCCGCCGGCCGGCGTGGGCGCGCGGCGGCGCAGGCGATGCTCGCCCGCCTGCGCGGTGAAGGTCACGACGTCTTCGAGATCGACACCCGGGACCGCGTCGCCGCCGCCGAGACCACCGCGGCGGCGTTGTGGTCGGGCGCGGCGGTGATCCACCAGGCCGTCCTCCACGACGAGGACTTCTCCGGCGTGGCGGACTTCCTGATCCAAGACGGCGAAGGCCGCTACGAGGTCTACGACTCGGAGCCGGCCCGGCAGGCGAAGCCCGCCGCGGTGGTCCGGCTGACCGCGTTCGCGGACGCGCTGCGCCGGGCCGGCTGGCCGACCGGCCCGCACGTGCACCTGCGCCTGGGCGACGGCGGCACCCGGACGTTGCGGGTCGAGGACTTCCGGCCCCTCGTGGACCGGCTGCGAGCCCGGCTGCGCGACCGTACGCCGATGCTGCCGACGCGGCTGTGGGCCGACGAACGCCCGGCCTGCGCCGGCTGCGGGTACGCCCGCCACTGCGCGTCGGCCCGGGAAGCCGACCGCGACCTCCTGCTCGTGGCCGGGATGCGCGGCGACCAGCGCCGCAAGCTGGTCGCCGCCGGGCTGGGCTCCATCGAGGCGCTCGCGGCGGCGACGCCGGGCGACCGGCCGCGGGACCTGTCCGTCACCGCGTTCACCACCCTGCGGGCGCAGGCCGCGCTCCAGCTGCGGCAAGACACCACCGGTCAGGTCAGCTACGAGGTCGTCGACCCCGACGCGCTGGCGGCGCTGCCGGCACCCGCGCCGGGCGACGTCTTCGCCGATCTCGCGGGTGATCCGCACGCGCTGGCGGGCGAAGGGCTGGAGTTCCTCTTCGGTGCGCTCACCCCGGACGGCGACCGGCGGTTCACCCCGTTCTGGGCGCACAGCCGCGCCCAGGAGAAACGGGCCTTCGAGGAGTTCGTGGACTTCGCGGCCGCGCGGGTCGCCGAGCACCCCGGCGCGCACGTCTACCACTACGGGCCGTACGAGGTCACCGCGATCAAGCGGCTCGCCGCCGTGCACGGGACCCGCGAGGAGACCGTCGACCAGCTGCTGCGCGGGGGCGCGCTGGTGGACCTGCACACGGTGGTCCGCAAGGCTTTGCGGGTCTCGCAGCGGTCCTATGCGATCCGGCACCTCGAACCGCTGTACCGGCCCGGCACCCGCGAGGGTGACGGGAAGACCGCGCTGTCGGACGTCGAGGCGTACGAGGAGTACCTCCTGCTCGCGCGGTCCGCCGAGCCGGGCCGCGCGGACGAGGTCCTGCGCGGCATCGCCGGGGACAGCGAGGAGGACTGCGTCTCGGCGCTGCGGTTGCTCGAGTTCCTCCACCAGGTCCGGGCCGACGGGGGCATCGAGCTCGCGGCCCCGGCGGAGGAGTCCCCCGAGGACGCGCTGCTGCGCGCGGCGGAGGAGGACGTCGCCGCGGAGCGCCGGGCCGAACGCGCCGCGCGGCTGGCCGCGCTGGTCGACCCGCTGCTCGACGGGCTGCCGGACGACCCGGGCGAGTTCACCGGCGACGAGCGGGCCCGCGCGCTGGTTGCGGCGGCCGTCGGCTACCACCGCCGCGAGACGAACCCCGCGTGGTGGGAGTACTTCCGCCAGCTGGCCGCCCCGCTCGGCGACCTCGAGGTCGACACCTCGTGCACCGTGCCGGTGTCGCTGGAGGCGGGGGAGTGGGTCCCACCGGCCGGGCGGGTCCGCACCGCGAAGCGGACCCTGGTCCTGGCGTGCGACCCGGACCGGCCGCACCCGTTCGCGCCGGGCGACGAGGTGCGGCTGCGCTACGCCGGAACCACCCGCGACGCCAAGGTCGCGGCCGCGTCGGCGGTGGAGCTGACCCTGGAGGAGAGCTGCCCGCCCGACGCGACCACCGCCGACCGGCCGGTCGCGGTGCTGCCCGGCAGCCCGGTGCGGCCCTCGCCCAAGGACGAGGCGGTCGCCGACCTCGCGCAGCTGGTCGTCGACGCCCTCCCGGTGCTGCCGCGCCATCCCGGTGTCGACCTGCTCCGGCGGACCCCGCCGCGGCTGCGCGGGGGAACGCCCCTGCCGGAGCCGGGGACGGACCTGATCGCCGCGGTGATCGACGCGGTCGAAGCCCTCGACGGCTCGACGCTCGCGGTGCAGGGACCGCCGGGGGCGGGCAAGACGTTTCTGGCCGGCAAGCTGATCGCCCGCCTCGTGCGGGCCGGGCGCACCGTCGCCGTGACCTCCACCAGCCACAAGGCCGTGGAGAACGTGCTGAGCGCGGCGAAGAAGAGCGCACCGGACCTGCCGTGCGCCAAGCGCGCGAAGCGGACCCCGGACCCGGCCGCGCCGTGGGAACAGCCGAAGAGCAACCCGGCGCTGGTGAAGTGGCGGGAGGAGCACGACACCGGGCACCTGGTCGGCGGCACGGCGTGGACGTTCGCCAACGCCGCGGTCCGCGAGGAACCTTTCGACCTGCTGATCATCGACGAGGCCGGCCAGTTCGCCCTGGCCGACGCGCTGGCGGTGTCGATGTGCGCCAAGAACCTGCTGCTGCTGGGCGACCCGCAGCAGCTCCCGCAGGTGGTGCAGGGGACGCACCCGGCGGGCGCGGAGGCGTCCGCGCTGGGCCACCTGATCGGCGAGGCCGACATCATGCCGGCGGCGCTGGGCTACTTCCTCGACGAGACGCGGCGCATGCACCCCGCGGTGTGCGAGCCGGTGTCGGACCTGTCCTACGCCGGCCGCCTGCGCGCCCACCCGTCGGCCGCCGAGCGCGCCCTCGAGGACATCCCCGCCGGGCTCTACCTGGCCGAGGTCGACCACCACGGCAACACGACCCGCTCGGTCGAGGAAGCCGCGGCGGTCGTCGACATCGTGGCGGCGTTGAACGGTCGCCTGTGGACGGACCACGGCCGCACCCGCCCGCTGGCCGACACCGACATCGTCGTCGTGGCCCCGTACAACCTGCAGGCGCGGACGGTGACGCGGGCGTTGGCGGACGCCGGTTTCCCGGGCGTGCGGGTGGGCACGGTCGACCGCTTCCAGGGCCAGGAAGCCCCGGTGGTGATCACGACCATGACGTCGTCCTCGGCGCTCGACCTGCCCCGCGGCCTCGACTTCCTGTTGTCCCGCAACCGCTCGAACGTCGCGCTCTCGCGGGCCCAGGTCCTGGCGGTCCTGGTGTGCTCGGCCAAGCTGGTGGAAGCGGACATCCGCACGGTGGAGCAGATGCGGCTGGTGGCGGGCATGATCGGCTTGATGAGCGGGGCCCGGCGCTGGCCCGCCGGCCTCCCGCCCGCCGGACGGTGACCGGCGAGCGGGCGGCTGTGCTCAGCCGAGCTGTTCGTAGATCTTGACCGAGTAGAACAGCCAGTGGTCGTTGCTCGCGTTGCGCAGAGCCCAGTTGTGCCAGCCCTGAGCCTGGACGACGTCGGTGAACTCCACGTCGGCGTCGCCGCCCGCGACGGTGACCGGCGGGCGGTCGTTGAGCCGGTAGGTCGTGGTCGTGGTGACGTCGGTGGTGAGGTGGAAGACCACCTTGTAGGTGTGCGGCCCGGCATCCGGAACCGCGTACATCGGCACCGCGCTCTGGTTGACGGTCGTGCCCAGCACACGCGGATTGAAGTTCACCAGGATCGGGGTGAACGCGTAGACGCCGTAGAGCACCAGTTCGCTTCGGGGCGCCTCCACGTGGGCCGGGTCGAGCGTGGCGAGCAGCGACCACGTGACGGCCGGCGTGGTCCCTCCTTGGGTGTAACGGTTGTCGGGCGTCAGGCCACTTGGAAGACCCGCCCTTCGCTTTCCCACGTGGACCGGCTCGCCGGGTGGTCGAGATCCACGGTGTCCCCTTTGAGGAAACCGATGGGCGGCGGCGTGAAAGGCCCGTGCGACAAGACCCCCGTGTACTTCCCCTTCGTGCCGTTGTTCCACGTGATGACGATTTCGAAGTTCGGTCCCCGGACGAATCCGGTCGCCTCCAGGCTCTGCACGGAACCGCTGGAGTGCGAAGCGAACGCCTTCAGCCGGTCCTGGTCCTGGTCGATGTCCACCAGCACCCGGAACCCGTTGCGCTGCACCATTTCCCAGCGGCCACCGACTTGCAGGAACGGTCCCATGACTGCCTTCTTCCCTGGTTGGGCGAACAGGTCACCGGACGATCCGGACCTGGCCTTTCGTGCCGTCCACGGTGACGACCTGGCCGTCGTGCAGCCGCGTGGTGGCGTCGCCGGTGGCCACGACGGCCGGTACGGCGTATTCCCTCGCGATGATCGCCGGGTGGGACAGGGTTCCGCCGGCGTCGGTGACCAGCGCGCCGACGCTCGGGAACACCACCGACCAGACGGGCGAGGTCATCGGGCACACCAGGACCTCGCCGGCGCACAACCGGCCGAGCCCGGTTTCGTCGTGGATCACGCGGATCACGCCGGTGTAGCTGCCGGGTGACGCGGCGATCCCGCGCACCACCCGCTCGTCGGTGCCCTGTTCCGGCACGGGGGCGAGGATCCGGTCGAGGGTCCAGAGGAACCCTTCGTTGGCGAACCGCGCTTCCGCGGGCAGGGAGGTCATCGACGGCGGTGGTGGCGGTGGGGTGCCGTAAGCGGCGGGACCGGGGTGGGCCATGGCCCAGATCCGCTCGCCGGCCCGCCGCGCGGCCAGTGCGTGCAGGTCGTCGCCGAGCCGCAACGCTGCCAGCAGTTCGGGTGGGCGCAAGTGGAAGGCGGCCATGGGGCCGGGGAGCAGGCCGCGGCGCGTCAGCCGCCTGCCGAGCTCCAGCACCCCGCGGCGCACCAGCGCGCCCGGGGCGCTGACGGTGTGGAACTCGTTGTCCTCGCGCACCGGGTAGGCCGCGAGGGCGCGGGTCAAGGCGGTTTCGAACCGCTCCCGGTCGGCCACGTCGTGGCCGGCGAGGACGGCCCGCGCTTCGGTGGCGGCAGCGGCCCGCCGCCCGGCCAGCTCCTGGTCCCGCGCCCGGGGGTCGTAGCCGGCGGCCAGCTGGTGGCGCAGCAGCGCGAGAACCAGGTCGGGCCGCTCGTCGATGGCGGGCTCGGCGAGTTCGTAGCTCAACGTGCGGCAGCAGTACCGGCGCAGGTAGCCGGTGAACCGCGCGGCGAAGTCGGCGTCCTCGGCGAGGACGTCCGACGCCGGGTCCTCGACGAGCCGGCGCAGCCGGGGGCGGGCGGCGACGTGGGCGGCGAGCTCCGCCAGTGCGCGGGCCGGCTCGGTGGAGCGCACCGAGGTGCCGGCGACGAGCCGCAACCACGACTGGTCGTCCCAGCCGAGCAGCTCCCGGCAGGCGAGCGCGAGCTCACGGAGCACCATCGCCAGCGCCAGGTGGAGCCGGAAGTGGAGTGACAAGCCGAGGCCGAACAGCCTCAGCGCCGACTCGACGTGCCGCACGAGCGCGTCGTCGTCGAGCAGGCCGAGATCGATGTCCCGCAGGGTGGCGGCGCAGGTTTCGAGGCGCGGCCGCCACTGGCCGGTCCACAGGTCGATGTGGTGCATCGGGAGGTCGGCCCGGATCGCCGCGACGCACGTGCGCACCCGCCGCCGCAGCACCGGAACCAGCCGGAAGGCGAGCGGCACGGCCCAGTCCGGCAACCGGACCGGGTCCCGGCCGCCGAGCGGGACGACCCGCAGGTACTCCAGGCCACCGATGTCGCGCAGGTCCACCCCGTCGATGAGCAAGCCCAGCTCGGCGACCGCGGTCCGGATCGCCGTCATCCGCGGCTGGTAGGCCGCGTGGGTCAGCCTCGTCCACGGCAGTGGCGCGTGGCTGCTCTCCCGGGTCCAGTAGCCGGGCGGTACTTCGACCGGCAGCGGCACCGGGGCGACGGGCAGCGCGGTCACCGGTCGTGCCTGCAGGAGCACCACTTCGCCGTCCGCGATGGCCCACTCGACGTCCTGGGGCGAGCCGCGCAACCGTGCTGTGGTGCGGGCGAGTTCCGCGACGGCGAGCGCCGAGCCGGGATCGAGCGCGGCCTCGGCGCCCGGCTCGCGGTCGGCCCGGCCGGCGCGGACCGTCCACCGCTCCGGCGTCACCTCGCCCGAGACCATCCGCTCGGCCAGGCCGGGCACGGCGTCGATCACCACGACGTCCCGCTCGCCGGTGACCGGGTCCGCGGTGAACGCCACGCCCGCGGCGGCCGCGGGCACCATCGGCTGCACCAGCACCGCCATCGCCGGGTCTTCGCCCGCACCCCCCGAGTAGGCGACGACCCGGTCACCGAAAGCGGACGTCCAGCACCGCAGCACGGCCGCCCGCAGCGCGTCCGCGCCCCGCACGCGGAGCACCGTGGAGTACTGCCCCGCGTAGGAGGCGCCGGGCAGGTCTTCGGCGACCGCGGAGGAGCGGACGGCGAGCGCGACGTCACCCCACGGCCGGACCGCCTCGACGAGCGTGGCGAGCACGTCGCCGGGCAGTTCGAGCGGCGCGGCCGGCGGCTCACGGGCGGCGGCCACCGACCGCGCGAACACCCCGGCCGGGATCACCACGCCCGGGGGCACCGGCAACCCGTGCGCCGCCAGCGCCGCGAGCGTGGCGGCCTTGGTGCCGGCGAGGTGCCTGTCGGTGGCCTGCGCCAAGGGGAGCAGGACGGCCTGGGACGTCGTCATCGTGGACTCCTCGCGAATCGGGTGAGTCCACCGTCGCCGACTACGCCGGGAGCGCGGCATCGGCCGGACTACGTATTTCCGGGCAGCCGCTCGAGTACGTAGCGGGTGAGCGCCGTGCGGGAGCCGAAACCGAGCCGGCCGTAGATGTTCTGCAGGTGGGTGGTGACCGTCCGCTTGCTGATGAACAGCCGTCCGGCGACTTCGGCGTTGGACAGGCCCTGCGCGACGAGCCGGGCGACTTCTTCTTCGCGTTCGCTCAGCTCGCTCGGCCTGGCCCGGGTGGGGCGGGACACCGGGTGCTGCCCCAGCCGGCGCAGCAGCTGCCTCGCCCGGTCCGCCTGCGGCCGCGCGCCCAGCTCGTCGAGCACCTCGACGCACCGGGTGAGGCCGGCCGCCGGTTCGCGCCGGTCCGCTCGCAGCTCCACTCGGTCCAGCCGGGCGACCGCCTCGTCGTAGATCATCCCCGCGGTGGCGAGGCGCTCGACGGCCGCGTCGAGCGACGCCGGGTCGCGGGTGATCCGGCCCCGCAGCCACAGCGCGAGCGCGGCCGGGTACCGCACCTCGTCGCCCAGCGCCTCGAGCCGGTCCGCCGCCTTGCGCGCGGTCACGACGTCGTCGACGTCCAGCGCCGCGTGCCCGAGCATGGCCAGCGCGACCGGCAGGAGAACGGGCCGGCCGGCGACGAGGGCGGCGGCCGGGCCCAGCGCGGCCGCCGCGCCGTCGCGGCCGAGGACGACCTCCACGCTCACGTGGTCCAGGACGGTGGAGACCCGCCGGTCGACGTCCGGCCAGTCCCCGTAGCCCGCCCGGGCCTCCGCGACCCGGCTTTCGGCGTCGTCGAACCGGCCGCGCCGGGCGAGCAGCAGGCCCTGCAGCGCGAGCCCGAACGCCGCGCCGCGGGCCATGCCGACCCGTTGGGCCAGCTCCAGGACGTCGAAGGAGCGGGCCATCGCGTCGTCCCAGTGGCCGCGGAACAGGTCCGCGAAGCCGAGCAGCAGCAGCGGGACGACCTCCAGCGTCGGCACCCCGGCCCGCCGGGCCCCGCCCAGCGCCCGGGTCGCGTGGGCCCGGGCCAGCGCGAGGTCACCGCCGTTGAGCAGGAGCATGAAGACCGACCGGGTGGCCAGCTCCGTCAGCACCGGATCCTGGAGCTCGTCGGTCTTGCGCACCAAGGTATCCACCCCGGCGAGGCCGGTGCGGAAATCGCCGCCGGTGAACGCCGCCGCGATCCGGTGGACGTCCGCGCTCACCCGGTCACGCCTCGACCCCGTCGCTTCGACGAGGTGATCCAGCTCGGCGATCAGCCGCCGCTCGGCGGCGGTGTCGCCGCGGCGGCCGGCGGCCCGCACGCGGGCCTCGGTGACGGTCAGGTGGTCCGGGCCGGGCGGCACGCCGACGAGGGCTCCGGCGGCCAGCGCCAGGTGCGCCTCGGCGGCGTCGACGTGGCCGAGTTCCCACTCCGCCATGGCGGCGTCGGCCACGCACCGCGCCCGGGTCCGGACGTCGTCGCCGGCCAGGTCCGCCGCGGCCAGCCAGGCGTTCCGGGCGTCCTCCGGCCGGCCGGCGAGCCGGCTGGCCTCGGCCAGCAGCCGCGTCAGTTCGCCGACGACCACCTCGGTGCGGCCGAGCCGGGTCGCCGCGGCGATGGCGGCGCGCGCGTTCGCCGCCGCCTCGTCGCCCCGTCTCGCCGCGATCGCTTCGCGGACCGCGCGATCCAGGATGTCGAAGGCCTGCGCCGCCGCCAGTTCTTCGCCGGCGGCACGGACGTGGAACGCCAGAGCGCGCAGGTCGCCGGGAGCGGTGTGCAGCACGGCACGGGCGGCCGCCGCGTGCCGCTCGCCGCGGGCGGCCGCGGGGAGCAGGTCGTAGGCCACCTCACTGAGCAACGCGTGCGTGACCCGGTACACCACCGCGCCCTCGAGCACCCTGCTCGTCGACCAGGTGCGCGGCCCGCAGCCGGGCGATCCCGTCGAGCAGCAGGGCGTCGTCGGCCACGACCTCGCGCAGCAACGCGTGGGTGACGCGGCCGCCGAAGACGGCCAGGACCTCCAGCACCGGGCGCGCGGGGGCCGGCAGGGTTTCGATGCGGCCGCGCAGCAGATCCCCGACCACGCGGGGCATCGGGGCCAGGTCCCCGGCACCGAGCACCCACCGGTCGCCGGAGCGCGCCAGCGTGCCGCTGTCGACCAGCGCGCCGACCAGTTCCTTGACGAACAGCGGCACTCCGCCGGCCCGGCCGGTCAGTGCCCGCAACAGCGCGGCGGGCGGCTCGCCGCCCAGCAGCGCCCGCGCCAGCGAGCCGACCGCGTCCTGCCCCAGCGGCCGCAGGGTGAGCTCGGTCAGCACGTCGCTGCGCCGCAACGCGGTCAACAGCTCCCGGACCTCCCGCCGCGACTCGCCGGGACGGCAGGTGAAGACGAACAGGATCGGACGGTCGGCCAGCCCCCGGATCAGGTAGTGGAAGACGGCGAGGGATTCGGAGTCGGCCCACTGCAGGTCGTCGACCAGCACGGCCAGCGGCCCCCGCCGGCTCGCCCGGCGCACCAGGCCGCACACCGCTTCGAACAGCCGGGTGCGCTCCAACCCCGCGTCGCCGAGCGCCGCGGGGCGGGCGACGGGGAGACCGTCGAACAGCCGGGCCAGATCGCCCAGCCCGTCGACGAGCGCGGCGACGTCGGCGGCGGGCCCGTGCACCAGCGGCCGCAAGGCTTCGACCACCACGGCGTAGGACAGGTCGCGCTGCAGCGGTGCCCCGCCGGCGCGCAGTCCGGTGAAGCCGTCCGCCCGCGCCCGCCGCAACGCGGCCGCGGCCAGCCGCGACTTCCCGATCCCGGCCTCACCTTCGACGACCACCACGGCGGCCCCACCGGTCCGGACCCGGCCGGCGCACTCGACCAGCCGTCGTAGTTCCCGATCCCGGCCGACCAGCGGAACATCCGCGTGCACGGTGACGGCCACGGCGATTCGCCTCCTCAGACCCCGGAACCGCGCTCCCGTCGAAATTCCGGGGGTAACACGATCACACATCGGTGCGGCGATTCCGGTGAATCGCCGACGCGATTCCCCTGGTCGGACGAGCGATCCGGCGATTCCCGGGCGGTGCCGCTTTCCCGGGGCGTCCCAGCGACGTCCCACGGGGGTGGCGTTCCCGCTGGTCCGGCGGGGTGGGACTGTCCCGGCATCCCGAGTCGGTCGCCGACCGGCGACCGGCGGGGCGAGCACTGCCAGCCTCCTCGTCATGCAAAAACTCGCTCTGGCCGTCGCGGTGCTGCTGGTGGTCCCCGCCGCGGCCGCAACCGCGGTCGCGGCCGAACCCGTCGCGGTGTGCGGGCACACCAGTGCCCAGCCCACCTTGAAACAAGGGGCGACCGGCACCGAGGTCGCCGAGGCGCAGTGCGAACTGAACCTGGCGACCAAGGCGAGCAGGTACACGCCCATCGGCGCGGACGGTTCCTTCGGCGCGGCGACCGACGCCCGGGTGCGCGTGTTCCAGCGGTGCGCCGCCCTGAGCGTGGACGGGCAGATCGGGCCGAACACGTGGGCCGCGCTGAACTCGTGGTCCGCGAAGCCGAAGAAGTGCGCCACCCAGGGCACGGCGGACACCGCGCAAAGCGTGGTGTGCGGGCTTTCCACGGCCCGGCCGACCCTGCAGAGCGGTTCCACCGGCACGGACGTCAAGGAACTGCAGTGCCGGCTGAACCTCGCCATGGAGCCGGGCCACTACCCGCCGCTGACGGTGGACGGCAACTTCGGTGACGGCACCCGCAACCGGGTGATCCAGTTCCAGCACTGCGTCAACGCCAGTGCCGACGGCGTTGCCGGGCCCACCACCTGGGCGAAGGTCGCCGACTGGTCGAGCCGCAACACCTACTGCACGCCACCGAAGCCCGCCGGGCGCCCGATCGACGGCGTGGACACCGCGAAGTACCAGCACCCCGGTGGCGCGCCGATCAACTGGGGCGCGGTGAAGGCGTCCGGGGTCGAGTTCGCGACCGTCAAGGCGACCCGCGGCCTGAACACCACCGACGAGTACCTGGCCACGGACCTGCCCGCCGCCCGCAACGCCGGCCTGGCCGTGGGGCCGTACCACTTCTACACGGGCACGGCGGCCGGCACCGGCGGCGCGCAGGCGGACCGGTTCATCGCCGCGGTGCGGGCCACCGGGTACACCGGCAAACGCGCCGGCGACCTGCCGCCCGTGTTCGACCTGGAGTGGAAGGACGACGGGTCCGGCGGCTGCCCGCCGTTCGTCACCGTCGCCGACGCCAAGGCGTGGCTGGACAAGGTCCAGGCGGCGTTCGGCCGGACCCCGATCATCTACACCCAGAAGTCGTTCCTGGACGCGTGCCTGGGCGGCACCACGGCGCTCGCCGCGTATCCGATGCAGCTCGCCGACTACCGCCAGTCCGTCACGCAGCCGGCGCTGCCCGCCGGGTCGAAGACCTGGCTGATGTGGCAGTACACCGACGCGGCCATCCCCGACGGCATCCCCGCGCCGGCGACCGGGGACGTCTTCAACGGCACCCAGGCCGATCTCGACCAGCTCGCGAACCGCTGAATCCCCGCTAGGAAAGGACGAGAATGAGTCTCCCCATGAGTCGCCGCACGGCGCTGCGCGGCGCGGCGGTCATCGGCACGGCCGCGGTGATCAGCCCGCTGCTGCTGTCCGGCACCGCCCAGGCATACACGTGGTCTCGCACCCTCGTGCAGGGCAACACGGGCGCCGACGTCACCGAACTCCAGATCCGCGTCGCGGGCTGGGCGGCCGACTCGCCCAGCCACAGCCGGGTCTCGATCGACGGCGAGTTCGGTGCGGGAACGGCGGCGGCGGTCCGCCGGTTCCAGGCGGCCTACGGCCTGGGCGCGGACGGCCAGGTCGGCCCGGCCACCCAGGCCGCGCTCAACGCGCTGGAGCAGAGTGACGGGTCCACCGCGCACTTCAACTTCAGCGAGTTCACCGACCGGGTGAGCGGCACCTTCAACGGCGGCAAGGTCAGCGCGGCCACCGCCAAGGAGAACGCCCGCCGCTGCATGTACAAGCTGGAGGCGGTGCGCAAGAAGCTCGGGAACAAGGCGATCACGGTGAACTCCGGGTTCCGCAGCATCGCGCACAACGCGGAGATCGGCGGGGCCAGCGACAGCATGCACATGTACGGCACCGCGGCCGACCTGGACGTGCCGGGCGTGGCCAACAAGACCGTCTACCAGAAGGCCGAGACCAGCGGGTTCTCCGGCCTGGAGACCTACAACACCGACCACCAGCACGTGGACAGCCGGGCCGACCTCGGCCGCGCGTGGTGGTGGGAGAACGGGACCGTCTGACCGGCGACTGGGGGTCTGACGCCGGAAACCCGCCGAACTCCGCGGGTTTCCGGCGTCGGCGATCCCCGGACGTGCCGCGAAGCCCGCGTCCTCGGCCCGCTCCCCGGGCCGCCTCCTTGGAGGGCGCGGGCTTCGCCCTGTGCGCTCAGTGCGACTGGGGGTTCTGCAGGGCCGCAGAGCAGGACGGCCAGTCGTGGAAGTCGTGGTGCGCGCTCCACAGGCGGTGCGCCGCGTCGATGTTCCAGACCGGGTCGAACGCCTGTCGCGGCGTGCCGCCCAGGTCCAGCAGGCGGGCGTCGGAGATCTGGAAGACGCCCCAGTTGCGGCTGCCGTTCGTGTTCGGCAGCACCCACAGCGGATCGAGGAACGAGGCGCAGCGGGCGATCGCGACCGCGGTGTCCGGCGCTTCGGTGAACACGGCCCGGACCCGCTGTTCCACCATGGCCGCCGACCAGCCCGCGAGGCTCGTCCGGCGGTCGTACAGCGCGTTCTTGGTGGCCTCGTCGACCACGCCGCGCGCGGGCAGGCCGGCCAGCACCTGGAACGCGGTGACCCGGCGCAGCGTCTCCGGGCCGAACGAGCCGTCGACCGCCAGCCGCCCCTGGGCCGCCACCAGCAGGTTCTGCACCTCGGTGACGCACTCGTCGTGCTGGCCCATGCTCACCGGCGGCTGGCAGGCGGCGGAGAACAGCATCCGGTCGGCGTACCGGCCGGCGGCCGGCCCGGGACGGTCGGCGGTGGCCCAGGCCAGGCCGCCGGCCAGCAGGGCCACGATCGCGATGGCCGCCGCCGCGGACCAGCGTCTGCGAGGCGGCCGCGCGAGGTCGTCGCCGGGTGCGGCCGACGGCGAGGTCTCGACCTGCTCCGGCGATACCTCGTCGACCCGGCCGGCGTCGGCCAGGGCCCACAGCTGGTGCAGTTCGCGCAGCTCCTCCGCGGACGCGCCGCAGACCTTGGCGAACGAGTGGACCACGCGGTAGTCGGCCGGCACGCTCTTGCCCGAGCAGTACCTGTGCAGGCTGGAGCCGCTGGCCCCGGCCTGCCTGCCGAGACGTTCGTAACCCTGCCCGCTGCGGTCCTTCAACATGCGCAGGTAGGCGGCGAACTTGTCCGTGTGCACTGTCACGGTGACTGGAACACCTCGCTCGGGCAGCGGATGACGGACGGAAGTTAACACCGTCCCGTCTTACACCGGGCGGAAACCGACGGATTGGGCCACTCGGCTGATCACGCCCGGCCGTGTGGTCGTCCGGCTCCCTCGGTCGTAGTGTCGCAGGGACGGCCAGAGCTGTGCCCAGTCAGTCAAGATTGCCCGGCCGCGCGGACGATCGAGCGCGCGAGCAGGCCGAACACGAAGTCGTGTCCGGGTTTCTGGACACGCCAATACATTTCGCCGAACAGGCCGGTCGGCGTGAAGCGGACCCGTTGCCGCAGCCGCGTTCCCTCGCCGGCGGGTTCGGCGCGCAGGGTCAGCTCCGCGTCGCCGGGCAGCCGCATTTCGGCGCCCAGGACCAGTTCGCGGCGGGTGTCGTCGCGGTGGCGGACGGTCCAGAAGTCCAGCACGTCGCCGGGGACGGGCCGCGGCGAGCGGCCGCGGTAGAGCCCCACGCCGCCGAGCGCGTGGTCCAGCACGCCGCGCAGCGCCCACGCGGGCCCGGGCGGGAACCGGCCGTCGGCGCCGCCCAGGTGGGTGATCACGTCCCACACCGCGTCGGGGCCGGCGGACGTGTAGCGGGTGTGCTCGCCGACGTGCGCGCGCCCTTCCGGAGTGGCGGCGGCCGGGGCGCCGAGTGCGGCGCGCAGGGCGTTGTCGAGGCTCGTCGGGCCGCCCGGCGGGGGCGGCAGGACCGCCTCCGCCGGCGTGTCGGCGGGCAGCAGGTCGTGGTCGAGGGAGCTGAACAGCGGTCCGGCCACCGACGCGGGGACCGGCGAGGTCAGGCCGGCCACCAGCGCGGCCTGGTGCGACCACAGCGGGGCGGGCACCGCGAGCGCCGCCGGCCGGCGCAGGACGCGCCCGCACCGCCGCACCAGGTCGTGGTAGCTGATCCGCTCCGGACCGCTCACGTCGAACCGGCCGCTCACGGGCGCGACGCCGACCGCTGCCCGCAGGTAGTGCCGGACGTCGGCGAGGGCGACCGGCCGGCTGTGGCGGGCGGTCCACCGCGGCCGCGGCCGGATCGGGAGCCGGGCCGTGCGCGCCAGCAGTTCGAGCCCGGCGGAGCCGCGCCCGAGGATCATCGACGCCTGCAGCACGAGGGCCGGGACCGGGCCGGCGAGGAGGATGCCGGCGACCTCGGACCGCGAGGCCAGGTGCGCCGACGTCGCCGCGGCCGGCCGCGGGCCGCCGAGGTAGACGAGCTGCCGGACACCGGCCTCGGCGGCCGCCGCGACGACGCGTTCGGCGATGACGCGGTCGCGGCCGGCGAAGTCCGGTTCACGCAGGGAGTGCACCAGGTGAAAGACCACGTCCGCGCCGGCCATGACGGCCTTCAGCGCGGCGGGATCGGCGGCGTCCCCGCGCGTCACCTCGACGGGTCCGGGGAAGCGGTGCCGCGGCGAGCGGGCCAGCACCCGCACCGGGTGGCCGGCGGCGGTGAGATCGTCGACGAGCGCCGTGCCCACGAACCCGGTGGCGCCCAGCACCGCGCATCGCCGCTCGTTCACCACTCGTGAGCCACCTTCCGCACCGACGCAGGGTCGATGCAAACGTAGGCCGGTCGGCCGCCTGCCGCCGACCGCGCAGTGGCCCGCCCGGCCCGGAAGCCGGGGAGGATGACTTCCTGAGCGGAAAAAGCGCAGCTAGACTGCGTGCCTGCCCCGGAGAACGCCCGTCCGGGTCTGCATCGCATCTGGAGCGCGTATGGCGACGATTTCACCACCGGGGATGTCCGCGGTGCGCGCCCAGGTCCGTGACGCGCTCTTCGCGCGGGTCGCGGGTCCGGACGGCCCCCGCAACCGGGCGCGCATCCACGACAGCCCCGGGCCGCGCTGGTTCGAACCGGACAGCCCGATCCGCCGCGTGCACGGGGACACCTCGATGTTCGTCGGCGGCCTGCGGGCGCTGCTCCTGCAGTCGCTGCACCCCCTCGCCATGGCCGCCGTGGCCGCGCACTCCGGGTACCGCGGCGACCCGTGGGGGCGGCTGCAGCGCACCAGCACGTTCCTCGCCGTGACGACGTTCGGCACGGCCGGCGACGCCGAGGAAGCCGTCCGGGTGGTGCGGGGCGTGCACGGCCGCGTGGCCGGGACCTCCCCGGACGGGCAGCCGTACCGGGCCGCCGATCCGCACCTGCTGACCTGGGTGCACATCGCCGAGATCGACAGTTTCCTGCGCGCCCACCAGCGTTACGGCGCGCACCCCCTCGACGACGAGGGCTGCGACCGGTACATCGCCGAGACCGCGGTGATCGCCCGCAAGCTCGGGGTGCCCGAGCCGCCCCGGACGCGGTCGGAGCTCGACGACGCGCTCGCCGCGTACCGGCCGGAACTGCGCGGGACCACGGAGGCGCGTCAGGCGGCGCGGTTCTTGCTCCTGACCCCGCCGATCCCGTGGGCCGCGCGGGTGCCGTACGCCGTGCTGGCCGCTTCGGCGGTCGGGATGCTGCCGGCGTGGACGCGGCCGCAGCTGCGGGTGCCGTACGCGCCCTTGGCGGAGGCGACGGCGGTGCGCTTGGCCGGGCGTGCGCTGGTCAAGGCCGTGCGGTGGGCGATGACCGCGCCGCTGGCCGCCGACCGGGCCGCGTGAACACGGCGGGGACGCGATCGCTCGGCTCGAGCGAGGTCGCGCGGGCGCTGGGCGTCTCGCAGGTGACCCTGCGCACCTGGGAGCAGCGGTACGGGATCGGCGCCACGCTGCGCGAGGAGAACGGCCGCCGCCGGTACACGCCCGGGGACGTCGAGCAGCTGCGGCGCATGCGGGCGTTGCAGGCCCAGGGGACCGGCGCGCGCGAAGCCGCCCGGCTGGTGCTGTCCCGCTCCGCGGCGGCCACGACCGCGCACCAACGCCGGGAAGGGCTCGCCGAGGCCGCCGAGCTCCTCGACCTGCCGGCGATGGGCGGCCTGGTCGACGACGCGCTCGGCAGCCTCGGCGTCGCGAAGACGTGGACCGACGTCGTCGCACCGGTTCTGCGCGCGATCGGCGAACGCTGGGCCCGCCGCGGCGACCGCAACGCGATGGCCGCGGAATGGGCGCTGGCCACCGCGGCGTCCGGCGCGCTGGACCGGTATCCGGCCCCCGCGCCCGCCCGGACGGGGCAGGCGCCGGTGCTGTTCGTGTGCGGGCCCGCGGAGCGCCACGAACTGCCGGTCAAGATGCTCAGCGCGGCGTTGAGCGACAACGGCGCGCCCGCGATGTTCCTGGGCGGACTGGTCTCGCTCGACGTCCTGCGCGTGCTGTCCGCGCGGTTCGTCCCGAGGGACGTCGTGCTGTGGTCGATGACTTCGCAGTCCGCGGACGTGCGGATCCTGCACGCGCTGAGTGCCGAGGGGGTGCCGGTCCGGCCGGCCGGACCGGGCTGGCGGGGGCTGCCGACGGCGGGCGAACCCCTGCCGCCGTCCTTCGCCGGGTCTCTGGCGGCCTTCGGCGGCTGAGCGCGGTCCTGCGGTGTTCTCCAGCGCCGAGATGCTCGCGCCTGCATCGAAGATGCATCGATGATTGCGGACTGATTCGGCGACTTTCGGCCGGACTGGCTACCGTGGAGCTGGCCTGAGTCGAATGTGCATCGGAGGAGCGGATGAGCGTGGAGTTCGCCGGCGTCGTGCCCGCCCCGCTGGACGAGGTGTTCGCCTGGCACGGCCTGCCCGGCGCGATCACCCGGCTCACGCCGCCGTGGCAACCCCTGCGCGTCGGCGCGGAGGCGGACTCGCTGCGGGACGGCACGGCCCGGCTCGTCCTCCCCGGCGGGCTGCGCTGGACGGCGGCGCACGAGGCCGCCGGCTACCGGCCGCCGCACCAGTTCGTCGACCGGCTCGCCACTCCGCTGCTCGGGAAGGCGTTGCCGTGGCGGCACACCCACCGGTTCGAAGCCGACGGCCCCGACCGCACGGTGATCACCGACCGGGTCGAGACGCCGCTGCCGGAGTCGTTCCTGCGCGCGATGTTCGCCTACCGGCACCGGCAGCTGGCCGACGACCTGACGGCGCAACGGCGGTACTGGCACGAGCCGCTGACCGTCGCCGTGACCGGCGCGAGCGGTCTCGTCGGCTCGGCACTGACCGCGCTGCTGACGACCGGCGGTCATCGCGTGGTCCGCCTGGTGCGCCGGGACGCCCGCACCGCCGACGAACGGACGTGGCGGCCCGAAAAGCCGGACGAGAAGCTGCTCACCGGGATCGATGCGGTGGTGCACCTGGCCGGCGCCTCGGTGGCCGGCCGGTTCGACGACGGCCACCGGCGCGCCGTGCGCGACAGCCGCCTCGGCCCGACCCGCGCGCTCGCCGAGCTGGCCGCCCGCACGCCCGACGGCCCCGGCGTGTTCGTCTCGGCGTCCGCGGTCGGCTACTACGGCCCGGAACGCGGCGACGAGCTTCTCGGCGAAGACGCGCCCCGTGGCGACGGCTTCCTCGCCGACGTCGTCGACGCGTGGGAGGCGGCCACCGCGCCCCCGGCCGAGGCGGGGATCCGCGTGGTCCGGGTGCGCACCGGGCTGGTGCTCAGCCCGCGCGGCGGCCTGCTGCGGCTGCAGTACCCGCTGTTCGCGGCCGGACTGGGCGGGCCGCTCGGCGCCGGCCGGCAGTGGACGCCGTGGATCGGCATCGACGACCTGACCGACATCTTCCTGCGCGCCCTGACCGATCGCGCGCTCGCCGGCGCGATCAACGCGGTGAGCCCCATCCGGTGCGCAACGCCGACTACACGCGAGCGCTGGCGCGGGTCCTCGCGCGTCCGGCGGTGCTGAAGGTGCCCCGCTTCGGCCCGAACCTGATCCTGGGCCGCGACGGCGCGCGGGAACTGGCCTTCGCCGACCAGCGCGTCCGGCCGGACCGGCTGATCGAGGCCGGGCACGTGTTCCGGCATCCCCGTCTGGACGACGCGCTCGCCCACCTCCTCGGCCGGGCTCCTTTCCCAGCCGCCCGCCCGACCGTAGGAGAACCGGTATGACGACCGTGCACCGTTCCGCTCCCGCGCCGATCGTGCTGGCGGGGTTCGTGGCCGCCGTGGCCGTGGTCGCCGCGGTCGGCAGTCTCGCCGCCACGCGGTCGCGCTCTGTCTACGAAGGGCTGAACCAGCCCCCGTGGGCGCCGCCCGGCTGGCTGTTCGGTCCGGTGTGGACGGTGCTCTACCTCCTGATCGCCGTGTCCGGCTGGCTGTTCTGGCGTGCGGGCGGTACCCGGCGCGAGTTCGCCTGGTACGCGGCCGGCTTGGTGCTGAACGCGGCGTGGACGCCGTTGTTCTTCGCGGCCGGCGCCTACACCTCGGCGCTGGTGGAGATCGTGGTGCTGGACCTCGTGATCGTCGGGACGGCGCTGGTGTTCCGCCGCCGCTCGACGGCCGCCGCGGCGCTCCAGTTGCCCTACCTGGCCTGGACGTTGTTCGCGACGTCGCTCAACGCCGCGATCGTCGTGCTGAACTGAGGGGCGCTTGATTGCTCGACTGTTCCGTCGTCCTCGGCTACTCGCGCGTGGGTCACCTGCTGCGCCGGCGGACCTGGCCGGCCGTCGCACCGGACGCCCTGCGCGGCCGGGTCGCGCTCGTGACCGGGGCGAGCTCCGGACTCGGCGAGGCCACCGCGGCCGGGCTGGCCCGGCTCGGCGCCGCGGTCGTGCTGGTCGTCCGTGACCTCGGCCGTGGCGAGGCCGCGCTCGCCCGCGTCCGGGCGGCGGTGCCGGCGGCTTCCCTCCGGACGGCTCGGTGCGACCTGGCCGACTTCGCGTCGGTCCGGGAGTTCGCCGCGGGGGAGTCGCGGGTGGACATCGTCGTGCACAACGCCGGGGTGCTGCCGCCGGAACGCGCGGAAAGCGTGGACGGGCACGAAACCACGTTGGCCACGCACGTGCTCGGACCGCTGCTGATGACCGAACTGCTCCTCCCGGCGTTGCGCGCTTCCGCCGACGCGCGCGTGATCCTGATGTCGTCCGGCGGGATGTACACGCAGTCCCTGGCCGCCGCCGACCCGGAGTACCGCACCGGCCGCTACCGCGGCGCGACGGCCTACGCGCGGACCAAACGCATGCAGGTCGAGCTGACGCCGTTGCTCGCCGAGCGTTGGCGCGCGGACGGCGTCGCGGTGCACAGCCTGCATCCCGGCTGGGCTGACACGCCGGGGCTTTCGGCTTCGTTGCCGGCTTTCCGGCGGCTCGCCGGGCCGTTGTTGCGGACGCCGGCCGAAGGCGCGGACACGGCGGTGTGGCTCGCCTCGACCCGGCCGGGTCCGGAGCCGGGACGGTTCTGGCACGACCGGCGGGAGCGCCCTCGGCACCTCCTGCCGGGTACCCGGCCTGAGCCGGACGAGGTGAAGAGCTTGCTCCGGTACTGCTTGGCTGCGACGGGTTTGTCCGTCACCGCCGAGTAGCCGCGGCCCGCGCTCACCGGCGCACGAGTTCACGCCCCAGGTCGTCGCGCAGGTGGACTTCGACGAACACCCGCAGGTAGCGGTCGTTCGCCAGCTCGTCGAAGGCGTCCACCAGGGACTGGTCCGGTTCGCCGGTGAGGTGCACGATGCGCCACAGGTTGAGCGGGGCGTCCTCCGGGCCGGCGACGGAGTGCTCGACGTGGAAGAGCGGCTGTCCGGCGCCCGCGGTGAAGACGCGGCCGTCCGGGGCCTCGAAGCGTTCGGCGCCGATGAAGAACGCGCGCCGGTGCTCGTGGTCGAGGCGCACGTGCTCGATGATCGTCGCGAACCGATCCGGGTGGGCCCACAGGCGCTGGTCGGACACGCGCGTGAAGTCCTCGAAGCGGCCGTGGCGCACGCTCGGGAACTTCTCGGCGCTGCCCGCTTTCACGACCGTCGGGATGTACTTGTCCGGCGCCGCGGCCTTGCGCACCTCCATGTCCCACAGCTGCGCGCCGGTGTAGGCGAACGGCGGCCGCACGTCGTAGCGCTCGCGCAGGACGTCGTTCACCGGGATCGCCGGCAGCTCGACCGACGTCGTTCCCGGCGCGGTCCACGCCTGCTCGAAGATCTCTTCGTGGTTCACGCCTGCCCCGCAACGATTTCGTGGATGAAGCCGGTGACTTCCGCCCACACCGGGTGACCCGGCCGGACGACGTCGAAGTGGGTGCCGCCCTCGACCTCGACGTAACGGGCGCGGCCGCCCTCGGCGGTGACCTTCTCGGTGTAGCGACGGCTCCAGTCGGCGGGCACGGCCTCGTCGGCGGTGCCGTGCACGGCCAGCACCGGGACACCCGCGCCGGCCAGCTCCAGCGGGGACGTCCACGCGAAGTGCCCGTCCACCAGCAGTGGCACGATCCCGTCGCCGACGGCGGCCGCGACGCCCGCCCACGCTTCGGGCCGGGCGGGCTCGGGCGCGTCCTTCGGCGGCTCGGCGCCGGGGTCGGCGAGAATCTTGCCGAAGCCCGCCGCGTCGGCCGCCTTCAGGTCGAGCGCGCCGGCCAGCTCGACCAGGCCGATCGGCGTGATCTTGGGCAGGGCGCCGGGAGCCTCGGGCGGGAGCACGCCGCGGTGGGCGGCCCACGTGGCCAGGTGCCCGCCGGCGGAGTGGCCGAGGAGGACGACGCGGCCGGTGTCGAGCGCCGGGTCCATGCCGTCGAGGGCGTCGATCGCCGCGGCGACGTCGAGGAAGGTGCCGGGCCAGCCGCCGCCCGGCTCGCCGATCCGGCGGTACTCGACGTTCCACACCGCGTAGCCCCGGGCGACGAGGTCGTCGGCGACGTCGGTGATCTGGCGGCGGTCCCACATGGCCGTCCAGTAGCCGCCGTGGACGACGGCCACGACGGGGAACGGGGCGTCACCTTCGGGCAGGTACAGCTCGCCGACCTGCGACGGCTCGGGGCCGTAGGCGACGGTGCGGACCCGGCGGGCGCCGTCTTCGGCGTCGTCGTAGCGCACGCCGCGCTCGGCGCCGACGAGCGTGCCGATCGTGGCGAAGAACGCCGCGATCGCGGGCCGGTTGGCGCCCTTGGCCTTCGACTCGTCCCACGCGGCGTCGTCGGTCCACTCGACGAAGTCCAGCCACGTCCGCGCGTCGAGGCGGACCAGGCGGGCGGCGAGGAAGCCGCGCCGGTCCTCCCGGAACGCCGCCACCATCCCCGGGCGTGCGGCCAGCATCGCCCGGGCGTTCTCCGGGTCCACGGTGAAGGTGGTCATCTCGATGACCGACATCGTCAGCTCCTCGGTCTGCGGTCCGACAAGTAGTCCAGATCTATGATAGTAACAAATTATGACTAAATCTGACGCTGTGGCGCGCGACACGCTACGGTTCGGCGTGTCGCTGATCCCGGCCCTCGACGTCGCGGCCGTGCGCGCTCGCGCGGTGGTCGCCGAAGAAGGTGGCCTCGACCTGGTCGGGGTCCAGGACCACCCGTACGTGCCCTCCTCCCTGGACACCTTCGTGGTGCTGGGCCACCTGCTGGCGGCCACGCGCCGGATCAGCGTCTTCCCGGACGTCGCCAACCTGCCCCTGCGCCCGCCCGCCCTGCTGGCGAAGACCGCGGCGGCGCTCGACGTGGTGTCCGGCGGCCGGTTCGAGCTGGCGCTCGGCGCCGGCGGGTACTGGGACGCCATCACGCGGATGGGCGTGCCCCGGCGCAGCTCGCGCGAGGCGAACGTCGCGCTGCGGGAGGCGATCACGGTCCTGCGCGCCCTGTGGTCGGACGACGCGGCGCCGGTCGAGACGGCGGGGGAGTACTACTCGCTCGCCGGCGTGCCCGCGGGACCGGCGCCCGCGCACCCGATCGAGATCTGGACCGGCGCCCAGGGACCGGAAGCGCTGGCTCTCACCGGCGAGATCGCCGACGGGTGGGCCGCGCCGATCGCCGCCTACCTGCCGTACGAGAAATGGGGCGAAGCCCACCGGCTGATCGACGAGGCGGCCGTCGCCGCGGGCCGTGACCCGGCGTCCGTGCGCCGGATCGCCCAGGTCGTCGGCACGATCACCACGGCGAAGGGCCGGCCGCGCCTCGACGACGGCGCCGCACCCGTGCGGGGAACCGCCGGGCAGTGGGCGGAAGTGCTGGCGCGGCTGGGCACCGAGCAGCCGTTCACCTCGTTCGTGTTCTGGCCGGAGCAGGAGACGACCGGCCAGATCGCCGCGTTCGCCGGCGAGGTGGTCCCCGAGGCCCGCCGGCTGCTGGAGTCATGGACAGCGTGAGCCGCCTCGTCCGGCTGGCGCGGCTGGACGGCGAGGTGGACGTCCGGTGCCTGCTGGCCGGACGCTTCGTCCTGGACAACCCGCCGGCCGGGCCGGGCATCGTGCCCTTCCACCTCGTCCTCGACGGCCGGTGCACCGTGACCTCCGGTGCCTCGGCCGTCCACCTGGGACCCGGTGACATGGTGCTGCTCCCGCACGGCGACGCGCACCGCGTGACGGCGACCGGGGGACCCCGGCTTCCCGTCGCCGAGGAGCCCGGAGCGGCGTTCCCGACGCGCCGGACGCCGGGCGCCGAACCGGTGGTGGACCTGTTCTGCGGCCACTACGGCTTCGACCCGGGCGCCGGCGCGTTGCTGTTCCGGTTGATGCCGCCACTGGTGCACGTCTCGCTCGACCCGCCCGCGCTCACGCTGGCCGAGGTCCTGCGCGGCGAAGCGCGCTGCGCCGGACCCGGGACGTCGGCGATCGTCGCGGCGCTGCTCGACGCACTGCTGGCGATGGCGCTGCGCAGCCGTCCCGAGCAGCGGCCGGCGACGCCCGGCCTCTGGACGGCGATGGGCGACGACGTGCTGGGCCGGGTGCTGGCGGACGTCGTCGAGCGGCCCGGCGAAACGTGGACGATCGACCGGCTGGCCGCCGAGGCGGCGATGGCCCGGGCCACGTTCCTGCGCCGGTTCACCGCCCGGACCGGGACGACGGTGGCCGCGATGGTGACGGCGATCCGGATGATGGTGGCCGCGGACCTGCTGACCCGCTCGGAGTACTCGGTGACGCGGGTCGCGAAGGAGGTCGGCTACCGGTCGGAGTCGGCGTTCGGCCAGGCGTTCCGGGCGGCGCTGGGCACGACTCCGGCCCAGTACCGCCGGGAAGCCGTGCGGCGCTGAGCCGATTCCGACGGAAAACGAGCCGGTGGCACGTGGCCGGATCGGGCGGGCCGCCGAATGATGGGACGCATGGAGGACACGCACTTCGATCTGCTCGTCATCGGGTTCGGCAAGGGCGGCAAGACGCTTGCCGCCACGATGGGCCGCCTCGGCAAGCGGGTGGCCATGGTCGAGCAGTCCGCCGAGATGTACGGCGGGACCTGCATCAACATCGGCTGCGTGCCGACGAAGGCGCTCGTCCACCACGCCGAGCACTCCGGTGCCGGCAGCCCCGGTGAGCGTCACCGCCAGGCGGTCGCGGACACGCGCGCGCTCACCAGCACCCTGCGCGGCAAGAACTTCGCCATGCTCGACACGATCGACTCCGTCGTGGTGATCACCGGCCGGGCGGAGTTCCTCGATGCCAAGACGGTCCGCGTCACCGCCGGCGACGACGTGCTCGAGCTCGGCGCCGACACGATCGTGATCAACACCGGCGCCGTGCCGGTGGTCCCGCCGATCCCGGGCCTGCGCGCGAGCGCGCACGTGCTCACCAGCACCGATCTCATCGACCTCGACCACCTGCCCAAGCGCCTGGCCATCCTCGGCGGCGGGTACGTCGGCGTGGAGTTCGCGTCGATCTACGCCCAGTTCGGCAGCGCCGTCACCGTGCTCGACGCCGGCCCGCGGATCATGCCGCGCGAGGACGACGACGTCGCGGCGGTGGCCACCGGGATCCTGCGCGGCGCCGGCGTCGAGTTCGGCCCCGGCGCCCACGTGACGAACG
Organism: Amycolatopsis sp. NPDC051371; assembly: GCF_040682155.1. Lineage (NCBI taxonomy): Bacteria > Bacillati > Actinomycetota > Actinomycetes > Pseudonocardiales > Pseudonocardiaceae > Amycolatopsis > Amycolatopsis sp. NPDC051371. The sequence goes on from NZ_JBFBAG010000001.1 coordinate 212,127, forward strand.
TGCGCGACATCGACAACGGCGTCGAGATCACCTACGAAGCCGGCGGCCGGACGCACACGCTGGCGGCCGACGAGGTGCTCGCGGCGACCGGCCGCGTCCCGGCGACCGGCGACCTCGGCCTCGGCCGCGCGGGGGTGCGCACCACGGCGTCCGGTGCGGTCGAGGTGGACGAGTTCCTGCGCACGAGCCAGCCGCACGTCTACGCGGTCGGCGACGTCAACGGCGGCCCGCAGTTCACCTACATCTCGCTCGACGACAGCCGGATCGTCACCGACCAGCTGACCGGCGACGGCCGGCGTTCTACCCTGGACCGGAAGTTCGTGCCGTACACGGTGTTCATGAGCCCGGCGCTTTCCCGCGTCGGCCTCACCGAACGCGAAGCCGTCGAACGGGGGCTGCCGGTGAAGGTCGTCGAGAAGGCCGTCGCGGACATCGCCGGGATGCCCCGGGCGAAGATCGTCGGCGACACCCGCGGGCTGATGAAGTTCGTGGTCGACCGCGTGACGGACGAGGTCCTGGGCGCGGCGCTGCTGAGCGTCGACTCCCAGGAGCTGATCAACGCGGTGACGCTGGCGATGCGCCACGGCGTGACCGCGAGCGAGCTGCGGGACGCCATCTACACGCACCCGTCGTCGACGGAGGCGTTCAACGAGGTCCTGGCGGCACCGCCGGTCCGCCAGGCGTGACCCGAACGGAGACCCTGCGATGCCTGCCATCACGACCCCTGACGGCGTGGAGATCTTCTACAAGGACTGGGGGACCGGACAGCCGATCGTCTTCAGCCACGGCTGGCCGCTGTCCTCGGACGACTGGGACACCCAGATGCTGTTCTTCGCCGGGCAGGGCTACCGCGTGATCGCCCACGACCGGCGCGGCCACGGCCGCTCGTCCGACGTCGCCGACGGTCACGACATGGACCACTACGCGGACGACCTGGCCGCCGTGACCGCCCACCTCGACCTGCGCGACGCGGTCCACGTCGGACACTCCACCGGCGGCGGCGAGGTCGTGCGCTACCTCGCCCGGCACGGCGAGGACCGCGTCGCCAAGGCGGCCATCATCGCGGCGGTCCCGCCGCTGATGGTGCAGACCGAGGCGAACCCCGGCGGCCTGCCCCGGAGCGTCTTCGACGACCTGCAGGCCCAGCTGCTGGCGAACCGGTCGTCGTTCTACCTGTCGCTGGCGTCCGGGCCGTTCTACGGCTACAACCGGCCCGGCGCCGAGCCGTCCGAGGCGATCATCCGCAACTGGTGGCGCCAGGGCATGATGGGCGGCGCGAAGGCGCACTACGACGGCGTCGTCGCGTTCTCCCAGACCGACTTCACGGCCGACCTCGAGAAGATCACGGTGCCGGTATTGGTGATGCACGGCGACGACGACCAGATCGTCCCGTACGCCGACTCGGCGCCGCTGTCGTCGAAGCTCCTGCGCAACGGCACGCTCAAGACGTACCCGGGCTTCCCGCACGGCATGCCGACCACCCAGGCCGACACCGTCAACGCCGACCTGCTGGAGTTCATCCGCTCCTGACCGCGGGCGCGAGAAGCGCGGTCAGCGTCGCGCGCCGTCGGCCACCTTCTCCTCGCCCACCGTGCCGAGGTGGTCGCGCATCCGCTCGGCCGCGTCGGCGCTGCGGCCGGCGAGGAGCAGGTCGGCGATCTCGACGTGCTCGCGGCAGCGGATGATCGCGCGGTCGCGTTCGAGGGAGCGGCGGTACTCGATGAGCCGCCGGAGGTTGTCGATGCGGCGGAGGGCGTCGATGAGGAACGTGTTGCCGCTGCACTCCATGATCGCCTCGTGGAAGGTGCGGTTGAGGGCGAACAGCTCCGCGTTGCCCACTTCGAAGATGGCGCCGTCGGCCAGCTTCCGCTGCTGGGCGCGGACCTCCTCGATCGCCCTGCGGTCCAGGGCGAAGGTGGGTTCGAGGATGGCGGCGGGCTCGATGATGAGCCGGTACCGGTAGCTGTCCGCGTAGGCCCGCTCGGAGGTCAGCGCCGGCTGGAACTCCCAGCCGTAGCCCGGAAGGCGCTCGATCCAGCCCTCGGTGGAGATCCGGCGCAGCGTGCGGTTGAGGTCCGCCGGGGACAGGTCGTACCGGCGGGCCAGCGCGCTTTCGGTGACGCGGTCGGGCAGCTCGCCGTCGAGCCGGTCGGCGGCGATGCGCAGGTAGATCGCCTCGTCGTCGCTCGTGTCCTCGACGGCGACGTCGTCGAGCTGCTCGCCGGTGCGCACGACCGTGTAGCCGCCGCGCTCGGCCGGGGCGACCACGCCGGTGTCCTCGAGCAGCCGGAGTGCGCTGCGCACGGGGGAGCGGGAGACGCGCAGGTGCTCGGCGAGGGTGCGTTCGACCAGCCGCGTGCCCGGGTCCGCCTGTCCGTCGCGGATGTAGTCGACGATGCGGGCCGCGACCTGCCGGGTGAGCGGGGTCGGTGCCATGCGCCTCCGTCCGTCCGTGACCTGCGGGCAGCAGCTTACCGACCGCGTGCGGGCCGTCAGGTCAGCTTCACGTCGTGGACGTGGTCCACCTGCGGTGGGGTCGCGAAGTACCCCCCGGCCAGCTCCCGCCAGCGGGCGAACCCGGCCGAGTTCCGGAACCGGACCGTGTGGTCCTCGACGGTCTCCCACTCGACGACCAGCCAGTACCGCTGCGGCTGTTCGACGCCGTGGCGCAGCCGCACACCGTGGCATCCCGGGGCGCCTTCGAACAGCGGGACCGCTTCGGCGACGGCCTTCTCGAACGCGGCCTCGTCGCCCGGCCGCACGTCGATCCGCGCGATTTCCCAGACCATGGCAGTCCTCCTTGTGGGGTTTTCACCAGAGCATAGTACCAAGGGTTGGTACAATAGGCTTGAGAAAAACCAATTGCTTCCGTACGCTCCGGGAAGTCCGAGCCGGAAGGAAGTTCAGTGAAGATCCTCGTTCTGCCAGGTGACGGCATCGGCCCCGAGATCACCGACGCCACGTGCCAGGTGCTCCGCGCCGCCGAGGCCGCGCTCGGCGTCGGCATGGAATTCGAGACGCGCGACATCGGGCACGCCGGCCTGGCCTCATCGGGGACGACGCTGCCGGGCGACGTGCTCGACCGCGTCCCCGAAGTCGACGGCGTGCTGCTGGGCCCGGTCAGCCACTACGACTACCCGCCGCGGGCCGAAGGCGGCATCAACCCCTCCGCGGAACTGCGCACCGTCTTCAGCCTCTACGCCAACATCCGGCCGTGCCGCTCGCGGCCCGACCTCAGCATCCTGCGCAAGCCGATGGACCTCGTCCTCGTCCGCGAGAACACCGAAGGCTTCTACTCCGACCGCAACATGTACGCCGGGACGGGCGAATTCATGCCGGATCCCGACCTCGCGCTGTCGATCCGCAAGGTCAGCGCGAAGGCCTGCGAACGGGTGGCGCGCACGGCGTTCGAGCTGGCCCGGGGCCGGCGCCGGAAGGTCACCGCGGTGCACAAGGCGAACGTCGTGAAGCTCTCGGACGGCCTGTTCCTGCGCGAGGTCCGCAAGGTCGCCGCCGGCTTCCCCGACGTCGAGCTGGAGGAGCTGATCGTCGACGCCGCCGCCGCGCTGCTCATCCGCGACCCCGAGCGGTTCGACGTCGTCGTGACCACCAACATGTTCGGCGACATCCTTTCCGACGAGGCGTCCGAACTGTCCGGCAGTCTCGGGCTCGGCGGCTCCATCAACGCCGGCGACACCATCTGCGTCGCCCAGGCCCAGCACGGTTCCGCCCCCGACATCGCGGGCCGGGGCGTCGCCAACCCGACGTCGCTGATCCTCTCCGCCGCGATGCTGCTCGACTGGCGCGGTCACCGCGACGGCAACCCGGCGCTGGTCGAGGCCGGTGCGCTGATCTCCGGCGCCGTCGACGCCACCCTGGACGACCCGGCCACCCGCACCCGCGACATCGGCGGCGCCCTCGGCACCGCCGCGTTCGCCGACGCCGTCATCGCCCACCTCGCCAAGATCCGGGAGAACGCCGCGTGATCGTCTCCGTCGACCCCGCGACCGGCACCGAACTGGCCCGCTTCGCCCCCATGACCGACCAGGACGTCGAGGCCGCCTTGGACGCCGCTGTCGACGCGCAGCGGCACTGGCGGCGGCGCCCCCTGGCCGAGCGCACCGCGTCGCTGCGGGAAATCGCCGCCCTGCTGCGGGCGCGCAAGGACCGCTACGCCCGGCTCATCGTCGGCGAGATGGGCAAGCCGCTCGCCGAGGCCGAAGCCGAGATCGAAAAGTGCGCCGTCACGTGTGAGCACTACGCGGACCATGCGGCCGGCTACCTCGAAGGCCGCAGCGTGACGCCCGAGGCCGGCGTCGTCTACGACCCGCTCGGCGTGGTCCTGGCCGTCATGCCGTGGAACTACCCGTTCTGGCAGTTCTTCCGCTTCGCCGCACCCGCCTTCGCCGCCGGCAACGGCGCACTTCTCAAGCACGCCAACAACGTCCCGCAGTGCGCCCTCGCGGTGGAGGAGGTCGTGCGCGAAGCCGGGTTGCCGGAGGGTCTGTTCCGCACCCTGCTGGTCGACGTCGGGCAGATCGCCCCGCTGATCGCCGACGACCGGATCGCGGCCGTCACGCTCACCGGGTCCACCGAGGTCGGCGCGATCGTCGCCGCCCAGGCCGGTGCCGCGCTGAAGAAGCAGGTTCTGGAGCTCGGCGGCTCCGACCCGTTCCTGGTGCTCGCCGACGCCGACGTCGAGGCCGCCGCCCGGGCCGCGGTGAAGGCGCGGTTCCTCAACGTCGGCCAGAGCTGCGTCAACGCCAAGCGGTTCATCGTCGAAGACGCGGTCGCCGACGAGTTCGTCGCGGCCTTCCTGCGCCACGCCGCCGAGCTGAAGGTCGGCGACCCGACCGACCCGGCGACCGCCATCGGGCCGATGGCGCGCGCGAACCTGCGCGACACCCTGCACGACCAGGTCGAGCGCAGCGTCGCGGCCGGCGCGAAGGTCCTGCTCGGCGGCGAGCCCGTCGACGGTCCCGGGTTCTTCTACCCGCCGACCGTCCTCGACCAGGTCCGTCCGGGCATGGCCGCCTTCGACGAGGAGACCTTCGGTCCGCTCGCCGCGATCATCCGCGTCGCCGACGCCGACGAAGCGGTCGAACTCGCCAACCGCACCGAATTCGGTCTCGGCGCGGCCGTCTGGACGTCCGATGTGGACCGCGCACGCACCCTCGCGCGCGAGATCGAGGCCGGTGCCGTGTTCGTCAACGGCGTGGTCGCCTCCGACCCCCGCCTGCCTTTCGGTGGCATCAAGAAGTCCGGCTACGGCCGCGAGCTCGGCGCCGAAGGCATCCGCGAGTTCTGCAACACCAAGACCCTCTGGATCGGAGCCTGACCTTGACCGACCCCTTTCCCGCTGCCGTGCTGCGCTCCGCCGAGCTGACCGCGTTCTCCCGCGGCGGCGGGGCCAGCACCATCCCGTTGGTGACCAAGGCCCGCGGTGCCGAGGTCTTCCTCAACGGCATGACGCAGTTCGAGGCGGGCGCCGGGATTCCGCTGCACACGCACAATTGCCCCGAGAGCGTCGTGATCCTGCAGGGATCGGCGATCGTGGAGATCGACGGCGAAGAACACCGGCTGTCCACCTGGGACACGACGTACGTCGACGCCGGTGTCCCGCACCGGTTCCGCAACGCCTCCGGCACCGAGCCGATGCGCATCCTCTGGACCTACGCCTCGGTCGACGCCACCCGGACCATCGTGGCCACCGGCGCGACAGCTCGGGTCGATGCCGAACACCAGAGCCGCTAGACCTTGGGCCACCAGATGGGGTTCTGAGCTCAGCGGCTTCCTCGATCGCGGTTCATCGTATATCGTCGATGGGCGATGGAAGGGGCCGCCGTGCTGGATCGGGACACTGCCAAGACCTATGCCGGGTGGTTTCGGGCGCTCGCCGATCCGACGCGGGTGCAGATCCTCAACCTGCTCGCCGAGACGGCCGGGCCGATGACGGTCGGAGAGGTCGTCGAGCAGGTCAGCGTCGGGCAGTCGACCGTCTCCGCGCACCTGAAGGTCCTCGCCGACACCGGGTTCGTGCTCGTCGAGCCACGGGGGACCGCTCGGCTTTACCGGGTCAACGAAGCGTGCGTGTCCTGCTTCCCGAGTGCCGCGGACGTCGTCATGGGCCGCGGGGTCCGGGCGTTCGCCGGAGCGATCGACGAGGTGACGTGTGAAACCCGACCGTGATGCCGTCCGCGACCGCTACGCCACCGTCGCCCGGCGAGCCCTGGCCGGCGAGGGAACCGGGATGCTGACCGGCGACGCCGACCGGCTCGGCGCCGTCCACTACGCCGGAGCGGACCTGCCCGCCGAGGTGGCCGCGACCAGCCTCGGCTGCGGCAACCCCTTGGCCGTCGCCGAGCTGAAACCCGGCGAGACCGTGCTCGACCTCGGCTCCGGCGGCGGGCTGGACGTCCTGCTCTCCGCCCGCCGCGTCGGGCCGGGCGGTCGGGCGATCGGCCTGGACATGACCGACGACATGCTCACCCTCGCCCGCCGGTACGCCGAGCAGGCGGGCGTCGGCAACGTCGAGTTCGTCAAGGGCACGATCGAGCGGATCCCGCTGCCGGACGCCACGGTCGACGTCGTCATCTCCAACTGCGTCATCGCGCTTTCGCCCGACAAGCCCGCGGTGTTCGGCGAGATCGCCCGCGTCCTGCGGCCCGGCGGGCGCCTCGGTGTCACCGACATCCTGGCCGACGACTCGCTCACCGACGCCGAGCGCGCGACCCGCGCCGGCGCGGTCGAGTGCCTCGGCGGCGCGCTCACCGCCGAGCGCTATCGGGCGCTGCTCGGCAATGCCGGCCTCGGAGGCATCGACGTCCAGCTCACCCACGAAGTCGGCGACAAGCTCCACTCCGCGATCATCCGCGCCACCAAACCGGTCCAGGTCGCGGCGATGACGTCCGAGCACGCGGACCAGGTCCTGGCGATCTACCAAGCCGGGCTGGACACCGGGCACGCGAGCTTCGAGACCGCCGCGCCCGGCTGGGCGACCTGGGAGGCCGCCCACCTGCCGGAACACCGGCTGGTGGCCCTCGGCCCGGACGGGCGGGTCGTCGGCTGGGCGGCGGTCACCGCGGTGTCCTCGCGATGCGTGTACGCCGGGGTTGTCGAGCACAGCGTCTACGTCGATCCCGACGCTCGGGGTCGTGGCGTCGGGGAAGTCCTGCTGGCCGCGCTGATCGCCTCGACCGAGGATGCCGGGATCTGGACGATCCAGAGCGGCGTGTTCCCCGAGAACACCGCGAGCCGGGAGCTGCACCGCCGAGCGGGATTCCGGGAGGTCGGGGTCCGCGAACGCGTCGGCCGGCACCACGGCGTCTGGCGCGACGTCGTCCTGATCGAACGCCGCAGCACGCGCGTCGGCACCTAGCGGAGGGGGAGCCGGTGCGCCCCTCGATCGCGCACCGGCTCGGCCGCTCAGCTGCAGCAGCCCTCCGGCTTGGCCGCCACGCCGGTTTCGGCGTCCGTCGTGCAGCACGTCGCCGGGGTGACCAGCGCGGCGCTGTCGCTTCCGTACGTCGCCGAGTCGCCCTTCACCGTGTAGACCTCCCACGGCTCCTTGCCCGGGCCGTGGACCCACACCTTGTCCTGCACCGCGTAGCAGCACGTGGTGTCGTCCTCGGTCAACGTTTCGAAACCTTCGCCGGTCAGCCGCTTCGTCGCCGCGTCGACCTGGCCGGTGGACTCGACCTCCACGCCGAGGTGGTCCATCACCGTCGCCTGCCCGGGCTCGCCCTCGAGCAGCACCAGCTTCAGCGCCGGCTCCTCGATCGCGAAGTTCGCGTAGCCCGGCCGGAGCTTGGCCGGCTCGGTGCCGAACAGCTTCGAGTAGAAGTCGATGGAGCCCGCCAGATCGCCGACCCGCAGTGCCAGTTGCACTCTGGACATCGCCGCACTCTCCTTGGATAGATGTTCGTCTAAGCAAGACTTAGATTGCTCTCTATATACAAGTCTGTCAATATAGAGGCATGTCGAAGCAACTGCCGCTCGTCGCGATGGACGCCTGCTGTGCGCCCTTGGCGCGGGAGCCGCTGACACAGGACCAGGCGGTCGAGCTGTCGCACCTGTTCAAGGCGATGGCCGACCCGGTGCGGCTGCGGCTGCTGTCGTTGATCGCCTCGCACGCCGGCGGTGAGGCGTGCGTGTGCGACCTGACCGACGCCTTCGACCTGACCGGACCGACCATCTCCCACCACCTGAAGGTGCTGCGGGAGTCGGGCCTGATCACCGGGGACCGGCGCGGCACCTGGATCTACTACCGCGTGCACCGCGAAGTGCTGACGCGGCTCTCGGCGGTGCTCACCACCGCGGGCGAACCGGTCACCGCGTGACCGCCGTCGACGCGCGGGCGGAGGCGCCGCCGCGGCTGTCCACCCTGGACAAGCTGCTGCCGGTGTGGATCGCGGCCGCGATGGTCGCCGGGCTGCTGGCCGGGCGCTGGGTGCCCGGGCTGAACACGGCGCTGTCCGCGGTGCAGGTGGACGGGATCTCGCTGCCGATCGCGCTCGGGTTGCTGGTGATGATGTACCCGGTGCTGGCGAAGGTCCGCTACGACCGGCTCGGCACCGTCACCCGCGACCGGCGCCTGCTGTGGCCGTCGCTGGCGCTGAACTGGCTCATCGGCCCGGCGCTGATGTTCGCCCTGGCCTGGCTGCTGCTGCCGGACCTGCCGGAATACCGCACCGGGCTGATCATCGTCGGCCTCGCCCGCTGCATCGCCATGGTCATCATCTGGAACGACCTCGCCTGCGGCGACCGGGAAGCCGCCGCCGTGCTCGTCGCGCTGAACTCGGTCTTCCAGGTGGTCGCATTCGGGCTGCTCGGCTGGTTCTACCTCTCGGTGCTCCCCGGCTGGCTCGGCCTTCCGCAGGCCGATCTCGCGGTGTCCGGGTGGCAGATCGCCAAGAGCGTGCTCATCTTCTTGGGCATCCCGCTGGTCGCCGGTTACCTGAGCCGCCGCCTGGGCGAACGAGCCAAGGGGCGCACCTGGTACGAGGCGCGGTTCCTGCCGAAGGTCGGACCCGTCGCGCTCTACGGGCTGCTGTTCACCATCGTCATCCTCTTCGCGCTGCAGGGCGACCAGATCACCGGCCGCCCGCTGGACGTCGCCCGCATCGCGGTGCCGTTGCTGGTCTACTTCGGACTGATGTGGGCGGGCTCCTACGCGCTCGGCAAGGCCATGGGCCTGAGCTACGAGCGGACCACCACGCTTGCGTTCACCGCCGCGGGCAACAACTTCGAGCTCGCCATCGCCGTCGCCATCGCCACCTTCGGGGCCACCAGCGGGCAAGCGCTGGCCGGGGTCGTCGGACCGCTGATCGAAGTCCCCGTGCTCGTCGGCCTCGTGTACGTCTCCCTCGCCCTCAAGCGCCGGTCCCTCAGGAGCTCTCGATGACGCCTGAAGTCCTGTTCGTCTGCGTCCACAACGCCGGTCGGTCGCAGATGGCCGCCGCCCTGCTCGCCCACCACGCCCGCGGCGCGGTCGACGTCCGCTCGGCCGGCTCCGCTCCCGCGGACAGCATCAACCCCGCCGTCCGCGAGGCGATGGCCGAAATCGGGCTCGACCTGTCCCGCGAGATCCCGAAGAAGCTGACGACCGACGCGGTCGAAGCCGCCGACGTCGTGATCACCATGGGCTGCGGCGACGCCTGCCCGGTGTTCCCCGGCAAGCGGTACCTGGACTGGCAGCTCGAAGACCCCGCGGGCAAGAGCGTCGAAGACGTCCGGCCGATCCGCGACGAGATCGATCGCCGGGTGCGGGAACTGCTCGCCGAGCTCTGACGCCCGGATCAGCGGACGTCCTTGATCGGAAGCACGGCGAGAGCGCCGAACACCGCGGCGGCCACCGAGCCGAGGAACAGCGCGAAGTAGTTCGGCCCGGCGTCGCCGATGGCCAGCAACGGGGTGGCCAGGACCGGGACGAGCAGCTGCGGAAGCTGGTACGACAAGGCGATGACGACCAGGCCGAACCGCTGATCCAGGCGCAGCGGGACTACGTCGGCGAGTGGGTCCGGCTCTGCGTCGCCGCCCGCTCCGACCTGGACGAGCCGCGAGCGCAGTTCGTGGTCCAGGCCGTGCTCATGGCGGTGAACGAGATCGCCCGCGAGCGCACGCTCGGCCGGGTGCCCGGCATCGACGTCGCACTGGCCGAGCTGGCGACCGCGGCGTTGCTCACGCCGGCCGGCCACCCGAAGAGCTGAAGTCCGGCACGCCGGTGTCGTCCGCTTGACGCGGCCGCCGAGAACCCGGTGCCGCTTTCGTCACGGGAACTTCGGCGGCCGCTTCTCCAGGAAGGCCGCGACGCCTTCGCGGCCGTCCGGGGAAGCGGCCCGCGCCCGGATGGACACGGCTTCCCGCCGCAGCGCGACTTCGGCCGCGGGCATGGCCGTCTCGCGAAGCAGTCGTTTCGTCGCCACCTGAGCGGCTCGCGAGCCGGATGCCAGGCGCCGCACGACTTCCTCGGCCGCGGCTTCGAGTTCGTCGTCCGGGTGGACCTCGGCGACCAGCCCGAGTTCGCGGGCCTCTTCCGCGGTGACGACCGGGTTCAGCAGCGCGATGCGCAGGGCCCGGTGCAGACCGAGGGAGGCGGGCAGCAGCGAACTGCCGCCGTCGGGGGAGAAGCCGAGCTTCGTGTAGGCCAAGGTGAACCGCGCGGACGCGCCGGCGAGCACCAGGTCGGCCGCCGCGACGAGCGAGAGCCCGGCGCCGGCCGCGATGCCCTGGACGACCGCGACGACGACGGCGTCCATGCGGTGCAGGTCGCTGATCGTGCGGTGGAGGGCGTCGGCCAGGTTGTCGACGAGGACGCCGACGTCATCGGCCGCGGCGAACGCCGAGACGTCGCCTCCGACGCTGAAGGCGCGTCCTTCGGCGGACAACACGACAACGTGCGCGTCGTCGGTCCGGGCCTGCCGCACGGCCAGCCCCAGTGCGTCCACAGTGGACAACGTTGTCCAGGCGGTAGTCGCCGTGCACGATCGACGCCGCTCCGGTCTCCGGTATCCGCCGGCCCAGGCGCCCGCCCAGCGCGGTGAGCTCGGGCAGGTCCCGGCTGTGGGAGTCGTGCAGCTGGCGGGCCCAGCGCCGCAGCTGACGCTCGAGGTAGCCGTCCGGGCGGCCCAGGTCGCTCAACCCGACCGCGGCGGGATCCGTGCGGTGCAGCCGGACGAGGGTTTCCACGAGCGTTTCGGCCAGGCCGGCGGCCTCCGCGCTGCCGAAAGCCTCCAGCTGGTGCTGGTCGCGCAGGACAGTGCCCTCGGCGAACTCCATGACGTAGAAGGGCGCGCCGAGCACGTCCGGGCCCGCGCTCACGATCGGTTCGGGAACGGGCACCGCGCTCGGGTGCAGGGCACGCAGGACGCGGAACTCGCGGTCCATGTCGTGCGCCGTGGCCAGGACGTGTCCCAGCGGCGGGCGGCGCAGCACCCGGCGGCCGGACCCGTCGCTCAGCAGGTAGGTCAGGTTGGACCGGCCGCCCGCCAGCAGTTCCACCCGCAGGGGACCGGAGAGCAGTCCCCGCTCGCGGAGGAACGCCTCGAGAGCGGGCACGGACACCCCGGGCGGGCTGACTTCCGTCGGCATGGCCACGACCCTTTCGCTACCGAGCGATCGAACGGTAAATCTGAACAAGATGTCGAGTACCATCCCCGAGGCGGTCGGAACTGTCAAGCGCCGAGAGGACGGACCGGTGGGGGCACGTGGGATAGCGCCGGAGGAGCTCGACTCCCGGAAAGAGGTGGGCGCCCGGCTGCGCGCCGCCCGCCGGAGCGCCGGGCTGACCCTGCGTCAGGTGGCGCAGGCCCTCGACGTAAGCGCCGGCACGTGGAGCGCCGTGGAGAACGGCGGGACGAAGATCGACGACGCCCGGCTCGCGCAGGTCGCGGACGTCCTGGGGGCCGACCTCGCGGTGCTGCGCGGAGCGCCGATGGCCGGGAACTGGCGCGACTTCGGGCCCCTGCGGCTCGAACCGCCGCTGGCCGGCGCCCTCGAGGCCTTCGTCGAACTCGGCTACCACGGCGCGACCATCCGCGACATCGCCCAGCGCGCCCGGCTGTCCGTCCCCGGCGTCTACCACCACTGGCCGGCCAAGCAGGACCTGCTGGTCGCGTTGCTGGACCTGACGATGGAGGACCTGCTGACCCGCGCCCGCGCGGCGCGGGCCGAGGCGGACGGCCCGGTCGAGCGGTTCACCCGCCTGGTCGAGTGCCTGGCGCTCTTCCACACCCACCGGCGCGAGCTCGGGTTCATCGGGGCGAGTGAGATGCGCAGCGTCGAAGAGCCCGACCGGGTCCGGATCGCCGCCACCCGGCAGGAGATGCAGCACATGGTCGACGACGAGGTGGTCGAGGGCTGCCGCCGCGGGGTGCTGACCACGCCGCTGCCGAAGGAGGCCGCGCGGGCCGTGGTCACGATGTGCACCGCGCTGCCGCAGTGGTGGTCGCCGTCCGGGCCGTCGTCGCCGGAGACGGTCGCGCGCCAATACGTCGGGTTCGCCCTGGACGTGGTGCGGCTCGCTCGTTGACACCCCGCGCGGCCGATCGTACGGTCAGTCCGACCAATCGCTCGGTTGCGTTCAGGAGTATCTCGTGTCGGATTACGCTCTCCCCGCCCCTTCGGACCATGCCCGCGAACTCCACGACCGGATGCTGGCGTTCGTGCGGGACCGCGTGCTCCCGGCCGAGGCCGAGTACCTGGCGCACCGCCGCGCCGCGGGGCCGGCCGACCACGGCGTCCCCCCGGTCGTCGAGCGGCTGAAGACGGCGGCCCGGGCCGAAGGGCTGTGGAACCTGTTCCTGCCCGCCGAGTCGGGGCTGACGCAGCTGGAGTACGCGCCGATCGCGGAGCTTTCGGGCTGGAGCCTCGACCTGGCGCCCGAAGCCATCAACGGCCAGGCGCCCGACACCGGCAACATGGAGCTGCTGCACCTGCTCGGCAGCGAAGCGCAGAAGCGGGATTGGCTCGCACCGTTGCTGGCGGGGGAGATCCGGTCGGCGTTCGCGATGACCGAGCCGGACGTCGCCAGCAGCGACGCCACGAACATCGCCACGCGCATCGTGCGCGACGGCGACACCTACGTCATCACCGGCCGCAAGTGGTGGACCAGCGGCGCGATGGACCCGCGCTGCGCGTTCTTCATCGTGATGGGCAAGACCGATCCCGAAGCGGCGACGCACCGGCAGCAGACCATGGTGCTGGTGCCCCGGGACACTCCCGGCGTCACGATCGTGCGGGACTTGCCGGTGTTCGGCCACCACGACCAGCACGGCCACGCCGAAGTCCGCTTCGACGACGTCCGCGTGCCGGTCGAGAACGTGATCGGCGAGGAGGGCGGCGGGTTCGCGGCCGCGCAGGCCCGGCTCGGCCCGGGGCGGATCCACCACTGCATGCGCGCTCTCGGGGCCGCCGAACGAGCCCTCGCTTTGCTGGTCCAGCGTTCACGCGATCGAGTCGCCTTCGGCGGTCCGCTGGCCGACCAAGGCGTGGTGCAGCAGCAGATCGCCGAGTCGCGGCTGGAGATCGACCAGGCGCGGATGCTGTGCCAGCGGGCCAGTCACGTCATCGACGTCGCGGGCAACAAGGCCGCTCGCGATCTGGTCGCGATGGCGAAGGTCGCCGTGCCCCGGGCGGCCACCCGCGTGATCGACCGGGCGATCCAGGTCCACGGCGGCGCGGGGGTCACCGACGTGACCCCGCTGGCCGCGATGTACGCCTGGCACCGCGCGATGCGGCTGTTCGACGGGCCGGACGAGGTGCACCTGCGGTCCATCGCGAAGGCCGAACTGCGGCGGACTCCGGTGCTGCCCCCGGCGTAGTCCGGGTCGCGACGGCTCGAACGACCCCGTTCAGGGCCGGGTGTAACCGACGTCGTCGACGAACCAGTCGTCGCCGACCGGCGCGGTACCCGTCGAGGACAGCTGGTTGCCCGTCAAGCTGCTGAACGGCTGGGACGGCGCGACGGTGGCGACCGGCTGACCGTTGACGGTCAAGGTCGCCGACGAAGGTCCGGCGGTGACGCTCACCGAGTTCCAGGTCCACGACCCGACGGCCACGGTGCCCAGCGGCGCGCCCCAGGTCGCGTTCGCGAAGTCGTACCGGGAGAACTTCCCGCTGACCGCGTCCAGCAGGAAGTGGTACGGCGTCACCGGGTTGCCCGCCGAATCCGTACCCAGGACGCTGAACAGCAAGCCGTGTGTACCGGTGCCGCTCGCCCGCACCTTGAACTCGTAGTCCGCGGCGGCGGAAGCGCCGTGGTTCCAGGCGATGCGGGACACGGAGGTGGCGCTGGTGTCGGTGATCCGCAGGAACCGCGAGGAGATCGGTTCGACTGCCGGGGCTCCGGCGACGACGACCGCGCCCGTCGCCGTGGTCAGGCCGTTTCCGGCGGGGGCGGCTCCCGGCACGTTGGCTTCGAAGCCGTCCAGCGTGCTGTAGAGCTGGAGTTCGTTCAGGAACGACGACCCGTCGTTCACCGGCGGATTGGGGTCGGTGAGCCGCACGTACCGGGCGGCGGTCGGCGTGCTCAGCGGGTACAGGATGCCGGACCGGCTGCCTTGCGCGGGCGTGGACCAGCTCACCCCGTCGAGCGAGGTTTCGACGGCCAGGCCGGCGGGCCCGGTGAGGTGCGCGTGCACCCCGAGGCCGGTCAGCGCGTAGGCGCGGTCAAGCCGGAGCGTGACGCTGCGGTTCGCCGTCACCACGGACGAGTCGGTGCGGACGTCACCGTCGAAGGCGTAGGCGCCGATCGACGTCCGGCCGTCGCCGTAGCTGGTGAACGCCGGATCGACGAAGGCGATCTCCCCGCGCCGGAACTTGGTCTGCAGGTCGATCGTGCCCCACTGGCCGGTGTTCACCTCGAGCACGGACTTCCACAGCGACTGCGAGGTTCCGTGCGGGTATCCCGACGCGCTGGCCGGGCAGCCCCAGCTGGCGCAGTTGTCGCCCACCGCGAGCACGGTGTTCGCGGTGAGGGGTGCCAGCGCGAGCGTGTTGCTGGAGCCGGAAGCCGCGAGAGACCGCCCGCCCGTGCCCGTACCGGCGGTGGGCTGGTTGGTGTAGATCGTCGTGCGGCCGGTCCAGTCCTGCCAGCCCGACGTGCCGGAGTACTTGTAGCGCACCACGTTGCCGGGCCGTCCGGATCCCTGCAGCGCCGCGCCGTTGCCCAGCAGGACCGAACCCGGCGAGTTCCCGGTGTCCGAAGCCATCTTCACCGGCGTCGTCCAGCTGCCCGAACCGTCCACAGTGGACGACTGGGTGTAGTAGAGGTCGGGCAGGAACCGGTCTTCCCCCGCCACGGTGACGTCCCGGCGCAGCCAGGCCATCAGCTTGCCGTCGGAGGTGGGCGCGACGTTCGCCTCCGACCAGCCCGCGCCCTCCGCCAGCCGGGTGACCTGGACCCAGCTGGCGCCCTGGTCGGTACTGCGCATCAGTGCGGTGAACGGCCCGTTCGCGGTCGCGCCGTACACGGTGGCCAGCAGCGTCCGGCTGTCCGGCAGCAGCAGGATGCCGCGCTGGAAGCGGGCCCAGGTGGTCGGCGGAGAGCCCGGGTAGCTGGTGGTCGCCGTGCCGGCTGCCGTCATGGTGGTCCCGTTGAGGGTCCAACGGCCGAAGACCCGGTCGTTCTCGTTGTAGGGCGTGGACGGGTCCGGATCCGGGGCCGACCGCGACAACGTGATCGGCTCGAAGTCGATCGCGACGACCGTCCCGGCGGCGTCGGCGAGCCGGACGGCATTGGTGGTCCCGGCCCACCTGCTCGGCAGGGTGACCGGGCTCCAGGTGGCGCCGTCGTCGGCCGAGGTCCGCATCGCGGTGGCGTTCGTGCCCGGTGCGTCGGTGCCGACCCCGTACGTGGCGAACAGCCGCGACGTGCGGCTGCCGTCCGGGTTGGTCACGCTCGCGTTGAACAGCGAGGGGAAACCCGCGTTCGGCGCGGTGGTGTCGGTACCGGGGTTGGTGTAGAAGGTCCGCCCCTGAGGGAGGCTCACGTGCGGCTGGCCGGGCGACGGCGGCTGGGCCGCGCCGGCCGGAGCGGCCACCGCGGCGGCCAGCGCCACCACCGTGAGCGCGAGCGCGGACGACCGGACAAGAGCGCGCATGAGCTGGTTCCCCCAGTGTCGGTTGGTGATTCTCGTCGGAACCTGGCCGTCGGGTCAGGCGTTCTGCCAGGTGGAGCAGAACCAGTTGGGCGTCTTCTGGCAGACGCGGAAGATCGTCACCGGGTTGGCCGAGGTGCCCGGGGTCTTCGAGCTGCAGCCGGAGCTGCTGCCGTTGGCGTCGTCGATGCCGCCACCGCCGCCGCTGCGGGTCCGCCACTCCGTGCGGAACCCGTAGCCGTCGCTGAAGGTGTCGCACGCGTACACGCGGGTGTGGCTGTTGGTGACGCCCCCGTAGCCGCAGCGGATCGCGCCCTGGTAGCTGCAGTTGTAGACCTCGGCGATGGCGTCGTGCGCCGACGCGGCCGGGGCCACGGCGACGGTGCCGATGGCGGCCAGCAGTGCCGCTCCGGCGAGGGTGGGCAGTCGGTGTTTCGACACGGTGCCTCCTGGTGACGTCCGGGTGGGAGTGCGCACGGACCACGGCGGACGTTCCGGACCGGTTGATGCCCGGGCCCGGATGCCACCCGATCGGCGCAATCGTGGCCTGAGGCGGCGGCACGGTCCGATTCGGACGGTCTCCGGCCGGGGACCGGCTTCGCTTACCGGAGAGCGTCGAGCAGCAGGCGTGCGGCCACCGCCGCGCCGTCCGTGCGGATCTCGGCGCCCAACGCCTCCGCTCGCGCCCGGGTCTCGGGTGCCAGTGCCGTTTCGAACGCCGCGCTGAGCGACTCGATGGTCGCCGTCGGGCCGTCGAGGGCCGCGCCGACCTTGCCAGCTGCCACCTGCCCGGCCCAGTACGGGTTGTCCGCCAGGCGGATGGGGACCACCACCTGCGGGACGCCCGCCCGGGCGGCCGTCTGCGTCGTGCCCGCGCCGCCGTGGTGGATCACCGCGGCCAGCTCGCCGAACAAGCGCTGGTGGTTGATCTCGCCGATGGCGAAGCAGTCGTCCTGGCCGTCGACCAGGTCCAGGTCCGCCCAGCCCCGGGAGACGAGGACGCGGTGACCTCGGGCGCGGCTCACTTCGACGGCCCAGCGGGCGATGTCCGGCGCCGGGCTGATGCTGCCGAAGCCCACGTAGACCGGCGGTGCGCCCGCGTCCAGGAACGCCACCAGCTCGGCCGGCAGCGGACGCTCGTCTTCCTGCGTCCACGCACCTGTCTGGACCACTTCGAGACCTGGAGTCTCCTGCCACGGTCCCAGGACCGCGTCCGCCGCCAGCCACGGCCGGGCGGAGTAGACGTGGTCGCGGACGTTGTCCACGGGTGGCAGGCCGAGTGCGGCCCGGTGGCGGTTGAGCGGCGCACGGAACTGCGCGTTCACCATGCGGGCGTCCTGCTCCCACAGCGCGGTGTTGGCGGCCCCCGCCGGCTCCGGCCAGCCCGGGCGCGGTGGCGGGGCGTGGTGCGGCGACGGCAGGTTGACCGCCGCATAAGTCGCGTAGACGTAGTGGATGCCCGCGGCTTCGGCCACGGACCGCGCGGCCACCTGCGCCAGGCCGGCGACCACCAGCGCGTCACAACCGTCGGCCGCTTCGGGGAAAACGTCGAACTGCGTGTCGACCAGTTCCGTCCGGTAGCGGGACAGTTCCGCCGCCGACGGCGGAGCCGCGCCGCTCATCAACGCCCGCACCGGTGGCCCGACCGGCACGGAGTCGATCCCGAGACCGGCCAGCCGCCGCGCGAACTCCTCGTCCGGCGGAGTGCACATCCGCACCTGCGCGCCGAGTGCCCGGAGCTGCACCGCGAGTGCCACCAGCGGTTCGACGTCGCCGCGCGTCCCGTACGTGGACAGCAGCACTCGCATTCGCGTCCTCTTCGTTCTCGTCGCAGACGTTTCGGCCGTGCCGCAAGCAGTCTACCGGTCGGCCGGTGATCGACTCCCTGCTCGCGCGGAACCGCCCGCGGTGACTACTGTGGCGCGCAAGGGCTCCTGACCGTCAACAGAACTTGAGGGCCACCCGATGCCTGTTTCGTCCGTACCCACGCCTGATGTTTCGATCATCCTGCCCTGCGCCGGACTGGGAACGCGCTTCGGAGCGCCGTACGCGAAGGAGCTGCACTGCCTGGCCCCCGGGGTCACCATCCTGGACCGCAGCCTGGAGGCCGTCGTCGAACTGGTGAAGAGCGGGCTCACCGTGCGCGTGGTCGTCGTGTTCGGGACGCACAAGCTGGAGACCGTGAAGTACCTGGCGCGCTACGCCGGGACCTTCCAGCTGGTCTTCGTCTACCAGGACGATTCGGCCCAACCGGGGCTCGACGGAGCGATCCGGTCCGCCTTGCCGATGACGTGGGGACCGGTGGCCCTCGTGCTTCCTGACATCGTTGTCAGCGGCGTCGGCAGCCTGCTCGCCGCCCTGCGGCAGACCGACATGGCGGGCTGGAGCGTGGTGGCCGCCGAAGAGCGGGATCCCGGCACCCTGCGGCAGATGGGCGCGCTGACCGTGGCCGACGAAGGCGGCGTCGTCACCGTCGAGGCGGCAGCGGAAAAGCCGGCGGATCCGTCGGGCTTCAACGCGCTTTGGGGCATGGTGGCGGTCGCCGAGGACGAGGCCCACCGGTTGCCGGACGTGGCGAGGCGGGACGCGGACAGCCCGTTGGCCGGTGCTGTCGCCCACATGGTGGAGCGGATCGTCAACTACAACACCGCCGAGGGCTGACGATCTTGTCCTTTGTGGACTCGCGATTTCCTGGAGGAGAAGCATGCTCGACGATGTGATGGCGGCGCTCGGCACGGTCCTGCCCCGGCTGGCCGCGGTCACCGGTACCCCCGGGATCGCCGTCGCGGTGGCGACGAGCGACGAGCTGCGGACGGCCGCGACCGGGTTCGCGGACCTGGCCGCGAACACGCCGATGACCGCCGGGACCGTGGCACCGGCGGGCTCGCTCACCAAACCCGTCACGGGCCTGGCTTTCATGCAACTGGTCGAAGCCGGCGTGGTGGGCCTGGACACGCCGATCGACCAGGTGCTGCCCGCGGGACTGCGTGGTCCGGACCCGGCGCCCGTCACCACCGCCATGCTGGCCGCCCACCAGGGCGGCTACTACAGCGACATCGTCACCGCCGCAGCGTCCACGGCGCCGGCCGAGCCGGTCCTCGACTACGTCCGGCGCCGGCACGAGGCCGGGCGCGCCGTGGAGTACGGCGGGGTGCTGCCGCTGGTGACGGCTCCGGGCCCGTACTCCTACTCGAGTTTCGGCGTCGGGGTGCTCGGCGGCGCGGTCGAGCACCTGGCCGGCGAACCGTACGGTGCCCGCGTCCACCGGGACGTGTTCGCCGCGACCGGCATGCGGGACACGAGCATCGACGACGGCACGCGGGGCATCGACGGTGCGACCGGGTACATGGCGTTCGGCGACTGGTGCGTGCCGAGCCCGCCCCTGCGCACCTCGGCCTACCCGGGGGTCGGGATGTACACCAGCGCCGCGGACTTCGCGCGGCTGCTGCAATCCTTGCTGCGCACGGCGCGGGGCGACCGCGGCCTGGTCGGGCCGGACTCCCTCGCGGCCATGGTGACCCCGCGGGCGCCGCGCCCGAGCCCGCACGGCGTCCGTTCGTTTTCCGGCCTGACGCTCGAACTCGCCGACCCCGACCTGGGCGACGACTGGTGGTGGGGGCACACGGCGGCGTTCCCGTGGGGGTTCTGGTGGGAGGCGCGGGTCTGGCCGCACCGCGACCTGGCCGCGGTCGCGGTGGGCAACCGCTGGGACATGGCCCGCTTCCACAACCCCGCGACCCGCAGCGCACCGGGCCTGGCCGTCGAGTGGGCGGGTCGTTGGGCGGTGTCCGGCGCCCCGGCCAAGCTCCCGGACATGGACGGGCGGGCCCGCTGGACCGGGCCCCGGCCCACCCCGGAAAGCTCGCGCTGGATGGGCGTGCTGACCGGCGAACGCACCCACGGCCTGCTCGGTGTGGCCGAACCGCTGCCGGTCACGACATTGACGACCGGCGCGCGTTCCCTGGGCGACGTGGACCCGGGCGGCTGGGACCCGGACGCGTTCGCGCGCGGCGTCGAGCAGGCACGGGCGGTGGCACCGGATCCGGACGCGCTCGGGGCGCTGGGCCGGGAACTCGGCCCGGCCGCGGCGCTGTGGATGCTGGAGTGCGGAGCGTCGAGCGCGGACGTGACGATGCCGGTCGGGTTTTACGCCGGTGCTTGATGGGCCGGTTGCCGGCGCCCCAATGTGGCGTTCGGTGCGTCTGACGCACCCGATGCCACATGGGGTGCGTGGGGCGGGCCAGTGAGAAGGCTCAGCGCAGCCGTACCTCCAGGGCGACCCGGTGCCGCCCGCGGGGCAACGGCACCCACGCCGGCTCGGCAACCGGCCGCACCGCGGGAAAGCGGTCGAACAGGCTGCGCAACGCCACTTCGGCCTCCACCTTCGCCAAGGCGACGCCGAGGCAGAAGTGCGGCCCCCAGCCGAAGCCGACGCTGCCCTCGCGGCCGCCGTGCTCGGCCTGCCAACGCACGTCGGCGGTGTGCGGGTGGGCGAACTGCGCCGGGTCGCGGTTGGCCGCGCCGAGCACCACCTGCACCGCGTCGCCCGCGCTGATCCGCACACCGCCCACTTCGAGATCGGTTGCGGCGTAACGGAGCCGGGCCAGCTGGACCGGGCCGTCGGTGCGGACCAGCTCGCGCACCGCGGCCGGCCACAGCTCGGGTTCCGTGCGCAGCAGCTCCCGCTGGGCGTCGTCGCGCATCAGCGCGAGCGCCGCGTTGGAGAGCATGTGCGCCATCGTCTCGTGCCCGGCGAGCACCAGGAACACCACGAGGGCCACGGCGTCGACGTCGGTCAGGTCGTCCTGGGCGACGACCTCGCTGAGCAGATCGTCGCGCGGCTCGGCCCGGCGCCGGTCGACCAAAGCGTGGCAGTAGGCGAACATCTCGCCCAGCGTCGGCGTGATCCGCGCCGGGTCACCCTCGACGAGCACCTTGCCCCAGCGCCACCAGTCCGCCCAGTCCGCTTCGGGCACCCCGACCTGTTCGCAGACCACGGCCATGGCCAGCGGGTAGGCGTACTCGTCGATCAGGTTCACCGTTCCCGGCGCCGCGCCGAGGTCGTCGAGCAGCCCGTCGACGATCTCCTGCACCCGCGGGCGCAACGCGGCGACCCGGGACGCGCCGAAGGCGTGGCTGATGCTGCGGCGCAGCCGGGTGTGCTCGGCGCCGTCGAGACTCAGCAGGCTCGCCCGCAAGTAGGGCAGGTGCTCCGGCGGCGTGCCCAGCGCGAGGAACGCCTCCTCCTGCGTCTGCGCGCCCTGTCCCGGCAGGCCGGTCGGATCGTTGCGCACGGCGGGGTCGGAGAGCACCGCGCGGACGTCGTCGCTGCGGGTGATCAGCCAGCCCTCCTCGCCGTTCGGCAGCCGGGCCCAGCAGACCGGTGACTCGGCGAGGATGCGGTCGTAGCCGCACTTGGGGTCGTTGAGCACGGCCGGATCGCGGACGTCCACCACGGGTTCGGACGACATGGGGCAGAACTCCTTCGGGCGTCAGCCCTTGAGCGGGCCGCCGTTGATCGCGACGCGGTTTCCGAAACGGGTGTACGGGTAGTAGTCGTACGTCGCGTGGTGCTGGACGCAGCGGTTGTCCCAGAACACGAGCGTGTTCGGCTCCCAGCGCACCCGGCAGGCCAGCATCGGCCGGTTCGGCACGACCGAGAACAGCAGGTCGAGCACCGCGCGGCTCTCGTCCGCCGACAGCTGCGGGATGCGCGACGTGTAGGCCGGGTTGACGTACAGCAGCGGCCGGTCGGTCTCCGGGTGCCGCACGACCACCGGGTGCTCGCTGACCGGGGGTTCGTAGCCGTCCGGGATCTTGTGGCCGCGGAAGGCGTGCGCGCCGTCGTGGATCGCGGTCAGCCCGGCCAGCAGTTCCTTCAGCTTCGGCGAAAGCATGTCGTACGCGAGGTGCATGTTCGCGAAGAGCGTGTCGCCGCCACTGCCCGGCTCGGGCATCCGCGTGATGTGCAGCATGGAGCCCAGCGACGGCTCGGCGTCGGCGGTGCCGTCGGCGTGCCAGCCGTTGCCGAACACGTTCGCCGACTCCGGGGCGGTCGCGACCTCGAGGATGTACGGGTTGCCGTGCTCGGGCGGCGGGTTCACCGGACGCAGCTCGCCGAAGCTCGCGGCCAGGCGCTGGTGGTCGTCCGGCGTGATGTCCTGGTCGCGGAACACCAGCACGTGGTGGTCCAGGAACGCCGTTTTCAGCTCGGTGAGCTGCTCCTCGGTCAGCTCCCGGGCCAGGTCGAGGCCGGTGACCTCGGCGCCGATCACCGGGGTCAGGCCCCGCACCGCCAGCGTCCGGTGGTCGCGCGCCGGCCGCGTCGTGATCCGCTTGACGGCGTCGAGTTCGTACTGCTCCATGGTTTCCTTTCCTTACGGTGTCGGGTTCTCGATGGCCGCGGCCACGGCGGTGACGTGGGGTGCACGCACGATGCCGTAGTGGGTGGCGGGCAGTTCGTGCCAGTGGCTCGGTTCGGGCAGGAGGGCTCGCCAGCCGTCGCGATCCGTCACGGGCAAGCCGGGTTCGGGTTCGGCGGCGAGCCAGACGTGGCTGGGTGTCGCGTCCAACCGGGGAAGCTCGTGCCCGGCCATGCTGCGCAGGTTGGCCCGGCACGCGCGGGCGAGCCGCCGGGCGTGCTCGCCCGCGGTGCCGTCGGAGGCGCCCAGTTCGCGCTCGAACACCGTCTCCAGCTGCGCGTCGCTGTAGTCCGCGGCGCTCGCGCCGGGCGGCGGCGGGTCGATGAGGTGCAGCGCCCGCACCGGGTTCCCGGCCGCCTCGGCTTCGGCGGCCATGCCCGTCGCCACCCAGGCGCCGAACGACCACCCGGCGAGTT
Source organism: Amycolatopsis sp. NPDC051371 (assembly GCF_040682155.1). NCBI lineage: Bacteria > Bacillati > Actinomycetota > Actinomycetes > Pseudonocardiales > Pseudonocardiaceae > Amycolatopsis > Amycolatopsis sp. NPDC051371. Next base: position 235,062 of record NZ_JBFBAG010000001.1, read on the forward strand.
GCCAGGTGTGGCCGGGGAACAGCTTTTCGAGAGCCGAGTGGTAGCGGCGGGCCCGGTCCGCCACCGGCCAGCCGGGCGGTTCCGGGCGGCTCAGCGCCGGGTCGGCGATCACGCAGACCCCGAGTGCCGGGTCCAAAGCCTCGACGAGCGGGCGGTAGGCGTGGACGTCCCCGCCGACCGGGTGCACGAGGCACACGACTTCTTGCCGAGTCCCTTCGCGCCACACTTGCACCACTACTTCGCCGGCGTCGCCGGCTTCGGAGAGCTTCGCCAGCAAGGCGGCCATCGTCACCTCGGGGCCGAGCCAGGCGAGGTCGAGGTCGACGCCGTAGAGGCGTTTCACCGAGTCGACGACGTCCAGCAGCGTCAGGGAGTCGGCGCCGAGGTCGTAGAGCGGCACGTCGGGGTCCAGTTCGGCGACGCCGAGCAGGGCGCGCACCTCTTCCGTCAGGTCCGCTTCGGCCGGTTTTGCCGTGGCCGGGGCGGTGTCGCGCTCGTGGAACGTGCGCGCGGTCTCGAGGCCGGTCGTCGCGACCAGCAGCTGCGGCAGCCCGGAGCCCAGTGCGCGGGCGAACGTGCGGCGGCCCTCCTCGACGCTCAGGCCGACCGCCAGGTGCGCCTGGTGCCGGGCGTCGGTTTCCAAGGCTGTGACGGCCATTCCGGTGTCGCGCCAGACGTCCCAGCCGATCGAGAGCCGGGCGGTCGGGCCGTCGCGGTGGGCGAGCGCGTCGAGGAACCCGTTGGCGGCGGCGTAGTCCAGCTGGCCGGTGCCGCCGAACCGCGCGGACAACGACGAGCAGTAGACGGCGAACGCGGGCCGGTGACGTTCGACGAGCCGCTCGGTGAGGAGCGCGCCGGCGAGCTTGACGGACTGCGTGCCTTCGCCGCGGGTGGCGATGAGGCCGCCGCCGGGAACCCCGGCCGCGTGCACGATCCCGGCGAGGGGTGCGCCGATGCGGGCGTCGACCTCGTCCGCGGTGATCTTCGTGAGGTCGGCGGCGAGCAGGTCGACGCGGTCCGCCCACGGCTTGAGCGCTTCGGGCAGGTGGGGGTCGCGCGCCAGCAGCACGACCCGGCCGGTCGTGCGGACGAGCAGTTCTTCGGCGACGGCGGTCCCGATGCCGCCGGTGCCGCCGAGGACGAGGTGGGTCCCGTCGGTCTCCACCGGCTCGCCGGCGTGGACCGGTGCGCTCTCCTGCGCCCACCAGAACCCGGCCCTGAGTGCGACGCGCTCGGGCGGGGGCGGCCCGGTGAGCAGGTCGGCGAGCGGGTCCAGGCCGGGGCCGGGCAGGTCGGCCCAGTGGCCGGGCACGCCGCTTTCCTGCGGGCCGACGGCGGTGATCCCGGCGAGCAGCCCGGCTTCGGGACGCGTGACGGCGGTGGTCGCGGGCGCGGCCCCGGCGGACACCCACCAAGTCCGGAGTGGACGGTCGTGGGCGGCCCGCAGGAGCGCCGCGGGGGTGTCGAGGCAGGCCCAGCTCGCGTGGGTTACCGACTTCTCGTCGACGGGCCCGGTGATGCCGAGGGGGAGGGTGTGGATCCAGTCGATTTCCCTGTCCGGCAGGGCATCCAGGACTTGGCGGAGGTCCGCGGTGTCGGCCGGGTCGGCTTCGAAGGTGTCGGGGCCGAGGCGGGCGAAGGTGCCGCCGGCGTGGACCCGCACGACGCGCGGATAGGCGGCGTCGAGAGCGGGCGCGGTGAGCGGGCCTTCGCCGGAGATGACGAGGACGCGATCGGTGCGGGTGGCGGCGGTGGTGGCCCGGCGGAGCCGGACCCAGGTGGGCTGGTGCAGCCACTCGGCTTCGGGCAGCCGCGTGACGGCGGCCCGGCGCGGGAAGTCGAAGTCGCGGGCGGCGAAGGCGGGCGGCGGGAAGTCCCACGGCGCGGGGGCGGGGGAGTGGCCCCAGTCGACGGAGGCGCCGGCCAGCCAGGCGGCCGCCAGTTCGGGAGCGGCACTTTCACGGGAAAGTGCCGGGTCGGCCACCTCCTGCGAGTTCGCCGCGGCAGGGGTCGTGTCGGCGGAGACAGTGGCCGGGCGCTCGGCCACCTCCCGCGGCTCGGCCGCGCGCAGCCACTCGACCGCCGCGGCCGCGTCTTCGCACGCCGCCGCCAGGCGCCAGCGGGCTTCCGGGCGGCCCGATTGCAGGTGCCGGAGAACGTCCACATAGGACTCGGGATGCGCGGACAAGTACTCCGCCACCCGAGCCGCCTCGAGACGCAGCGCCGAGGCGCTGCGAGCCGAAAGCACCAGGCACCGCACAGGATCCGCGCGCGAGGGCGACACCGGGCGGACCGACTCCAGCACCACGTGGGCGTTCGTCCCGCCGATGCCGAAGCTGCTCACCCCGGCCACCCGCGGCCCCGCGGGCCACGGCTCGGCCCGCGTCGGTACCCGGAACGGGCCCAGGTCCAGCGCCGGGTTGGGCGCGCGGAAATCGACCGTCGGCGGGAGCACCCCGTGGTGGACCGCCAGGGTCGCCCGGATCAGGCCCACCACCCCCGCCGCCGCGCCAAGGTGGCCGATCTGGCTCTTCACCGAGGACAACGCACAGCCCGTCGAATCGGGCATCGCCTCGCGCAGGGCCGCGACCTCGATCGGGTCGCCGAGGCGGGTCCCGGTCCCGTGCGTCTCCACGTACCCGACGTCGGCGCCGGAACGCCCGGATCGCCGAAGCGCGGCCCGGATCGCCGAGCGCTGCCCGGCCGGCGACGGTGCGCTGTAGCCCTGCTTCACCGCGCCGTCGTTGGTCAGCGCCGAGCCCGTGATCACCGAGTACACCGTGTCGCCGTCACGACGGGCCGCCGAAAGCGGCTTCAGCACCACCACGCCGACGCCGCTGCCGCCCACCGTGCCGTCCGCGTCGTCGCTGAACGGGCGGCAGTGCCCGTCCGCCGAGAAGATGTGCTGCGGCCGGTACCGGTACCCCTCGGCCAGGGTGACGTCGACGAGCACCCCGCCCGCCAGCATCACGTCCGCCTCGCCGCCGCGCAGCATCCCGGCGGCCTGGTGGACGGCGACCAGCGAGCTGGAGCACGCCGTCTGGGTCGTCAGCGCCGGACCGGTCAGGTCGAGGTGGTAGGCGATCTTCGTGGCCAGGAAGTCCTTCTCGTGGTGCAGGGCGAGCTGGAAGCCGTCCGGCAGCGCGGCCGGGTCGGCCTCGCGCAGCATCTGCCGGAAGTACGTGTCTTCGCCGCAGCCCGCGATCAGCCCGACGCGACCCGCTGCCCCGCCGGCGTGGGAAAGGGCTTCGACGCAGGCCATCAACAGCTGCCGCTGCTGCGGGTCCATCAGCGCCGCGTCGCGGTGGCTGATCCCGAAGTGCTCCGGGTCGAACGCCAGCGGGTCGTCCAAGAGGCTGCGCGCACCGACCAGGCCCTCGGCGGCGGGGAACTCCTCGATGCCCCGGCGGCCGGAAACGACCAGGTCCCAGAACGCCGCCAGGTCCGGTGCGCCGGGCAGCCGCACCGCCATGCCGACGACGGCCACCGGTTCGTCAGTAGCCGCCTCGGAGGAGGTCCGGGCCGGGGCCGGGCCGCTTTCGAGGTGCCGCGTCAGGTCCCGGAGCGTGACGTGCTCGAAGAGGTCGGCCGCGGTGAACCGATAGCCCGCCTCCGCACAACGCAAGTGGAACCGCATCAGCGAAAGACTCGTGGCGCCGGCGGCGAAGAACGTCTCGTCGGGACCGATCGGCGCGCCGGTCACCTCCTCGAACAGCGCCGCCAGCTCGCTCGACGGCCGCGTGGACGTCCGCAGCAGATCCTCTCCCGGGGTGAGGGAAGCGGCGTCCCGGTCGAGCTTCCCGCTGGGCGTGCGCGGCAGGGCGGCGACGACGCGGAAGCGGTCGACCCGCGCGTGCGGTGGCAGCAGCGGGGCGAGGTGGTCCGCGAGCTCCGCCGCCGAAGGCGTCCGGCGGCACTCCAGGAACGCGGTCAGCCGGTCGTCCTCGGCCGCGACGACCGCGTTGACGACGTCCGGGTGCCGCAGCAGCGCCGCTTCGACCTGCCCCAGTTCGAGACGGTGCCCGCTGAGCTTGACCTGCCGGTCGGCCCGGCCGTCGAAGTGCAGCAGCCCGGCGCGGTCGAAGTGCGCGAGGTCGCCGCTGCGGTAGTACAGCTCGGGCAGTTCGGCGAACTTCTCCGAAGCCGCTTCGTCGAGGTAGCACCGGTTCGCCGCGAGACCACCGATGAGCAACTCGCCGACTTGCCCCGGCGGCAGAGGCGCACCCGACGCGTCGGCGACCCGCAGGACCGCGTTCGCCACCGGACGGCCGATGGCGGGCCGATCGGGCCAGCCTGCCGGGTCGCCGTCGAGGGTCAGCGCGCTGACGACGTGGGTCTCGGTCGGGCCGTAGTGGTTGTGCAGGCGCGCGCCGGGAAGCCCGGCGAACCAGCGGCGGATCGCCGGCGTGCACACCAGCTGCTCGCCGGCGGTGATCACGTCGCGCAGCCGCGACGGGTACCGCCCGAGCCGGACGCCGTGCTCGGCGAGCAGCTGCAGGGCGACGTACGGCAGGAAGATCCGCTCGATGGCCGCGTTTTCCAGCTGCGCCAGCAGGGCCGGGACGTCGTGGCGCCACTCCGGGCGGACCAGGTGCAGCCGGCCGCCGCCGCACAGCGTCGTGAAGATCTCCTGGAACGACACGTCGAACGACAGCATCGAGAACTGCTGGGTCGCCGCGGGCGGCGCGTCCTGCCACTGCAGCAGGTTGGCCAGGGTACGGTCCGGGACGCGCACGCCCTTGGGCACGCCGGTCGAGCCCGAGGTGAACAGCGTGTAGAGCGGCCGCCCGGTGTGCCGGGCCGGGACGTCCGGCGCCGGGCCGTCGGTGAGGGTGACGTACCGCCGCTCGACGTCCGTGTCGAACGTTTCACCGGGGGCGAGCAGGATGCAGCGCGGCCGGACGCGGCCGAGCATGGCTTGCAGCAGCTCCGGCGGGTACGCGGGATCCAGCGGTACGGCGGTGATGTTCAGCCGCGCCAGTGCGAGCAGCGCGACGACGTGCTCGGCCGACGGCCGGAAGTACAGCGCGACGTCGGTCGCGTCGTCGGGCAGGGTGGCGGCGAGCCGGGCCGCGTGCGCGTCCAGTTCGGCGTAAGTCAGGGTCGTGTCGCCGGTCAGCGCCGGGGCGTCGGGCGTCCGCGCGACCTGACGTGCGAAGCCGTCCGCCACGGTTTCCCACGTCAGCTCTGCCGCGGCCCCACGGCCGTGGTCGCGGCGGTACGGCTCGGCCAGCTCGGCCGGAGTCCGCGCGGTGCCGTGCAAAGCGCGGTCGAAGACGTCGCCGAGTGCCGACGCCTCGGCTTCGGTGAAGTGGCCGTCGCCGTACTCCCAGAGGCAGTCGAAGCCGTCGGCGCGTTCCACCACCGACAGCGTGAGCGCGCACTTGGCCTCGGCCGCTTCGATCCACAGTGGACTGACCGAGCAACCGGGCAGGCTCAGCGCGCCGAAGTCGGTGTTCTCCAGGACGAACAGGTAGTCGAAGGCCGCATACGCCGGGTCGAGGTCGGCGAACGCGATGTCCTGGTGGTCCAGCGCCGCCCCCGACGCTGCGCCGAGCCGGCGGAGCTGGGTGTCCAGGTCCTCGTCCGGCTCCACCGACAGCGGCAGCCGCACGGTGTTGGCGAACATCCCGACGCCGTCCTCGAACTCCCGCACCGGCCGGTTCGCCACCGGGGCGGCGATCCGCGGCCGGGTCCGCCCGGTCACCGCGTACAGGCTCCAGGCGAACACGCCGAGCAGGAGCTGGAAGCGGGTCAGGCCCAGCTCACCGGCCCACTCGTCGACGCGCTCGCGCCCGATCGTCGTGGTCCGCAGCCGCCCCGCCAGGGACGCCTCAGCGGCGGGCTCGGCATCGTCGTTCCGGGTGGTCGGCCGGTCGCGGTAGCCGGGGGAAGCGAACCACCGGGACTGCCACGCGGCGAAGTCGAACGGCGTGTGCGCGCCCGGCCGCGGCGGGCCGCCGGACAGCTCGCGGAACAGGATGTTCAACGACCAGCCGTCGACCGCGATGTGGTGCAGGCACAGCAGAAAAGTGCCGTCGGGCCGCCAAGCCACGCGCAGCAGCCGGCCCGAAGCGAGATCGAAGGGTGCCGTGAAGAAGTCGTCGCCCGGCTCGGTCCACGGGTCGTACGGTGGTTTCGCCACCTGCCGCAGGCCGTCGGGCGTCGCCTCGAACGCGGTGCGCAGCGCCGGGTGCCGCTCCACCAGGCCGCGCACGCCCCGGCGCAGGGCGTCGACGTCAGGAGAACCGCTGACGCGGAAGGCGAGCGGCACGTGGTAGGCCGTGGATTCCGGATTCCGTTGCTGCAGCAGCCAAAGACGCTGTTGTTCGCTGGTGGCCGGCGCCGTCGTCGCGGTCGTCGGTGCAACCGGCTCCGGATAATCGGCTCGCCCCGCCGCGGAGACGGCGGCGGCGAGGTCGGCGAAGGTGCCGCGCTGCACGATCGAAGGCGCGAGGTCCACGCCCCAGCGTTCCCGGATCGCGAACCGCAGCCGCAACGCCTTGAGCGAGTCGCCGCCGGACCGCAGCCACGTGTCGAGAGGCCGGGCGTCGGGGATGTCCAGGACGCCCGACACGACGTCCAGCACTTCGCGCTCCCACGGGGTCGCGGCACCGCCGGTGTCCGGCCGCCACGGCGCGAACCCGCCGGCCAGGAGCGCGGCTTCGTCGACCTTCCCGTTCGCGTTCCGGGGCAGCTCCTCGACGCGGAACACGTGCTGCGGCCGCATGTAGGCCGGCACGGTCTCGCTCAGGTGCGCCTCGAAGTCGTCGTACGAAAACTCGCCGGCCACGACGAACGCGAGCAGCTCGGCCGTGGCCGCGCGGCGCACGGCCACGTGGACCTGCCGGACGGCCGGATGCGCGAGGAGCCGCTGCTCCAGCTCGCCCGGCTCGATCCGGAACCCGCGGACCTTCACCTGCCGGTCGGTCCGCCCGGCGTAGGCGTACCGCCCGCCGGGCAGCACGCGGACCAGGTCGCCGGTGCGGTAGAACCGCGCGCGGCCCTCGTCGAGCCACGGCAGCCGGACGAACCGCTGCCCGGTCTCCGCGGGCAGGCCGCGGTAGCCGAGCGCGACCCCGGCCCCCGAGAGGTACAGCTCGGCCAGTTCGCCTTCGACGGCCACGCGCTCGTCCGCCGTCACCGCGACCGCGCCGGTGCCCGGCAGCGGGCGGCCGATCGGCACCACGTCGCCGTCGAAGCCCCGCGGAATGGCATAGCTCAGGGCGAACGTCGTCGTTTCGGTCGGGCCGTAGCCGTTCTGCAGCCGCGTCGGCGAATCCGGGTTGGCCCGGTACCAGCGGCGGATCAGCGGGGCGTTGAGCTGCTCGCCGCCGATGACGACCCGGCGCACGGTCGAGAAGCTGTCCGGCACCGTCTCGGCGACCGCGTTGAACAGCGTCGCGGTCACGAACATCGTGTCGACGCGTTCCCGGACCAGCGCGTCGGCGAACGCCCGCGGGTCCCGGACGGTGTCGTCGTCGAGGATCACGCACGTGCCGCCGGTCAGCAGCGGCACCCACACCTCGAAGCTGATCGCGTCGAACGCCGGGTTGGCCAGGCAGGCGAACCGCGTGCCGTGGTCGAGCCAGCCGGGCTCGGCGAGCCGCAGGACACCCGCGTCGCGCACCTCGACGCCCTTGGGCCGGCCGGTCGTGCCGGAGGTGTAGAAGAGGAACGACGCCGGCGCGGGCTCGGCGGGCACACCGGGTTCGACGGGCGGCAAGTCGGGAAGCTCGTCGAGGACGACGACCGCGCCCGCGTCGGCGAGGATGACGTCGCGGCGCGCGGGCGGGCTCTGGCGGTCCAGCGGCACGACCTGCGCGCCCAGGCGCAGCACGCCCAGCATCGCGAGGATCAGTTCCGCCGACCGCGGCAGGCCCACGGCGACCGCGTCACCCGGGCGAACCCCCCGGCGGGACAACGAGTCCGCGACCGCCGCGGCACCGGCGTTCAGCTCGGCGTAGGTGAGCTGACGCGGGCCGTCGGACACGGCGACGGCGTCGGGGTGCCGCAGCGCCCGGTCGTGGACGCGGCGCGCGATCGAGGTCATCGGGCCGCCGGCTCGGCGGTGCTGAGTTCTTGGGTGATCAGCTTGGCCACCAGCGGCAGCGCGTCGCTTTCGAGCATGTCCCAGTGTCCGCAGTCCGCGGGGACCACCTCGAAGTCGCCGCGAACTCGGCGGCGCCAGAACTCCGCGGTGCCCGGGATCGTGTCCTCACCGACGGCCTGCACGAACACCACCCGTGCCGCCGTCTCGCCGGGGTCGTGCTCCCGGGCGGTCAGCCGGTTGTGGTTGTACGTGCGGTGGTAGCGCTCGATCTGCGCGTCCTCGATCCCCGGGTACATCCCGTTGAAGCGGACCAGCTTTTCGCGAAACTCGGCTGCCGGCACCGGTTCGATCGCCGCCCGCGCGGCCGGGTCGTCGGTGGCGGTGGTGTCGAGCAGGACGACGCTGACACGCGGGTGGTGCGCCGCCAGCCGGCGGCCCATCTCGTAGGCGACCAGGCCGCCGTAGGAAAGTCCACAAAGGACCAAAGCTTCACCGGGTCGCGGGTCGACGAGCCGCAGGTACTCCTCGGCCATCGCCTCGACGCTCGGCAGCGGCTCTTCGCCGGGGTTGAGCCCGGGCGACTGGATGCCGACGACGCCCGCGTCCTCGGGCAGCAGGGCGCTGAGTGGCAGGTAGCAGAACGCGGTCCCGCCGGCCGGGTGCACGCAAACGATGCGAGCGCGGCCGGCGCCGCGGCGGAACTCGATCAGGCTGCCGCCTTCCGGCGGGCGGTCCGCGCGCAGCAGGGCGGCCTGCGCCTCGATGGTCGGGTGCAGGATGACGTCCCGGATCGGCAGCTCACGGCCGAACTCCGCACCGATCGCGTGGGCCAGCTTGATCGCCGAGATCGACGTACCGCCGACGTCGAAGAAGTCGTCCGAGACGCCGATCGCGGGGTGCAGCAGCAGGTCTCGCCAGATTCCGAGCAGCGCCAGCTCGACGTGGTCGCGCGGGGCGGCGGTGTTGACGGCCGCGGGTGCGCTCGCCCGGGTGTGCGCCAGCACGGCGTCGCGGTCGAGCTTGCCGCTGCGGCTCAACGGCAGCCGGTCGAACTCGGCGAACACGGACGGGATCATGTAGTCCGGCAGGCGGTCGGCCAGCGCGGCGCGCCACTCGTGCGGCGTCCGGCTCCCACCGCCCGCGATACCGGCGACGAGCCTCGGCTCACCCTCGCGGTCCACGAGCACGGCGGCTTCGCGGACGCCGGGGACGGCCAGCAGCGCGGCCGTCACCTCGCCGGGCTCGATGCGGAACCCGCGCAGCTTGATCTGGTCGTCGCGGCGGCCGGCGTACTCGGCTTCGCCGTCGGGGAGCCACCGGGCCAGGTCGCCGGTGCGGTACATCCGTTCGCCGGGTACGAACGGGTCCGGCACGAACCGCTCGGCGGTCAGCCCCGGCCGGTGCAGGTACCCGCGGGCCAGGCAGTCGCCGGCCAGGAAGACCTCGCCCGCGACGCCCGGCGGCACCGGGCGCAGCCGTTCGTCGAGCAGGTACAGCCGCGAACCGGGCAGCGGCCGCCCGATCGGCGCCGGGCGGTCCACGGGTTTCGGGTCGAAGTGGGCGGTGGCGTAGAGCGTCGCTTCGGTCGGGCCGTAGCCGAAGCAGATCCGCAGGCCGGGCAGGGCCGCGGCGAACCGGGCGAGCGCGGCGTCGGTCAGCGGTTCGACGCCGGTGAGGACCTGCCGCAGCGCGAGCCCGGCCACCCGGCCGGGGTCCTCGTCGATCCAGCGGACGTAGGCGGGCGGCAGGAACGCCTGGACCACGCGGTGCTCCCGCAGCCACGCCATCAGCGCCGCGGGGTCGGGCCGGACGTCCTCGGGCACGACGTGCAGCACGGCGCCGGTGGTCAGGGGGAGCAGCAGTTCGTGCACCGAGGCGTCGAAGCCGATGCTCGACCACGCCGACGTCGCCTCGCCGGGGGTGGCGCCGAAGCGGTCGAGCCACTGGTCGAACAGGGCGAGGACGCTGTGGTGGGTGACGGCGACGCCCTTCGGCCGCCCGGTCGACCCCGACGTGTAGATCACGTAGGCCGTCTCCCGGGGGTCCGTCGTGACCGGGGTCCGGGCCTCGGCGCCGTCGGCCTCGATGGCCGCGACGTCGTCGCTCAGCACCAGCACCGGGCGCGCGTCCTCGACCATCGCCGCCCGTCGCGCGGCCGGCTGGGCGGGGTCGAGCGGGAGGTAGGCGGCACCGGTCTTCAGCACGCCCAGCACCGCGACGACGAGGTCCGCTGACCGTCCACTGAGGACGGCCACGACGTCGCCCGGTCCGGTCCCGCGGGCGCGCAAGGCGTTGGCCAGCTTCGTGCTGCGGCGGTCCAGCTCGCCGTAGGTGAGGGTCCGGTCGTCGCAGACGAGCGCGGGGGCGTCCGGGGCCGCGTCGGCGTTTGCGGTGAACCGGTCGACGAGCCCGCCGGGGCGCCGGTGCGGGCGGGGGCCGGTGCTCCAGGCCGTGAGGATCTCGCGGCGTTCTGCTGTGTCGAGCAGCTCGTAGCTCGCGATGTCGGCGTCCGGGCGCGCCACCAGCTGTTCGAGCACCCGGACGAGGTAGCGGGCGTACCGCTGGGCGGTGGTGTGGTCGAAGAGGGCGACGGCGTGGTCGAGGTGCCCGACGACGTCGCCGTCCTCGTCGGCCAGGTTGAGCGCGAGGTCGAACTTCGCGGGGGCGAACTCGACTTCGAGGGGCTCGACGGCCACGCCGGGCAGCTCCAGGAGGTCGTGCAAGGTCGGGACCCAGGCGAACATCGTCTGGAACAGCGGGGTGTGGGCCGGGCTGCGTGGGGGTTTCACCAGCTCGACGACCCGCTCGAACGGCAGGTCGACGTGGTCGATCGCGCCGCGCAGGGCCGCGCGGACCTGCTTGAGCAGGACCGCGCCGGTGGGGGAGCCGCCCAGCTCGGCGCGCACGGCGAGGGTGTTGACGAAGAAGCCGATCGTGTCGGGGTGGTCGCCGCCTTTGCCGCGATTGGCCGTGGGCACCCCGACAACGATGTCATCTTGCGCGGAAAGCCGGGACAACAGGATGAACCAGCAGGTCAGGATGGTGGAGTAGAGCGTGACGCCGTGCTCGCGCGCCACCGCCTTCGCCTTCGCGGTCAGCTCCGGCCCGAGCGCGAGCGGCACCCGGGCGCCGCGGAAGTCCTGCCGGGCCGGGCGCGGCCGGTCGGCGGGCAGTTCCAGCACCGGCGGCACGCCGTCGAGCCGCTCCCGCCAGTACGTCTCGAGCGGCGCCGGGCCGGCGCCGGCGAGCCAGTCCTGCTGCGCCCGCGCGTGTTCGCGGTAGCGGCCGCTTTCCGGCAGGTTCGCCGGTTCACCGCTCAGTTGAGCGGCGTAGAGGATGCCCAGCTCGCGCAGCAGCAGAGTCCGGGACGAGCCGTCGAAGACGACGTGGTGGACGGTGATCAGCAGGACGTGGTCCTCGGGGCCGCCGGCCAGCAGCCGGGCCCGGGCCAGCGGGGCGCGCGTGAGGTCGAACGGCTCCAACGGGTCGGTGCGCCGCAGCTCGGCCGCTTCGCCCGGCCGTCCGGCGACATCGGTGACGGTGCACGGAAACCCGTGACCGGCGGGTTCGACGATTTGCACGGGCCTGCCGTCTTCGACGACGATCCGGGTGCGCAGGGTTTCGTGGCGGTCGGCGAGGGCGCCGAAGGCTCGTTGCAGCGCCTCGCGGTCGAGCGAACCCCGTAAGGCGAAAGCCATGGTTTCGTTGTAGGCCGGGCCGGCCCCGTCCAGCTGGGAGACGGTCCAAAGGCGCTGCTGACCGGAAGACAGCGGTGCGGACACTCGCATCGAGGACGGCCTTTCCGGGCGGGGCGCGCGAACCGGTACGGCTTTGTGCCGTCGCAGCCGAGGTCGGGGAAACGCTCTCTGTCTGTCCCGACAGTTAACACCACACCATCGGGTGATGACGAGGGGTGACAAAAGTTTGCCCGGAAGTCTCTCCGGCGGACGCGGACAGGGCCGGAAGCGACAGCTTCCGGCCCTGCACGGGGTTCTCGCGAAACGGGTTCGGCTCAGAACCAGTGCGCGCGGCCACCGATCTTGCGTCCGGTCCCGCCGAGGATCGCCAGGACGACGCCGGCGACGGCGAGCACGATGCCGATCGTGTACAGCACGGGAATGCCGACGATGAAACCGATGATGAGCAGGATGACGCCGAGGACGATCATGGTGGGGAAAGCTCCTTTTCCGGGAGAGCCGCCACCTCGGGTGTGGCGGCGGCTCGCTTCGTTCACGGGGTACCCGCGATCGCCTCGGACAAACACACGTTCTCACTCGAAGGACTGGGCGCGCCCGGTCGCCGCCGGGTCCACTTCGGACGGAACACCCGGCTGCCCCGGCGTCAGATCCTGCGGTACCGGCTTTCCAGCAGCGCGAACACCCCGAAGACCGCGATCCCGGCGGCCAGCGCCAGCAGCAGGACCTGCCCGTACGGCTGGACCGCGAGCGTCTTGAGCGCGGGGTCGAGGCCGCCGGCCTTGGCGGGGTCGTACTCGACGGCGGCGACGACGACCATCGCGCCCACGGTGCCGTAGGTGAGTCCCATCGCGCACCAGCCCACCTGGCCGAGGCGTTCCGTCGACCGGCGCACCGCCGGGGATGCCCCGCCGAGGTCGAGGTCGTGGACGAACTTCTTCCTGATCCCGCGGTAGGCGAGGAACGCGGCCACGGCGATCACGATGACGCCGGCCGAGATCACCACGGCGGCTCCCCAGGACTCGGTCAGCACCGTGGCCACCACGGAGCCCGCCTTGCCGGATCCGCCGGTCGCGATCTTCCCGGCGCTGTAGGCGACGAGGCCGTACAGGACGACCTCGACGCCGCTGGTCGCGCGTCGCACCCAGCGCCGTCGCGGCTCAGCGTGCCGGTGGCCCGTGATCGCCTCGGTGAGCTGCCACAGCGCCAGCACTCCGGTGCCGGCGGCGATCAGCCAGAGCAGCCACGCGCCGCTGCCCGACGCGACGATCTGCAGCGCGCCGGCCTTGTCGGCCTTTTCGTTGTCGCCGAGCGCCACCTGCACCGCCAGCCACGCGACGACGAGGTGCACGAAGGCGTAGCAGGTCAGGCCGATTCGGGCGAACAGGCTGAATCCTCTGATGTCGGGCACCCGGGAATCCTGGTCCACTTCGGCTCACTTGACCAGGTGTTGGCCCGTTTTCGTCGGAAACGGCCGCTACGCGGCGTCGAGCGTGATCTCGGCCCACACCGTCTTGCCCGTCGAGCGCTGCCACTGGCCTTACGCGAGGCTCAAGCCCGCGACCAGCCCCAGCCCGTGCGGCGCCGAGCCCATGGACGGCTGCGAACACGCGGGATCGAGACACGCGTCGTCGACCTCGACGCACAGCCAGTTCGCGCGTCGCAGCAACCGGACCTGCCGCGGTGGTTCACCGTGGCGCAACGCGTTGGAGGTGAGTTCGTCGACCACCGTCACCACGTCGTGGCGCCGGTCGTCGGGGAGGTCGAGCAGGAGCCGGTCGGCCCACGCGCGAACCGCGGCCGGCTCGCTGAGGTCGTCGGCCACTTCGCGGACGACGACCCGCAGTTCGTCGGTGTGGTGCCGCGTCTGCTCGATCGTCATCGGCGGCTCGCCTTCCGTCCGGCTCCGCGACTACCTCGCGCGGCGTCCGGCACGTACGTACCCCGTGGACGGCCGTGGCGAACATGCGCGAGTCCTTCCGGTGGGGCGAGGCGGGGGTGGAGCTGGCTCCACGCGACGAGCGCCACCAGTGCGGTCAGCCCGAACACCGCGCCCAGCCCGATGGCGGACGCCGCCGCGCCGGCCAGCGGGGACGCCGCGGTCTGGCCGGCGCCGAGCCCGGCGAAGGACCACGTGACGCCGCGGGCGGGCCGCGTGGGGAACAGGCGGGCGGCCCAGAGGATGCACAGTCCGGTCAAGGCCAGGTAAGTGATGCCGAACAGCGCACCGGAAACCAGGGCGCCGGGGAGGCCGGGGTGGGGCAGGGCGAGGAGGGCGATGCCGGCCGCCGCGAGCGTCCAGGTGGCGAGGTTGCCGGCCCGCAGCCCGAACCGTTCGGCAGCCGGACCGGCCAGGCCGCCGAGCAGCCCGGCGACGCCGATGCCGAACCAGCACCAGGTCGCGGCGACCGGGCCCAGGCCGGCCTCGGTGAGGCGGGAACTGGAGAACGTCCAGTACGGCGCGCTCGTCGCTCCGATGAGGACCGAGTTGAGCATCAGCGGTGCCACGCCGCGAGCGGGACCGGTAGTCGCTTCGGCGGGCCGGGTGCGCGGCAGGGTCCGCCAGGCGACCAGCGTCATCGCCGCGCCGAGCACGGCGAACGTGGCCCAGATCGCGGGCCAGCCGAACGCCAGTAGAGGAGTGAACGCCGACGCGGCGAGCCCGAGCCCGGTTCCGGTGTTGGCCCAGGTCTGCGCCCGCGGCCGGGCGCGCGCGCCGACGGTCTCGCCGATGAGCTGGGCGACGCCGGGCGACACGAGCCCCGCGCTGCCGCCCGCGATGACGATCCCGGCGGCGAACACCACGACGTCCGGCGCCACCGCCATCAGCGCGAGCCCGGCGGTGGCGGCCGCCCCGGCCAGCAGCACGGTGCCGCGCGGTGACCGCGCCGACGTTCTCGGGGACAGGAGCAGCCCGAGGCCGTAGCCCGCGGTGGAGAGGCCGCCGAGCACGCCGACGGCGACGGTCGTGAGCCCGAACGTCTCGCCGAACCGCGGGACGAACAGCCCGTAGGCGTAGCGCGCGAACCCGTAGCAAAGCGCGATCACCCCCGCGCCGGTCGCGGCGATGGGCCACCACCGGGCGGTGTGCTCCTCCGTCTTGGTCGCCATACCTCCACCAAACAGACAGGTCTGTCTGGTGTCAAGTGATGCTATGGTTGCTGCAGGTAATGCAGCAGACCGATCGGTGTGGAGGCGTGGTGGGCCGGACTCGTCCTGGCGACGCGGGAGCGAAGGTGCTCAAGGCGGCTTCGGCGCTGTTCTACCGCGAGGGCATCCACGCGGTGGGCGTCGACACGGTGGCGGCCGAGGCGGGCGTGACGAAGGCCGCCCTCTACGGGAACTTCGGTTCGAAGAGCCGGCTGGTCGTCGCGTACCTGCGCGAGCGCGACCGCCGGTGGCAGGAGCAGATCGACACGATCACGGCCGGGCACGACGACCCGCGCGAGCGGGTGCTGGCGGTGTTCGACGCGTACGAGGCGTGGCTGTCCCGCGATGGCTACCGTGGCTGCGCGTTCCTCAACGCCGCCTCGGAGTACCCCGATCCCGAGGACCCGGTTCGCGAGGTGGTCCGCCACCACAAGACCGCCCTGCGCGGCTACCTTCGGACTCAGCTCGAGCGCGCCGGATCGCCCCGCGCGGACGGCCTGGCGGAGGAAATGATGCTCCTGCTCGAAGGAGCGACGGTCACGTCGGTGGTTTCCCGGGACGCACGGCCGTTTTCCGCGGGGAAGCGGCTCGCGGAGACGTTGCTCGCTGCGGCCGGCGACGAGGTTCCCCGTCCGGCTCGGTGACGGCCGGCCGGTCGATCAGCGGATCGCCCCGTGCGGCAGGACCGCGTGCACACCCCACGTCTCGTTGGCGACCTGGGTGATCCGCAGGTCCACGACCGGGCTGGCGAGAGCCAGCGCGGTCGGCTTGTCGACTCCGTGGAGCCGCTGCATCCAGGTCACCATGGCGTCCAGCGCGTCGGCCGTGGCCTGGTTGAGGTCGGCGTCGAACCCGAAGGTGACCCGGCCTTCCGGCGTTTCGGCGTGGATGCCCGGGAGCACCGGATCCGCCGACAGGGTCAGCGTCACCTCGGTGGTCATCGGGCATTCGATCGCCGTCCCGCCGACTTCGCCGTGTCCTTGCGCCGCGTGGCCGTCGCCGAGGTGCAGCAACGCGCCGGGCACGGTCACCGGCAGGGACAACGTGGACCCGGCGACGAGGTCGCGGCAGTCGATGTTGCCGCCGCCGGCCGCTCGGGGCGGAATGGTCGAGTGGGGTCCCGGTTCGGCGGGCGGCAGGCCGGTGATGCCGAGGAAGGGCGCGACGGCGACGGTGTGGCCGAGGTTGCTGGTGGCGGTGCCGTCGCCGATGTCCCACGTCAGCCGCGACGCCGGTCCGCCGGCCACGCCCAGCCTGCGGTTGAGCTCGTTGTCCTTCCCGCCCGCGGAGGTCCAGCCCCAGTCCCCGGGCGTGATCGACGTGAAGTGCACCCGCAGGACCATGCCCGGCTCGGCGCCGCGCACCGCGATCGGCCCGGTCAGGCAGTGTCCGCGCCGGCCCGGGATCATCGTGGGGCCGTCCAGCCGGGGTTCCAGACAGCCCGCGGCGTCGAGCGAGCCGACGACGACGGAATCGCCCGGGTCCACCGTGAGGACGGGCGGGGTGGCCCGGTCGAAGACGTCCACGGTGGTCTCGCGGGTCGCCGGGAGAAGGTGCTCAGCCACGGCCCGGACAGTGGCCGAGCGCGGCCCGGGCTGTCAAGCCGGGCGCGCGCTGGTCCATCCGGGTGCCGTTCCGGCCGGCACCTCAACCGGCCGCTCCCCGCCGGCGTGATCAGCCGGCCGACAGCCGCTGACGACGGGAGATCCATGCACGCGAAACGGGTACTGATCGGGCTCACGGCCTTCGTCGCCGCGATCGCCGGAACCACCGTCGCGGCGCCGGCCGCCTCAGCGGGGACCCTCCACGACTGCCCCGACCTGTTCTTCTGCTTCTACTTCAACAGCAACTTCGGCGGCGCCCACGCCACTTACGCCTACTCGGACGGCAACCTCGACAACGAGGTGTTCCGGTGGGGCGGCACCAACGGCCGCGGCGTCCAGGTGAAGAACAACGCCGCCTCGGTCGTCAACAACGCGGAATGGACCGCGACGGTCTACTACAACAGCGGCTGCAACGGCAGCGTCGCGTCGCAGTCGTTCGGCCCGTACAGCGGAGGCAACTTCACCGCGACCATGAAGAACAACAACGCGAGCTTCAAGTGGCCTTCGGGACCGGTCATCTTCAGCGACTGCGCCAACCGCGACCAGGACTAGCCGGAAGTCCGGCCGTGGTCACGTCCGACCGAGGGCGGCGCCGTGCGGGCGCCTTCGCGGCAGCCGTCACGGTGATCGCCCTCGCCGGCTGCTCGGCGCCGCCCGCCGCCCCGTCCGGCTTCGATCTCGGCGCGGCGCTCGGGAAGGTGCCCGCCGACGTCTCGACGGTGCACGGCCTCGACCTGCCCCTCGACCGGTCGCTGCTGACGCCGGTCGAGGAGCTCGAGGTCATCAAGGCACGCACCACACTGGTCGAGCGGTGCCTCGCGGCCCACGGGATCACCTACGTCTTTCCGGCGGTCGATCCCGTGCGGGACGCCGACAAGCCGCGGCGGCACGGTCTCGTCGACGCGGGCGAGGCCGCGACCTACGGCTACCGCGACCCGTCGGTGTTCGCCGCCCGCTCCGAGGCGCCCGTCCGGCGGCCGGCGCCGCCGCACGTCGTCTCGGTGATCACCGGCACGCGCACCGGCGAGGCCGGCGGCCGCGCCGTGCCGCCCGGAGGGTGCGCGGGCGAGGCGGACCGGACGATCGCGCCCGACGCGAAGCCCGGCCAGGAGCCGGTGAGCTTCGACCTGAGCAACCGCGGCTACGAGATCACCCGGACCACCCCGCCGGTGACCGCGGCCGCCACGCAGTGGTCGCGGTGCATGGCCGAGGCGGGGTTCTCCTACGCCGACCCGGACGCCGCCGTGAACGACCCCGCCTTCGGCTCGGGCCGGGCGTCCGCGCACGAGATCGCCGTCGCCACCCGGGACGTCCGGTGCAAGGAGCGGGCCGAGTGGGTCCGGACGTGGGTCGGCGTCGAGCGCGCGGTGCAGGACGTGCTCGTCCGGCAGCACAACGGCGACGTCGCCCGCGAGCGGCAGCACAAGGAGCGGCAGCTCGCCGTGGCGCGCGGCATCAACGGCTGACCCCGTGCGCTGACTCCGACCCCGTTTTCGCGTTGATCACGCCCGCCGCGGGCCACCCGGCGGCGTGTGTTTTCATGGGGAACTTCGGGGTCGGTCAGGTGGCTGAGGTGGGGGACGGATGAGCAATCCATTGGTTGCGCCGGTGAAGGATTCGACGACGGCGTACTCGGGGATCTCCCTGCTGGAATCGGCCGCCGACCTGAAATCCGCGATCGAGAGCGGCGACTGGGCATCGGTCGCGATGGGCGCGGTCGGCACCGCCCTGGATGCGCTCTCGATGGCGATGGATCCCTTCGGGGCGATCCTCGCTGCCGGGGTCGGGTGGTTGATCGAGCACGTGGGCCCGTTGAAGGAAGCCCTCAACGGCCTGACCGGCAACGCTGATGAGATCGCCGCGCAGTCGGAGACGTGGAAGAACGTCGCGACCGAGCTGGGCAGTGTCGGGGAAGACCTGACCGGGATGGTGAAGGCCGACACCGCGTCCTGGACGGGGAACGCCGGGGACACCTACCGGCAGCGTGCGCAGGACACGGTGACGCTGCTGGAGACCGCGCAGAAGGGTTGCGAGGGTGCGTCCAGTGGGGTGAAGACCGCGGGTGAGGTCGTTGCGGCGGTGCGGGCGCTGGTGCGGGACATCATCGCGGAGCTGATCGGGCATTTGATCAGCTGGGCGTTGCAGGTGGTGTTCACCTTGGGGATCGGGTTGACGTGGGTGGTGCCGCAGGTGATCGGTGCGGTCGCGAAGACGGCGTCGAAGATCGCGGATCTGGTCAAGCGGCTGGTCACCGCCTTGAAGGCGTTGGTTCCGTTGCTCAAGCGGGCGGGTGATTTGTTCGGGGACGCGGCGAAGGCGTTGAAGAACATCAAGCCCGGCAAGGCCGCGCCGGCGCCGAAGCACGCGGACATCAACGGCAGCCCGAAAGGCCTGGACGGTCCCAAGGGCAAGGGCGGGGACGACTCCACCACGACCGCGGGCGACCACTCGCCGCCCAAGACCGACCCGCCGAAGAACGACCCGCCGCCGCCGAAGAACGACCCGCCCAAGAACGATCCGCCCAAGAACGATCCGCCGCCGGCCTCGCGCGGCCTCGACGACCCGCCGGGCGGGGACTCGACCACGTCTTCCGGCGCGAAGGGCGGTTCGAAGGGGCCCGGCGGCGACCGGAACACCTCCGAGACCAAGGAACCGGGCTGCAAGGAAGGCAGCGGCGACCCGATCGACGTCCAAACCGGCGACGTCCTGGTCACCGAGAGCGACCTCGTCGTGCCGGGGCCGCTCGGCCAGCTCATCGTCCGCAACCACGTCTCGTCCTACCGGGCCGGGCGCTGGTTCGGGCCCTCCTGGGCGTCGCTGGTCGACGAGCGGCTGACCGTCGCGCGCGGGACCGTCACGTACTACAGCGCCGACGCGATGATCCTGCGCTTCCCGGTGCCCGCGCCGGGCGCGACGGTCACCTCCCCGCACGGCCCGCTGCGGCGGTTGCACGGGCAGGGTGCCGAGTACGTCCTGGAGGATCCCTCGCGCGGCACCCTGCGCCGGTTCGTCGCGGCCGACGGGAACCCGGACCTGTTCCTGCTCAAGGAGATCCGCACCGAGAGCGGGGCGTACACCGAGCTGGACCACGACGCCGACGGCGCGCCCGCACTGCTCACGCACTCCGGCGGCGCCCGGATCGCCTTCGACGTCGCCGACGGCCGGATCCGCGCGGTCCGCGCGCTGTCCGGAACGGGGACGTCCTCGTCGCCCGCTACGACTACGACCAGCACGGACACCTCGGCGTGCGCGCCAACTCCTCACCCCGGCCGGCCCGCTACACCCACGACGCCGAGGGCCGGATCACCGGCTGGACCAACCACATCGGCGCTTGGTACCGCTACGTCTACGACCCGCACGGCCGCTGCGTGCGGGGCGTCGGCGACCAAGGCTTCCTCGACACCACGCTGAGCTACGCGGACCGGCGGACCACCGTCACCGACTCCTTCGGCCGCCAGACGGTGTACGAGTTCGACGAGAACGGCAACACGGTCGCGCTGACCGACCGGCTCGGCGGCGTGACCCGCAGCGAGTGGGGGCCGCGCGACGTGCTGCTCTCCCGCACCGACCCGCTCGGCCGGCGTACCGGGTTCGAGCACGACGCGCACGGGCGGCTCGTCTCGGTGCTGCGCGCCGACGGGTCCCGGGCGCTGATCACCGAGCGGACCGAGACCGAGCTGGTGATCGAGGTGGCCGACGGCGACCGGGTCTTCCGCCGTCGCTACACCGCCCCGAACCTGCCGGACCCCTACACCGACCCGCTCGGCGTGACCGCGGACCAGCACCTCGAGCACGCGGCGGACCCCGGGACCGAGCCGGACGTCGCCGAGCCCCGGGTCGAGGCCGACCTGTTCGGGCGGCCGCGGGCGATCGAGCGCGCCGGCGGCCGGACCGCGTACGCCTGGACGGTCGAAGGCTCCCTGCGGGAAGTCCTCGCCGTGGACGGGACCCGCCGGCAGTGGACGTTCGACGGCGAGAGCGCCGAAACGTCCCGCACCGACGAGCTGGGCCGGGTGGTCCGCACCGAGAACGGCCCGATGGGCACGATCACCGCCACGGTCGACGCCGCCGGCGCGCGCACCACCCACCGCTACGACACCGAGCTGCGGTTGGTCGCCGTGACCAACCCCGCCGGGCAGACCTGGCACTACACCTACGACGCCGAAGAGCGGCTGCTCTCCCAGACGGACTTCGCCGGCCGGGTCACCCGGTGCGAGTACGACGCCGCGGGACAGCGGGTGCGGCTCACCGGGCCGGCCGGGGAGACCGTGGAGTCCCGGTACGACCTGCTGGGCAACCTGACCGAGCGGATCAGCCCGGCCGGTACCGAAACCTACCGCTACGACCCGGTCGGCCGTCTCGTGCGCGCCACCGGACCGGACGGCGTGCTGGAGCTGACGCACGACGGCGAGGGCCGCGTGACGCGCCAGACCACCGCGGCCGGGACCACCACCTTCGACTATCCCCACGGCGCCAAGACCCGGCGCACTCCGTCCGGAGTGGACGTCCATTGGGGACAGACCGCGGACGGCGCGGAGCTGCTGCGGATCGCCGGCACCGAGCTGACCCTGCACCAGGACGCCGCCGGCCGCACGCTGGGGCTCTCCGCGGGGCCGAACCCCTTGCTGCGACAGGGGTTCGACCCGGCGGGCCGGCTCGCCGCGCAGCACACCCCGGCGGGCGCCACGCGCTACCACCGGCGCCCGGACGGCAGCATCGCCACCCGGGAGGACCCGGCCGGGGGAGTGCGGTACGAGTTCGACACCGCCGGCCGCGTCACCGCCGCCCTGCGCCACGGCGCGGCCGAGCGCTACGCCTACGACGTGCTCGGCAACCTGATCTCGTCCTCGCCGGGGACCGGCCCCGAGGCGGGCCCGCGCCAGTACGCCGGCGGGGTGCTCGCCGCGGCGGGCGCGGTGCGCTACGTCCACGACGCGCAGGGCCGGCTGGTCCAGCGGACGCTGCCCGCGCCGGACGGCACGCCGCTGACCTGGACGTTCGGCTGGGACGCGCACGACCACCTGGTCGCGGTGCGCACGCCGGACGGCACCCGGTGGCGCTACCGCTACGACGCGCTCGATCGGCGCACCGCCAAGGAACGGCTGGACCCCGCGGGCGCGGTCGCCGAACGGGTCGACTTCGCCTGGGACGGCACGAATCTCGTCGAGGCCCGGCACACCGCCGGGGGCGCACCGGTGGAAACGCTCACCTGGATCCACCACCCCGACGAGGACCGCGTGGTGGCGCAGGCGCGCACCCTGCCCGACGGGCGGGTCGAGGTCTCCGCGGTGATCACCGACGAGGTCGGCACCCCGACCGAGCTGGTCGGCCCGGACCACGGCACGGTCAGCCCGGTGCGGACGAGCCTGTGGGGCCTGACCGCGGCCGGCGCCCGGCCGCCGACGCCGCTGCGGTTCCCCGGCCAGTACCACGACGCGGAAACCGGCCTGCACTTCAACGTCTTCCGCTACTACGACCCGGCCAACGCCCGCTACATCTCACCGGACCCGCTCGGGCTGACCCCGGCGCTGAACCCCGAGACCTACGTCGAAGACCCGTTCCTCGCCGCCGACCCGCTCGGCCTGACCCGCAACAGCGGCAAGGTCGTCAACTACGCCGACGACCCGACCGCGTTCCTCGACGACGACGCCACCTTCGAGGCCCCCGCCCCGTGCAAGACCGGCTCGAAGAAGCGCCCGAACCCGAACCAGGGTGCCGGGAACGGCGCCGCCGGGACGGGTTCCCCCACCAAGAAGCCCCGGACCGGCCGGTACGACCCGCCGCTCACCGGCGATGCCAACAAGTCGCACGGGGATTCCGGCCGCACGGTGATGGAAGGCGGCGGGAAGTCGGGCGGTGGCTCGATCGACGGCTCCGGCAAGGGCAAGTACCCCGGCGGCACCACACCGGCGGGCAACCACCTCACCGACGTCAACGACCTCAACGCGACCAAGCACGCGAACTTCGACCCGCGCATGCAGGCCGAGCTCGACAAGCTCAGGAACCCCAACGACAAGAACGGGTACAAGCCCGACACCGACGAGGGCTACTTCATCAAGGGGCACCTGAAGAACAACGAACTCGGCGGCTCCGGGACCGCGGACAACATGACCACGCTGTCGCGGAAGGCGAACTCCCAGATGTCGGGCAACTTCGAGAACAAGCTCAAGCAGGCGGACATCCGGGTCGGGCAGTTCAAGGACAGCGTCACCAAGATGAGCGACACGGAGCTGCAACGCAAGATCGACTCGTGGGGCATGAACTCGACGCCGGCGGAGTTCCGCAAGCAGGCCAACGACCTCAAGGTGGACTACTCGGTCACGGCCAGTGACAACGTCAAGTGGAAGGACGCCGCCAACCCCGCCGAACAGGGCATCCGGGACCACGTCAAGCTCGACGCCGAGTACAAAGGGTTGACCTCCGACGTGCAGAAGTTCATCCAGCACAACAAGGAGGACAACTTCCTGCCGGAGTTCCCGCCGAAGGGCACGAAGCTGGACACGATCAGCGGCGCGTTCGACCCGCCGATCGTCAAGGGGTCGAACCGGCCGATGCCCAACCTCGGCGAGTAGCGGGGCAGCTCCCCGGCGGGCACACCGGGGAGCTGCCCGGGTCCGGGCGTGGTTGGCGGGGGTCAGCCACGCCGGACAGCATCCGCCCGGCGGCGGGTCACCTTCCCGCCTGCGGTCCGATCATCGAGTTGACGTCGATCGGTTTCGGGATGGCGCCGAGCTGCAGCAACAGGTCCGGCACGCGTTGCAGGCGCCGCGAATCCAGGGTCGAGCCGTAGCCCGGCAAAGTGAGCAGCTTGGCGGTGTCCTCGTCGATCTTGGCGAACCGGACCAGCAGCGGCTCGACCTTGGCGCGGTCGTTCAAGGCGTCGTGGGTGGCCTTCTGCATCGCGCGCTGGAACGCGGCCAGGGTCTTCGGGTTCTCCCGCACCCACTTCTTCGTCGCGCCGTAGCCGGTCAGCGGGAAGTCCTGGGTCGCACCGGTGTTGATGTCGATCACGGGAATCGCGCCGACGGTCTTGGCGGCCTGCGTGATGTAGGGCTCCGGCAGGTACGCGGCATCCGCTTCCCCCTGCTGCAGCGCCGCGGCGATGTTCGGCAGCGGGATCAGCACCCATTTCACCTTGTCGAAATCGACGCCGTGATCCTGCATCACCGAGCGGGTGAGAAGATCCGAGGCGGTGTTCTTGGCCGTGATGGCGATCTTCTTGTCCGCCAGGTCGAAGATTGTTTTCACCGGTGAATTCGGAACCGTGACGATCGCATTGGACTTCGGGTTGACCGATGTCGCGTCGGCGACCAGTTGCATGTCGGCGGCGCCGCTGCTCTTCGCGGTGAAGAACGGGGGATAGGTCGAGAACGCGATGTCGGCTTCGCCGGAGATCGACTTCGTCAACGAGGCCTGACCGCTGGCGGCGATGACGGAATCGACGCTGAGGCCTTCAGCCTTGAAGTAGCCGTTGTCCTGGGCCAGCCAAAACGGCGCGAGGTCCGTGGTGGGCAAGATCGAGACCTTCAGCGTCGTCTTCTCCAGGCCGCTGCCGCTGGACGAGGCGGTCGAGCCCTCCGCGCCGAGTGCGCCGCAACCGGTGACGGCCATGACGGCCGAGAGGGCGAGGGCGGCGTGCCGAACCCGGCCACCGCTCCTGGCGATTCCAAACAAGTCCTGCTCCTCGAAGGAGATGGCGGTTGATCTACCGAATGCCGGGAAGATCCGTTAATCATTTCCCGGGGTGTCAGGCAGGCCACTGTAGGGACCTCCACAACCCTTGACAATGCGAAGTACACGTCAAAACGGGGTTTTCACCACAATGGCGGCACGAATTCTTGATCGAAGATCTTGTTTTTGCTCGCTGATCGTCGAAGGATGCTACGAATCGCCGTGTCCAGAAGCGGGAAACGCCACCGATTCCGGAAGGGCGGGCACCGGGATCGCGGATTCGACCGAAACCGGTTCGGCCGACGACGTTCACTGAGCGTGATCGCCGGCCGCGCAGCCGGGTGCGGGCTCGTTGATCACCTGCCCGCCGGACCGTGTGTCACGGCCGGTCGAGGCCCAGCCGGGTTCGACGACGCGCCGAAAAACTGCGGAAAACGTGGCCCCGGGGTCGTCGATCAATGCAAAAGACAATGGATCAACGGTCGCGCGCCCGGTGCCGACGAGCTCGGCACATTCACGTCATCGAAATCAAAAGGTTGCCGTCGCCGTTCCGGTCGGCACGCTATAATCGTCGGCTTGCGCGTATTTCCGGAAGTGCGCGAAGAGATCGTCGACGCGATGGTCGCCGCGCTGTCGAAACAGTCGAACGGCTCGTGCCGCGGATCCGGCCGTGGGCCCGGTGCTCGCGGCCGGCCGTGGTTTCGTCGGCGGAAGCGCGGGTTCTCCCTCTTTGCCAGGGCCGGAAGCGCTGACGGACTGCGATGCCGTGCTCTGGCCGCCGGGTGCGGCCGCTCGATGATCCCGCGGCATTCGCCGGCCGGTCGCTGGGGAGGAATGGCTGTCCGGGCCCGGCGGATCGGTGCGGAGCTGCGAAGATCGGCGCCCGGCGAGCAGTTGATGATCCATCGGCACCGGGTGGCGGAATAACGCTGGGATCACGAACTGGAATATTCCATCGGAATGGACGTTTTCCCGGAGGGGAACCGCGGCAGTCCATCCGGTCCGGCTCAGTATAGCTCTTGTTGGGTAACGGTTTTCCTTCTATTATCGCCGTGTGCGCCCGCTCACGGACGGTACCGAGCTGCTGGTCGGCCGGGACGACGAGCTCTCCCGGCTGGCTGCATGGATCCGTGAGGTGGCCGGGGGGCGCGGCCGCGCCGTCCTGGTGGACGGCGAGCCGGGCATCGGCAAGTCCGCGCTGGCCCGGGCCGGCTGCGCGGCCGCCGTCGACGCGGGGTGCCAGGTGTTCTGGGGCGCCGGCGACGAGCTCGGGCAGGCATTGCCGCTGCTGCCGCTGCTGGATGCCCTGCGGATCACGCAGGTCACGCGCGATCCCCGTCGTGACGCCATCTCCGAGCTGCTGGGGGGCGGCGCCGTCGCGGGCAAGGGCGCCGACCTCGCCGCCGCGGCGGCCGAGCAGCTGATCGCGCTGGTGGACGAGCTGTGCCAGGACGGACCGGCCGTGCTGGTCCTCGACGAGCTGCAGTGGGCCGATCGCACGACGGTGGCGGTGTGGAGCCGGCTCGCCCGCTCGGTCCGGCAGCTCCCGCTGCTCCTGATCGGTGTCCTGCGCCCGGTGCCGCGCCGTGACGACCTGCGCTCGCTCTACCGGATCGTCGGGCCGGCCGAGCGGCTGCGGCTGGGCCGCTTGGCGGAACCGGCGGTGCTCGAGCTGGTGGCGGCGCTGGCCGGCGGCCGGCCGGGTGACGAGCTGGCGCGGCTGGCCGACGACGCCGCCGGGAACCCGTTGTACCTCACCGAACTGCTCGATGCGCTGGCCAGGAGCTCGTGCCTGGCGGTCGACACCGCGGGCGTCGTGGAGCTGACCGGCGCGGCCACGCCGGACTCCTTACCGGAGGCGATCGCGGACCGGCTGGGCTTCCTGTCCGAGGCGGCGCGGACCGTGCTTCGGGCGGCGGCGCTGCTCGGTGACGGCTTTTCGGTCGCGGACCTCGCGACCGTGACGGACTGCTCGCTGGGCGACCTGCTGCCCGCCCTCGACGAGGCGCGCGCCGCCGGGGTGCTGGTGGCGGCCGGCGACGACCTGGGGTTCCGGCACCCGTTGATCCGCAAGGCGTTGTACGACGAGATGCCGACGGCGGTCCGGATCGCCTGGCACCAGGTCGCCGCGTCGGCGCTGGCCGAGGCGCGCGCGCCGGTCGAGCGGGTCGCGCGGCAGCTGCTGCCGATGGTGTCCACAACGGACAGCCGGGTGCCGGTGCCGCCCTGGGCCGTGCGGTGGTTGCTCGACGTGGCCACGCCGCTGATCGGCCAGGCGCCGGTGGCCGCCGTCGCGCTCCTGCGCCGGGCGGTGCGGGACGCCCCGCTCGACGACGCCGTGACCGGCGCACTGGCCGGCCGGCTGGCCGACGCCTACTACCGGGTGGGCAACGTGGCCCAGGCCGAGCGGATCGCCTGCCGTGCCCTGGACCGCGTCCGTGACCCCGACGTGCACGTCGACCTGCAGACGACGGTCGTCCAGTGCCGCGGGATGACCGGCCGCTCCGCCGAGTCCCTCGACGCGCTGAACGACGCACTGACCCGGCCGGACCTGGAGGCCCGGCACCGGGCCAGACTCCTGGTGCTCATCGCGCGGACGCACCGCGACCTCGGCGAGGTCGACACCGCCGGCCGGGTCGCCAAGAAGGCGCTGGCGGAGCTCGGCCCGGTCGAAGACCGCTGGGCGACGGGGTGGGCGCTGCACGTGCTGAGCCTGGTCGCGATGATGCGGGGCGAGTGGATCGACGCGCTGCCGCTGTTCGAGCGCGCGCTGGCCATCGTGCGGGGCGATCCCGCGCTGATCGACCTCACCCTGCTGCTGCGCATCAACCAGTCGGTCGCCTTCGGCGCGCTCGACCGCCACGCCGAGGCGCTCGCCGCCGCCGGGCAGGCGCGGGAACTGGCCGACCGCACCGGCAGCGTCATGCGGCTGACCCAGGCCCAGAGCGCGCTCGGGCGGGTGATGCTGCGCGCCGGCCGGTGGGACGACGCGCTGGCCGAAGTCGACGTCGTCGCGGACGACCACAAGGACCCGAGCGTGGTGTGCTGCGACCACGGCGTCGCGGCGATCATCCACTTCCACCGCGGCGAGGCGGCCGCGGCCCGGCGGCACCTCGACGTCGCGGCGCCGTACTCGGAACGCCTCGGCGACCTGGTCGTGGAATCGATGGTGCGGGCCCGCAGTCTCGCCCTCGAGCACGCCGGCGCACCGGGACGGGCGCTCGCCGTGCTGACCGACGTGCTGGCCGGCGAAGACGCGGCGGAGGACCTGCTGGGGGACACCGTCCGGCTGGCCGCGACGATCGGCGACGTGCGGACCGCGGCGGAGATCGAGGCCCGGGTGCGCGCGCTCGCCGCCAAGTCCACCGTGCCGCACCACCGCGCGCTGGGCCTGTACTGCCGCGGTCTGATCGAGCGCGACGGGACGAAGTTGTTGCGAGCCGCCGACGGCTACCGCGACACGGGCCGGCCGCTCGCCCAGGCCAAAGCCCTGGAAGCCGCCGCGGTCGCGTTCGCCGAAGCCCGGGCCGAGGATCGCGGGTCGGCGCGGGCCGCCTTCACCCACGCCATCGACCTCTACTCGAAGCTGGACGCACAATGGGACGTGGCGAGGCTGCGCGCCCTGTTCCGGGCGTTCGGCATCCGGCGCGGCCCGACGGTGAAGCACCGCCAGGCCACCCACGGCTGGGACAGCCTGACCCCGACGGAGGGCAAGATCGCCGCGCTCGTGGTCGAAGGCCTGTCGAACCCGCAGATCGCGGCCCGCCTGTACCTGTCCCCGCGCACGGTCGGCACGCACGTTTCGCACATCCTGAACAAGCTCGGCGTGAGCTCGCGCATCGACATCGCCCGGGAAGCCGCTCGCCACCAGTCCGCCTCGGGCTGAGCCCGAGGCGGCCGGTGTCCGAAGTGGAGCGTGCACGGCCGGCGTCAGACCCCCACCTCCGGGGCGTTTCCCTGGGGAAGAGCGAGCGTGCGCGGCGCGGGCGACGTCGAAGACCTGCGCGACACCGCGGCGTGCCCGCTGAGGACCTGGCCGAGCAGGATCGCCACCACCAGCAGCAGCGGTGTCCGCCAGGCACCGGTGTAGGTGTGCAGCCAGCCGCAGGCCAGCACGCCGAACCCGGCGATGACGTACCCCACGCCCTGGACCGTGGCGGACAGCGCGAGTGAGCTGCCCTTGCTGCGCAACGAGATCGTCGTCAGGGCGAACGCCAGCGCGCCCATGCCCGCGCCGGTGGCCGCCGCCCACAGCCAGGGCGCGACCGCCGGCGCGAGGAGCAGGCCGCCCACGCCGATGACGTTGGGTGTGGCCAGGGCGATGACGAGCAGGGTCTGGTTGGTGGTCCGGCGCGTCCAGCCCGGCACCAGCCACATCATGGGCAGGCCCATGGCCATCGACAACGCGAGGCACGCGCCCGCGGTCGCCGGCGGGACACCCGCGTCGCGCAGGATTCCGGGGAGCCAGCCCATGACCAGGAACGTCACCGTCGAAATGAGTCCGAAGTGGATGGTCAAGGCGGAGGCCGGCACCCACCCGGAGGTCGCGCGCGGCGACACGAACTCGCCGGGAGCGCGCCGCCACACCTGCAGGGCCAGCAGCGCCACGACCGCCCAGAGGCCGAGGGCGACCCGCCACGACGACGACAGCACCGCCGTGGGCGTGACCAGCGCACCGGCCGTGCTGCCGAGCCCGAGCCCGAGGGTGAAGGCGGCGGACCCGTTGGCCAGCAGCGGGAGCATGGTGCCGAGCACGGCGATGGACAGGCACGCCAGCGCCGTCCCGGCCAGCAGGGGCGCGGAGCCCCCGAGAACCCGTCCGGTCAGGGACAACACCAGCCCGAGGAGGGCCACGCTGACGGTCCGGCGCGTCCCCACCCGGCCGCACAGCCACGGTGTCGCCCAGCCGCCGAGGCCGATCGCCCACAGGGGCAACGCGACGAGTACCGCGGCGACCAGGTCACCGGCGACGGAGATGTCCGGGAGGGCGGCACCCAGGCTCGTCACGGCCGGCCGCAGGTTGATGGCGAGTACGAAGATCACGACCGTGGAGACGGTGGTAGCACGGAACATCGCTCCTCCTCGGCGTCGAGGTGCGGAGCGTCGGGCCCCGTAGAGCAATGCTTCGCGAAGCGCGTTCACCAGACATCCGTCACCTGACGGATGTACGAAGTTCCGTTGCGCGACAACGGTTGTGCGGTGATTTCGCAGCTCTGCGGATGGGCGTGCATCGGCACGGCCGAACGGATCCCCCTCGGCTGACGGTGTGGTTAATCACCGCCGGTGCGGGTGGATCAGTGGAAGATTCTCACCTCTCTTCCGCCCGGAAAGCGCACTTAAAGTGACCGAGAGCCGGGCCCGTCTCCGGGGCCGGACCCGCCGACCGAAAGAGCAGACCCATGCCTGGACAAGCGCGCGTCCCCGGAGCCGCTCGCGGAGGCGAGGACTTGGCCGGGCTGATGCAGCCGCGGCCGCTCACCATCGCCCACATCCTCGACCGCGCGGAGCGGCTCTTCGCGCACAAGCCGGTCGTCACGGCCGATGCCGAGCGGCTCACCTACGCCGAGGTCGCCGGCCACACCCGGCGCCTCGCCACCGCGCTGGACACCCTCGGCGTCCCGGCCGGTGCCCGGGTCGCCACCTTCGCGAGCAACAGCCGGCGCCACCTGGAGCTCTACCTCGGGGTGCCGGCCACCAAGCGGGTGCTGCACTCGATCAACATCCGGCTGTCGGCGGAACACCTCGAGTACATCGTCAACCACGCCGAAGACGACGTCGTGTTCGTCGATCGCGCGCTGCTGCCGCGGATCTGGCCGAGCGCCGGGCGGCTGCCGCTGGTGCGGCACTGGGTGGTGCTGCCCGACGGCACCGACACGGCGATCCCGGCGGACCCCCGCATCGCGCACTACGACGAGCTGATCGCCGCGGCCGAGCCGTTCACCGGCTCGTTCGAGGACGCGTTTTCGCTCGCGGACGAGAACCTGGCTTCGGGGCTCTGCTACACCTCCGGGACGACCGGGTCGCCGAAGGGTGTGCTCTACAGCCACCGCTCGACGGTCCTGCACTGCCTGGGCACGCTCGCGGCCGGCCTCATCGGCCTCTGCGAGAGCGACGTCGTGCTGCCGATCGTGCCCATGTTCCACGCCAACGCCTGGGGCCTGCCCTACGGCGCGATGATGGCGGGCGCCTCGCTGGTCCTGCCCGGCGCGTCCTCGGACCCGGCGCACCTGCTGCGGCTGATGGCGGCCGAGCGGGTGACCGTCGCCGGGGCGGTGCCCACGGTCTGGACGAGCATGGCTCCGCACCTGCGGGAGCACGACCTGAGCGCCACGCGGTTCCTGCTCGGCGGCGGCTCCGCCGTCCCCCCGGCGCTGTCGGAGGCCTACCGCGCCGCGCTCGGCGTCCCCATCACGCATTCCTGGGGGATGACGGAGGTCAGCCCCGTCGGGGTCATCGGGGGTACGCGCACCCAGCACCGGGACGCGAGCGAGGCCGAGCAGCTGGCCGTGCGGGCCGCCCAGGGCCAGCCGCTGCCGCTGGTGAACGTACGGATCGTCGACGTCGAGACGGGCCGGGAGCTGCCGCGCGACGGCGAGGCCGTCGGCGAGCTGCAGGTCGCCGGCCCCTGGGTCGCGGGCGGCTACTTCCGGGTGGACTCCGCCGGCAGCTTCACCGGCGACGGCTGGCTGCGCACCGGCGACCTCGCCACCATCGACGCCGAGGGCTACCTGCGGCTCGTCGACCGGATCAAGGACCTGATCAAGTCCGGCGGCGAGTGGATCTCGTCGGTCGAGCTCGAGGGTGCCATCGCCTCGCACCCCGACGTCGTCGAAGTCGCCGTGATCGCCCGGCCGGACCCGCGGTGGATGGAACGCCCCGTCGCCTACGTCGCCCTGCGCGAAGGCAGTGCCGCCACGGCCGAGGAGCTTCTGGCGCACATCACGCCGATGGTCGCCAAGTGGTGGCTGCCCGACGAGTTCGTCTTCCTGGCGACGCTGCCCAAGACGGGCACCGGCAAGCTCTCGAAGATCGCCCTGCGGGACTCGGCGCGGATCGCCTGAGGCGCCTCACGACGGCGTGGTGGTGCTCGCCCGCAGCTGGTGCAGCCGGAGCCCGAGCCGCAGTTCCAGGTCGTTCTCGCGACGCCAGTCGAGGCCGAGGACGGTGCCGGCCCGGTCGAGCCGCTTGAGCAGGGTGTTGACGTGCAGGTGCAGTGCCCGGGCCGTCGCCGCGACGTTGGCGTGGTGGGCGTAGTAGGCACTGAGGGTATCGACGAGACCGGTGCCACGCCGTTCGTCGTGGTCGAGGAGCGCGCCGATGGAGGCGGCGAGGAAGCGGTCGAGCTCGCCGGCCCGTTCGGGGTCGAAGACCATGGCGTACAGCGCGTACCGGCGCGTCGTGGCGCCCAGGTCGGTGTGGCCGAGCGCGCGCACCACCGCGGCGCAGCGCCTGGCGAGGGCGAAGGCGCGGGCCCAGTCGTGGTCGACCGCCCGTTCCCCGACGACCACGAGCGGGCCGCCCAGCGTGCGTCGCAGTCCACTGTGGACTTCTTCGACGGTTTGCTCGTCGTCCCCGCCGGGGAGGATCAGCGTGGCCCGGCCCAGGTGCTCGCCCGCCAGCCCGGCCCGGCCGCGGGCGATGTCGTGCAGGTGGCGCGAAAGATCGGTCGGCGGCACCGTGGGGGAGTCCGCGACGAGGACCAGGTCCAGGGCGTCGACGTCGATGTTGCGGGCGCGGGTGCGGGCGCGCTGGGCCGTGCTGATCCCGGGACCGCCGATCATGAGCTCGGTCAGGAGCTCGCCGCTCAGCCGCTCGCCGGCGTCGGCGACGGCCCGCTCCTTGAGGATGAGCAGCCCGAGGATGTGGGTGGCCCGCTCGATCGTGCGCAGGTCCATCGCGTCCGGGACGTCGTCGCCGGCGGACTTCCGGCTCCACGCCAGTGCGCCGAGGTAGCTGTCGCCCGCCTGGATCGCCGCGACGCTGAGGGAAGCACCATCGGCACCGGCGGAGAACGTGCAACGGCCCGAACGTCGTGCGTCCTCGACGGCACCGGCCAGCTCGGCCTCCGGCGGACCCGGGCACGGGCTCGACGCCGAGTCCCTGCGCACGACCGCGGTGCCGGTGTGATCGACGAGCGTGATGCTGCCGCCCAGCTGGTCGGCGAGGAGCTGCGCGACGTCGCCCGGTGTCCCGCCGCCCAGCACGGCACCCGTCAGCGCTTCGTGGATCGCTTGCGCCCGTTCGCTCTTCCGGTACGCCACCCGCAGCTCCTGCAGGGCGGTCCGGCTCGCTTCGTAGAGGCGGGCGTTGTCGAGGGCCACCGCGGCGTGATCGGCGAACGCGTTCAGCAGCGCGATCTCGTCGGCCTGGAAGGAGCGCTCGGAGCGGTCCGCGGCGAACAGGGCGCCCACCGCTTCGCCCCGGATGACCAGGGGCACCCCGAGCAGCGCGACGAGCTTCTCGGTGGTGACCAGGCGGTCGAAGTCCCGGTCGTGCTCGATGAGGGTCGACCCGGCGTAGTCGCGCACCCAGTGCGGGCTCCGGGAGGCCAGCACCTTGCCGCCCAGTCCCACCCCGGCCGGGATGCCCGCCGCGAGGAAGGTGGGGGAGACCGTGCCCTCCGACGCCCTGGCCGAGAGCCTGCCGTCCGCGCCCACGAGCGAGAGGTACGTGAAGTCCGTGCCGATCAGGTCGTGGGCGTGGTGGACGATCGACTGCAGGACCTCGTCGAGCCCGCCCAGCGCGGTGAGCGACTTGACGGTCGCGTACAACGACGCCAGCTCCCGCTGCCGGCGCGTCTCCGCGGAACCGGATCCGCTGGCCACAGTGCCATCCCCTCTTCGGCCGTGGGTGGACGAAAGTGCCACCGATCCGGCGGCAGGAGTGGGTGGTCCACACCTCAACCCCAGCGTAACGGCGCCCTAACATGACCGCCATCACCGGGCTGCGCTCAACGACGAAGGCGGCATCCATGGCAATTCCCCTCACCCAACCCGAAGGACAGCCCGGCCACGCCGACGCCGGCTCGTCCCCGGATCGACGCCGGGGCTTCCGCAAGCTGCTGGCCGCGGGGCTCATCGGCAGCTCGATCGAGTGGTACGACTTCTTCCTCTACGGCACCGCGGCCGCCCTCGTGTTCCCCAAGGTGTTCTTCCCGCACTCCTCGGCGCTGACCGGAACTCTCCTCGCGTTCAGCACCTTCTGGGCGGGTTTCGTGGCGCGGCCCGTCGGCGGGGTGCTCGCCGGGCACCTCGGGGACAAGTACGGGCGCAAGCCGGTCGTCGTCGCCTGCCTGGCGGTGATGGGGGCCGCGACCTTCCTGATCGGCTGCCTGCCCACCGCGGCGAGCGTCGGCGCGCTGGCCCCGACCCTCCTGGTCATCCTGCGCTTCATCCAGGGCCTGGCCACCGGTGGCCAGTGGGGCGGCATCGTGCTCCTGCTCACCGAGTCCGCCGGCCCGAAACGCCGTGGATTCGCCGGAACCTTCGGCCAGACCAGCGTTCCGGTCGCCGTGATTCTCTCGAACCTGATCTTCGTCGCGGCCAGCGGCCTGATGCCCGACGCCGCGTTCCTCAGCTGGGGCTGGCGCATCCCGTTCCTGCTCAGCGTCGTGATGTTCTCGGTGGTCCTCTACATCCAGGCCAAGGTGGAGGACACGCCGGAGTTCCGTGAGCTGCAACGGGAAACGTCGAAGCCGGCGGGCGCGGTGGTCCGGGCTCCGCTGGCCCAGGTCCTGCGCAGCAAGTGGGGCACCATCCTGCTCGGCTGCGGGCTCCTCTCCGCCACCAACAGCCTGTTCTACGTCAGCATCTCCGGACTGCTGAGCTACGGCACCGGTTCCCTCGGGCTCAAGCGGGATTCTTTGCTCGCGGTCGTGCTGCTCAGCTCCGTGGCGATGCTCGGGACCATCCCGTGGTCCGGGTACCTCTCGGACAAGGTGGGGCGCCGGCCGCTGATCCTGATCGGTGGCCTGGGCGTCGCCGCCTGGGGTTTCCCGTACTTCGGGCTCGTCGGCACCGCCTCGCTCCCGCTGATCTTCGTCGCGGTGACCGTGGGTTTCGTGTTCCAGTGCCTCACCTACGGCCCGATCGCGAGCTTCCTCGGCGAGCTCTTCGCACCCGGCGTCCGCTATTCGGGCGCGTCCCTGGCGTACCAGCTGTCCGCGATCATCGTCAGCGGCGGCACGCCGTTCCTCATGACCGCACTCATCGCGAACACCGGGAGCACGGTGCCGGTCGCCGCCTACATCACGCTGATGGGGCTGATCACCTTCGCCAGCGCGTGGTTCCTGCCCGAGACGAACACCGCCGAGGTCCGCGCCGACGCCGACGCGATCCCGGGCGCGCACCTCTACGCGGGGAAATGAGGCCGGAGTGAAGCAGACCACCCGCCGGCTCGCAGTGCCGGCCATGACGCTCCTGGTGGCGACCGCCGTGGCCGGACCCGCGTCCGCGTCCGCGACGGTGGCCGGGTGCGGAGCGCTGAACGAGCTGAAGATCCCGGCGTCGGCGATGAGCCTGCCGACCACCGGCGGCCGCGTCACGGCGGCCTCGGTCACGACCGCCGTCGTCAGCGGCAAGACGATCCGGTACTGCCAGGTCGACGCCGACCTCTTTCCCGTCGACCCGGCCGCGCCCGCCATCAAGATGCGCCTCGACCTGCCCGAGGACTGGAACCACAAGGCACTGATGTTCGGTGGTGGCGGCTACAACGGCACCACCCCCGATCCGGCGTCGAACGTGCCGTTCGGCCCGGTGGACCAACCGGTGCCGCTGGCCCGGGGGTACGCGACGTTCGCGAGCGACTCCGGTCACCAGCAGAACCCGGCGGCCCCGCCGTCACTGGACGGCTCGTTCGGCGCGAACGACGAGGCCCTGACGAACTTCGCCGCCGGTGACGCCCTCAAGAAGACGCTCGACGCGAGCCTGTTCCTCATCCGGCGCGGTTACGCGGCGGCGCCCGCCGAGGTCTTCTTCGCCGGAGGATCGACCGGCGGCCGCGAAGCGCTCAATGTCGCCCAGCGGTGGCCGACGGCGTTCGACGGCGTGATCGCCGCCTACCCCGCCTGGAACAACCTCGCCGAGATCCTCGACCTCGGTTACCTGACCCAGGTCCTGTCGCGCCCCGGCGCGTTCCCCGGCGTCGACAAGCAGACGCTCCTGTACACCAGCGTCATCAACGCTTGTGACGGATCGGACGGTCTGAAGGACGGGGTCGTCTCGAACCCGGGCGGGTGCCACTTCGATCCTCGTTCGCTCCGCTGCCCGGGCGGCACCGACGCCGGTCCGGCCTGCCTGTCGGACGCGCAGATCGGGGCGGTGAAAGCCATGTCTTCGCCGTTCCGGTGGCCGTACCGGGTCGCCAGCGGCGAGACGCAGTACCCGGGCTTCCCGTTCCTCTCGGGGGCGGACATGCGGACCCCGTTCCTCGGGTTCGGCACCACCGCACCGGCCAACCCCATGCCCGTCACGAGCGGCTACGGGATGCAGTACTGGGACCAGTGGGTCAAGTACTTCCTGACCCGCGACCCGCAGCGGAACTCGCTCGACATCGATCCCCGGCACCCCGGGAAGTGGCTCGGCCGCATCAGCGCGCTGTCCACGATCGAGGACCGCAACAACGCGGACCTGCGCCCGTTCGCCCGGGCCGGCGGCAAGCTGATCCTGCTCCACGGAGCCGCCGACGAGCTGGTTTCGCCCTACTCGACCAGTGACTACTACGAGCGGGTGCGCGACGTGCTGGGTCCCCGGGCGACCGACACCTTCCTGCGGTACTACGTCGTGCCGGGAGCGAACCACGCCAACTTCGGCACGCCGGCGGTCACGGCGAGCTGGGATTCGCTGTCGGCGCTCGAGCACTGGGTCGACCGGGGGCAGCCGCCGGCCAACGCGGTGGTGGCGGACACCAGCCACAACCGCACGCGGCCGCTCTGCGCGTACCCGGACTGGCCCCGGTACCGCGCGGGCGATCCGAATCGGGCTTCGAGCTTCGTCTGCACGCACTGAAACCCGGTGCGCGGGCGGCCTTCCGGCGAGGGAGGCCGCCCGCTGCGCGTGACGGGGTGTGGGCAGCCCGCCCGCCTGCCGGCTTCGCCGGCCGCTCCACCGGAAGCCGCGGGAACGGCCCGAAACTCGATCGAAACTCTTTGCCCGGCCGATCAACGCCGTGTTCTGCTGCCGGAGTAGGTGAGCGCCCGGAAGGAGACCACGGATGGCAGAACGTTCGTCAGGCCCGCGCGGCAAACGGTGGTGGCGGTCCACGACCGGCCGGGTGCTCGCGGCGGTGGGCACCGTCGCCGCGACGGCAGCCGTCCTGGTGACGGCGCCCGGCGCTGATGCCGCGGCCAGTACGCTGGGGGCCGCGGCCGCCCAGTCCGGCCGGTACTTCGGCACCGCGATCGCCGCGAGCAAACTCGGGAACTCGGCCTACACCACGCTCGCCGCGCGCGAATTCAACATGGTGACGCCCGAGAACGAGATGAAGCCCGACGCGACCGAGCCCAACCAGAACCAGTTCAACTTCTCGTCCGGCGACCAGATCTACAACTGGGCGGTGGGGCACGGTGCGAAGGTCCGCGGGCACACGCTGGCCTGGCACGCCCAGCAGCCGGGCTGGATGCAGAGCATGGGCGGCAGCACCCTCCGCAACGCGATGATCAACCACATCCAGAAGGTGATGGCCCACTACCAGGGCAAGCTCGCCTACTGGGACGTGGTCAACGAAGCCTTCAACGAAGACGGCAGCCGCCGCTCGTCGAACCTGCAGAGCACCGGCAACGACTGGATCGAGGTCGCGTTCAAGACCGCGCGCGCGGCCGACCCGTCGACCAAGCTCTGCTACAACGACTACAACATCGACAACTGGAACTACGGCAAGACCCAGGGCGTCTACAACATGGTGCGGGACTTCAAGTCCCGCGGCGTGCCGATCGACTGCGTCGGCCTGCAGGCCCACTTCACCGGCGGCAGCTCGGTCCCGAGCAGCCTCCAGACCACGATTTCCAGCTTCGCGGCGCTCGGCGTCGACGTGGCGCTGACCGAGGTCGACGTCACGAACGCCTCGACGTCGCAGTACTCGGCGCTGACCCAGGCGTGCATGAACGTCGCGCGGTGCGTCGGCATCACCGTGTGGGGCGTGCGGGACAGCGATTCCTGGCGCTCCGGCGAAAGCCCGCTCCTGTTCGACGGCAACGGCAACAAGAAGTCCGCCTACAACTCGGTGCTGAACGCCCTCAACGCCGGCGGAACGACGTCGACACCGACGACGACACCCACGAATCCCACGACACCGACCACCCCGACGACGACTCCGGGCGGCGGCAGCTGTTCCGCGGCGCTGTCGGCGGGACAGTCCTGGAACGACCGGTACAACCTCAACGTCTCGGTCAGCGGCTCCAACTCGTGGACGGTCACCATGACCGTGCCGAGCCCGGCCAGGATCAGCTCGACCTGGAACATCAACGCCACCTGGCCCAGCAGCCAGGTCCTGGTCGCCACGCCCAACGGGAACGGCAACAACTGGGGCGTCACCATCCAGCACAACGGGAACTGGAACTGGCCCAGCGTCAGCTGCAGCACTTCCTGAGGTGTGAGACGCCGGTAGCCCGATGCCGGTTCCGGTGCCCTCGCCGCACCGGAACCGGCATCAGGCGTCGGCCTGCTCGTCGGTGATCGAGTCGAGGATGTCGGCCGCGATGGCGCGGGCGGCGGGTCTCAACTCCTTGCTGAGCGCGTAAAACAGCTCCTGGGCGGGTTCGGCGGGCCAGTCCGCCGGCAGGTGTTCCCGGGGCAGCCGGGGGTCGGTGCGGATGGTCTGCAGCCAGTCGGACTCCAGGAGCAGGTCGCGGGCGAGGCGGTCCGGCGCCTGCGCCGCAGGGTCCTGCCAGCGGGCCAGGAACGCCCGGTAGTGCCCGGCCAGCCGGTCGATGTCCCAGGCCTCCCGGACGATCCCGGCGACCTCCGTCGGCGGCAGCGCGCGGGCCTGGAACACCTTGACGTGGCCGTCGGCGCCGAGACCGTCGAGCAGCGGGACCGGGTCGACCTCGCCCGGCGCGATCCACAGACCGCCCTGCAGGCTGCCGAACCCGGCCCACAGCAGCCTCGAACGCAGGGCGTGCCGCTGGCGCTGCCACGACTCGGGCATCGAAAACCCGAGCAGCGTCCAGGTGCCGTCCCACTGCCCGTTGACCGCGCCGGCCCGCCAGATGCGCCGCTCGCCGTCGTGCAGGATCGCCCGCGACCGTTCGGTCAGGCCGACGTAGACGTGGCGCCCGCGGCGGACCCGGTTCAGCAGGCCGCGCCGCGCCATCCGGCTCAGCGTGGACCGGGTGGCGTGCTCGGAGACGCCGACGCGGTCCAGCACGTCGAGCACGCTCGCGGTGGCGACGTGGATCTCGCGGTCGAGGACGTGGCCGCCGAAGAACGTGAGCAACAGCGTCTGCGGACGCGGGGTGTCGGCGCCGATGTCTTCGGCGGCGGAGACGGCCGGATCACTCACGCCGCGAGCATAAGCCCGCCTGATGTTGGGCAGTGTCTTGACGGTGGTTACCAAAGTGCTTAACGTTCGTCGCGGCGTGACGCGGGTCACGTGGGGTCGGCGACGAGGCAGGACGCGATGGCAGAAAACCTCCGCTCGCGGGCGCAGCTGCGCCGCGCGGTGCTCTCCAGCTACTTCGGCAGCGTGATCGAGTACTACGACTTCCTCCTCTACGCCACCGCGTCGGCGGTGGTCTTCACCAAGGTCTTCTTCTCGAACCTGGATCCGGTGCTCGGCACGATCGCCAGCCTCGGCACCTTCACCACCGGCTACCTGGCCCGGCCGATCGGCGGGATCATCTTCGGGCACTTCGGCGATCTGCTGGGGCGCAAGCGGATGCTCGTGATCACGATGTCGATGATGGGCATCGCGAGCACGCTGATCGGCGTCCTGCCCACCTACGCGCAGATCGGCGTGTGGGCGCCGGTGCTGCTGATCGTGCTGCGCGTGCTGCAGGGCATCGCCGTCGGCGGCGAGTGGGGCGGCGCGGTGCTGATGTCGGCCGAGCACGCGACCAGCCGCCGCGGGCTGTGGGCGAGCTTCACCAACGCCGGGGCGCCGAGCGGGATGGTGGTCTCCACGCTGCTGCTCACGCTGATGGGCGCGGTGACCACCGACGCGCAGTTCCTCTCGTGGGGCTGGCGCGTGCCGTTCCTGCTCAGCGTCGTGCTGCTCGCCATCGGCCTGTTCATCCGGCTGAAGGTCGACGAGACCCCGGTCTTCGCCGCCGCCCGCCGAACGGCCGGTGCCCCTTTGCTGGAGGTACTGCGCCACCACCCGAAGAACCTGCTCTTGGCGATCGGCGTGGGCTTCGGCGCCTTCGTCGCGCAAGGCACCCTCACCACCTACCTCCTGTCCTACGCCGTCCACGCGGGTTTTCCGCGCCAGACCGTGCTCAACGCGATCACGGTGTCCTCGGTCGGCGCGGTGATCGGCATCATCGGCTATTCGGCGCTGTCCGACCGCGTCGGACGACGTCCGGTGGTCATCGCCGGTGCGGTGGCCATGGGCGTGGTCGGGTTCCTGCTGTTCCCGCTGATCGACAGCGGTTCGGCGGCGCTGCTGACGCTGGCGGTCGTGCTGGGGCAGTCGATCGCGCACCCGGCGATGTACGGGCCGCTGGCCGCGCTGTATACGGAACTGTTCGCCACCCGCAGCCGCTACACCGGCGCGTCGCTCGGCTACCAGATCGCCGGGCTCGGCGCGGGCGTCGGCCCGGTGGTGTTCGCGGCCGTCGCCGGCTCGGGCACGGCCGTGATCTCCACGGTGATCGCGGCCTGCTGCCTCCTCACGGTGGTGTGCGTGCTCGTCCTGCGCGAAAGCCGCGACGTGGACCTGGCGGACCCGGCCGAGGTGGTGGCCGGGAGCGCCTGATGACGGTTCGGATTAGAGTCGGGCTTGTCCCGCGGCACGGCCCGCCGCCCCCGAGCAGAGGAGTTCGCATGCAAGGCGTAGATCCCACGGTGCCGCCCAGCGGCACGGGCTGTGCGGACTGCGAAGCCGCGGACCCGCAGGGCTGGTGGTTCCACCTCCGGCGCTGCGCCGAGTGCGGCCACATCGGGTGCTGCGACTCCTCGCCCGGTCAGCACGCCAGCGCCCACGCCGCGGCCGCGGGGCACCGGTTCGTGCGCAGCTTCGAACCCGGCGAAGAGTGGTTCTGGGACTACGGCGAGCAGGCGATGTACGAGTCCGGTCCGGAGCTCACCGGGCCCGGACACCGCCCGCTCGCCCAGACCGCGCCGGGACCGGCCGAGCGGGTGCCCGAGGATTGGACCCAGCGCCTGCACCAGTGACCGGGCCCCGGCACTTTCCTGTCCCGTGGACAACCGGTGAGACCCGCCGCTCCGGTGCTACCCTCCCTTGAATCGTTTCAAGTCGGGTGGGTGGAGCGGTCATGGCCGGTTGTCGCGCACGAGTCCTGCTCGCTCTCCTCGCCGCGTTGACGGCGACGTCGTTCGCGGCGCCGTCCGCGAGTGCGGCCGGGCCCGATGAGGCGCTTCAGGCCTTCGACTTGCGCACCGACAACGTCGTCGACCCTCTGTCCGCGGGCGACACCCCGTCGTTGAGCTGGAAGCTGCGCTCCGCCCGGCCCGGAGAACGGCAGACGGCGTACCGGATCCTCGTCGCGAGCAGTCCCCGCCTGCTCACCGAGCACCGGGCCGACGTCTGGGACAGCGGCCGGGTCGCGGGCGCCGAGTCCGTCGCGGTGCCCTATCGCGGGCCCGCCGGGGTCGCCGGGCAGCGGAACTACTGGACCGTCGAAGTGTGGGGCGCCCGCGGCGGAACTCCGGCCACGGCCGGAACGGCGTGGTGGGAGACCGGGCCCGCGCGGCCGGCCGACTGGGCGGGGGCCGAGTGGATCACGCCGGACACCGGCGGGGCCTACGCCTGGCAAGACTTCGTCCTGGACGTCGACTTCACGATCAAGGCCGCGGCCGCGAGCGTGGTCTTCCGGGCCGCCGGCCCCGACGACTTCCTGATGTGGCAGGTGAACGCCGCCACCACGCCGGGCAAGGTGCTGCTGCGGCCGCACGCGAAGAGCCACGGATCGTTCGCGCTGCTCGGGGAGACCGACCTGAGTGCCGTCATCACCCCGCAGACCGCCGGCGCGCCGCACCACCTGCGGATCGAAGCGCGGGGGAGCACCGTCGTCACGGCGATCGACGGGACCGAAGTGGACTCCCGGACGGTCGACGCGGTACGCGTGGGGACGATCGGGTTCCGCACCTCGGTCAGCCAGGGCACACCGGAAGCCGCCGCCTACGACAACCTGGCCGTGCACGGCCTCGACGGCACGCCGTTGTTCTCCGACGACTTTTCGGCCACCCCGGACGCCCGGTTCCCCGGCGCCACGGTCACCGACGGGAAGCTCGAACCCCAGGGCGACCCGCTGCTGCTCGCCCAGTCGCCGGACGCGCCGCTGCTGCGCGACGAGTTCACCCTGGACAAGCCCGTCGCGAGCGCCCGGGCCTACGTCCACGGCCTCGGTTTCTACGAACTGCACCTCAACGGCGGCAAGGTCGGCGACCAGGTGCTGGCGCCGGGGAGCACGCCGTACGACCGGCGCGCCCTCTACGACTCCTTCGACGTGACGAGCCAGGTCCACATCGGACGGAACGCGGCGGGACTGTGGCTGGGCAACGGGTACGGGCCGCGCTTCAGCCAGTACGGGTTCCGCTGGACCGGGCCGAAGCAGGGGATCGTGGCGCTGGTCGTCACCTTCGCGGACGGGACCCGCCGGACGATCACCACCGACGAGTCCTGGCGGTGGTCGGACGGCCCGGTGACGGCCAACGACCTCTACGCGGGCGAAAGCTACGACGCCCGGCTTCAGCAGGACGGCTGGGACCGGCCGGGCTTCGACGACTCGGCCTGGCACCCGGTGCGGGCCACGACCGCACCCGGGCCGTCGCTCACCGGGTCGACCGCGCCGCCGATCCGGGTGGTTCGCACGGTGAGGCCAGTGGCGGTGACGCAGCCGCGTCCGGACGTGTACGTCTACGACTTCGGGGAGAACTTCGCGGGCTGGGCGCAGTTGCGTGTCGCCGGGCCGGCCGGCACGACCGTGCGGATGCGCACGGCGGAGGAGCTGACCGCCGACGGGACGCTCGACACCACGACCAACCGCAACGCAGCGTCGACCGACTCCTACACCCTCGGCACCGCGCGCGGGGTCCAGGTCTACGAGCCCCGGTTCACCTACCACGGCTTCCGCTACCTCGAGCTCACCGGCTTCCCGGGGGAGCCGGACCTCGGCAGCGTCGCCGGCCGGGTCGTGCACGCCGACGTCGCCGCCACCGGGCACGTCGAGACGTCCGACCCGCTGCTGAACGCGATCTGGGCGAACAACCGGCGGGCGGTGCTGAACAACTCGATGAGCCTGCCGACGGACAACCCCGTCCGCGACGAGCGGACGCCGCCGGGCATGGACGTGCAGGCCTACCACGACGCGTCCGTCCTCGACTTCGGCATGGACACCTTCTACGGCAAGTACCTGCTCGACCTGCCGCCCGGGACGGCGTTGCCCAGCGACGACGGCAACGCCCAGCTGCCGGACATGGGCGGCGGCTCGGTCGACCTGGCCTGGTCGCTCTACGAGCAGTACGGCGACCTCGGCCGGCTCGCCGCCGCCTACCCGGCGATGAAGGCGTTCGTGGACACCAACGCCGCCGCGTACCCGGGCTTCGTCTGGCCGGAAGACCGCGGGTTCGGCGACTGGTGCCCGCCCGATCCGAACGCCGGCGGGGGACAGGGGAACCCGTCGGCCGGAGCGTGTTTCAGCGAGCGCTCGCTGGTCAACACCGCGTTGTCCTACCGGCAGGCCGAAGACGTCGCGAAAGCCGCACAGGCACTCGGGAACACCGGCGACGCAGCGCACTTCGCCGGCCTCGCGACCGCGATCGCCACCGCGTTCAACGCGCACTTCCTCGACGGCGCCACCTACGGCGACGGCCGGCAGACGACCAGCGTCCTCCCGCTCGCCTTCGGGCTGGTGCCGCCGGACAAGGTCGCCGCGGTCGGCGCGAAGCTCGCCGACACGATCCTGAACAAGGACGGCGGCCACCTCGACACCGGGATCTTCGGGACCCGCTACCTGCCCGAAGCGCTCGCCAAAGCCGGCCGGATCGACGTCGCCCTGACCGTGCTCCGCCAGAAGTCCTACCCGGGTTTCGGGTACGAGATCGGCCGCGGCGCGACGACGCCGTGGGAGCAGTGGACGTACGAGTCCGGCATGGAGACCCACGACCACGCGATGTTCGCCGGGATCAACGCCGCCTTCTACACGCAGTTCGCCGGGATCACGCCGGCGACGCCGGGGTACGCGACGATCGCGATCGTCCCGCGGGTGCCCGCCGGACTGGGGCACGTGGCGGCGTCGATCGACACGGTCCGCGGGGTGGTCGCGTCGGAGTGGACGCAGAGCGGCTGCCGCTTCGACCTCACGGTGACCGTGCCGGCCAACACGACGGCCACGGTCACGTTGCCGACCGGGACGCGGATCGCGGCCGGCTCCGGGACGTCGGAGTTCACCGCCCGGTACTGCGCCTGACCCCGGGTTCAGCCGGTGTTGGCGGCGTAGTTCACCGTGACGTTCTTGAAGCCGAGCGACTGCAGCAGACCGACCAGCATCGCCTTGGTGTTCCGTTCCGCGTCGGCGATCAGCGTGCTCTTCGCGGCCGCGCCCTCGATCTGTTTCTGGGCGAGCTGGTAGAGCGCCTGCTGCGAGTTCGGGTTCCCGCTGAGGAAGTCGTTGATCCGGGTGAACAGGCCCTGCTGCTGCGCGTAGACGTAGGACTCCTTGGTGTCCAGGGTCGCCGGCTCGAGCTGGGCGTGCGCCAAGGTGAGCGTGGCGGACAGGCGGTCGTCGGAGACCTGGACCGCGTCGCCCTTCA
The DNA here is from genome assembly GCF_040682155.1 of Amycolatopsis sp. NPDC051371. NCBI lineage: Bacteria > Bacillati > Actinomycetota > Actinomycetes > Pseudonocardiales > Pseudonocardiaceae > Amycolatopsis > Amycolatopsis sp. NPDC051371. Next base: position 279,163 of record NZ_JBFBAG010000001.1, read on the forward strand.
GCCGCGAGAAGTCCACGTAGGCGTTGTCCGTGCCGACGCCGATGAACAGCGTGTCGCTGCCCACCAGGAAGCTGGGCAGGATCGAGCTGGTCTTGATGTCGACGACCACCTGGAACGAGCCGCTGGCCGCCTCGTAGCGCGACAGCTCGACGATCGACTGAAGCAGCACCGGCCCGGAGCGCTCCTCGGTCTTCTCGGCGAACGGGTTGCGCAGCTGCGGTAACAGGTGCACCGCCGACGCGACCAGTACCGCCACCGCCAGAAGGACCACTGCCACGCCGATCGCGACGAGTCGCTTGCCCCATGCGCCCATGCCGGGAAGGTTACCCAGTCCGCTGCGCGGTCAAGCGGGCGCGGCGGTACCGTGATCCGCCTACGTGGTCGGATCTCCGAAAAGGGGAAGCTTCGTGCGCAAGTCCGTGTGGCTGTGGGTCCTGCTGGTCATCCTCGCCATCCTGGTGCTCGGACTGATCTTCGGTGGCTATCGCAAGGGCGACAAGCTCGGCGAGCCCGGTGCCGTCGAGCCGGTGGCGGCGCTGGGCCGGACGGCCTAGCGGGCGAGCCGCCGGAACCGCCCGGCCTTCCCGAGCGGCAGGTGCCGGCTACCGCCCGCGACCGTGTCCACAGTGGACGCTTTGGAAGCGGTCGTGGGCGGGAGCCGAGGGGATCAGCTTGCGGCGCAGGCCGAGGTGAGACCGTCGGCGCTGCCGGTGCCCTGGAAGCCGAACTCGGTGGACTGCCCGGCCGCGACGCCGCCGTTGTAGCCGACGTCGGTCCAGGTGACGCTGCCGGTGGTGCCGCTGTGGCCGGCGTTCCAGCCGTTGGTGACCGCCGCGCCGGAGGGCAGGTTCGTCGTCACCGACCAGCCCGACAGGGCGGTGGAGCCGGCGGTGACCCGCACGGTGGCCACGAAACCGCCGTTCCACGAGTTGAGGGAGACCGAGCTGGTGCAGCCGGACCCCGACGGAGTCGTCGGCGTGGTGGGCGTGGTGGGCGTGGTGGGAGTCGTCGGGGTGGTCGGGGTCGTGGTCGTGCCGCCGGCGTTGAGGGCGTCGAGGACGCTCGTGTAGGCGGCCTTCTTGTTCCCGTTGCCGTCGAACAGGAGCGGGTTCTCGCCGGTGCGCCACGAGTCGCTGTCGCGGATGCCCCAGACGGTGATGCCGGCGCAGCGGGCGACGGCCAGGCAGGCTCGGGTGACGGTGCCGTACACGGCGGCCTGGTTGGACCCGGAGATGTCCAGCTCGGTGATCTGGACTTCGACGCCGAGGTCGGCGAACCGCTTGAGGTTGGCCTGGTAGTCGCTCGGCGCGGAGTTGCCGAGGTGGGATTGGAAGCCGACGCAGTCGATCGGGACGCCTCGGGCCTTGAAGTCCTGCACCATGTTGTAGATGCCGGTGCTCTTGGCGTTGACGCCGTCGGTGTTGTAGTCGTTGTAGCAGAGCTTCGCGCCGGGGTCGGCGGCCCGCGCGGCGCCGAAGGCGGCTTCGATCCAGTCGTTGCCGGTGCGCTGCAGGTTGGAGTCGCGCCGGCCGCCGCTGCCGCCGTCGGCGAACGCCTCGTTGACGACGTCCCAGGTGTAGACCTTGCCCTTGTAGTGGGTGGCGACCTGGGTGACGTGGTTGATCGCGGCCTGGCGCAGGGCGGAGCCGCTGAGGCCCTGGGCCCAGCCCGGTTGCTGCTGGTGCCACAGCAGTGCGTGCCCGCGCACCCGCTTGCCGTTGCTCACCGCCTGGTCGAGGATGCGGTCTCCGCCGCTGTAGCTGAACTGGCCCTGGTTGGGCTCGGTGGCGTCCCACTTCATCTCGTTTTCCGGGGTAACCATGGAGAATTCGCGGTTGAGGATGCCGACGTAGGTCGAGTCGCCGAGCTTCCCGGCCGAGACGGCGGTGCCGAAGTACCGGCCCGTCTGGGCGGCCGACGCACCGAGCGTCGTGGCCGCACCGGCGGAGGAGGTGGCGAGCAGAAGCGACGCGCTCGCCGCCAGGAGCGTCGAAGCGAGGGCTGCGCGGGCTAGTGAACGCTTCGTCGGTTTCATGAGCAGGCCTCTCCGGACGGTGCTGTCGACGTTGACGGCGCTGGGAGGCCACTGGGAGCGCTCTCAGAACGGGCCGCTTCCCGATGAAACCACACCGGAACCGGCGAGCAAAGACTCTGCTCGTGATCAATTTTCCTTACATCGCTCGAAAGTTTCGCCGGTGATTGCCAAGGGCGCGGGGGACCGGTTACCTTCACCTGGGAGCGCTCTCAGTCCTGGGTCACCATCGCACGGCAACGACGACGAGGAGATGGCGAATGCGGGCACGAAAGCTGCGGGCCGGCCTGGCCTTGCCGGCCGCGGTGGCGGTCGGACTGGCGTTGACGGTGGCGCCCGCGTCCGCCGCGGACTACGAACGCCTGCTCAACGGCACCTTCTCCGGGGGCACCTCCGACCCGTGGTGGGCCGGGTCGGGCACGACCGCGCGCGTCACCGGCGGCGAGTTCTGCACCGACGTCCCGGGCGGCACGGCCAACGGGTACGACGCGCTGTCCGGCCAGAACGGGGTGCCGTTCGAGGCGGGCCAGCCGTACACCCTGACTTTCGACGCGCACGCGACGACCACCCAGCAGATCTCCGCCGTCGCGGGGGAAGCCGTTTCGCCCTACCGGCAGATCTCGCGGACCGACCTGACGGTCACCCCGGCGTCGCAGCACTTCACGGTCACCTTCACGTCCACTTTGGACTTCCCGGCGGCGGGCAACGGCCAGCTGGCGTTCTGGTTCGGCGGCCAGGCCGCCGCCAACACCGTCTGCCTGGACAACATCTCCCTCGTCGGTGGCGTGCTCCCGCCCGGCGGCCTGCCGCCGACCAGCGGCATCCGGGTGAACCAGGAGAGCTACGTGCCGGGCCTGCCCAAGCGGGCCACGCTGATCAGCGACTCGGCCGCCGCGCAGACCTGGACGTTGAAGAACTCCGCGGGCGCGTCGGTGGCCACCGGCCGGACCACGCCGCGGGGCGCGGACGCGGCTTCCGGCGAGAACGTGCACGAGATCGACTTCTCCGTCTACGACACCCCGGGGACCGGGTACACGCTGAGCGTCGGGTCCGGCACCAGCTTCCCCTTCGACATCTCGGCCGGCGGACTGGAGAAGCTGCGGTACGACTCGCTGGCGTTCTTCTACCACCAGCGCAGCGGTATCGCGATCGACGCCGCGTACGTCGGTGCCGACTACGCGCGCCCCGCCGGGCACGTGAACGTGGCACCGAACCAGGGCGACGACAACGTCCCCTGCCGGTCGGACCTGGACTGCGGCTACACCCTCGACGTGCGCGGCGGCTGGTACGACGCGGGCGACCACGGCAAGTACGTCGTCAACGGCGGCATCGCGGCGTGGGAACTGCTCGGCGAGTACGAGCGGGCGCTGCGGCTGGGGGACGCGAGCGCGCTGGGCGACGGCAAGCTGGCGATCCCGGAGCGGGCCAACGGCGTGCCCGACATCCTCGACGAAGCCCGCTGGGAGGTCGACTTCCTGCTCGCCATGCAGGTGCCGGACGGCAAGCCCGGCGCGGGCATGGTGCACCACAAGATCCACGACGCGCAGTGGACGTCCCTGCCCACCCGGCCCGACCAGGACAGCCAGCCGCGCCGGCTGTCGCCGCCGAGCACCGCCGCGACGCTCAACATGGCCGCGGTCGCCGCGCAGGCGTCCCGGCTGTGGCGGACCATCGACCCGGCGTACTCGGCGAAGCTGCTTGCCGCGGCCGAAAAGGCGTACGTGGCGGCGAAGGCCAACCCGAACGTCCTCGCGGATCCCGACGACGGGACCGGAGGCGGCGCCTACAGCGACACCAGCGTGACCGACGAGTTCTACTGGGCCGCCGCGGAACTGTTCGCCACCACCGGGAACAGCGCGTACCGCGCCGACGTCACCGGGTCGTCGCTCTACCGCGGGAAGAGCTTCACCACGCACGGCTTCGACTGGGCCTCGACCGGCGCGCTCGGCGACATCACGCTCGCGGTGGCCCCCACCGACCTGCCCGCGGCGGACGTCGCGGCGATCAAGGCGGCGATCACCACGACCGCCGACAGCCACCTGACGCAGATGGCTGCCATGGGCTACCCGGCGCCCTACCGCACGGCCGACGGCTCGTACGAGTGGGGCTCGAACGGCCTGGTGGCCAACAACGGCGTGGTGCTCGCCCTGGCCTACGACTTCACCAAGCAGGAGAAGTACCGCGACGGCGCGTTCGCGGCGATGGACTACCTGCTCGGCCGCAACCCGGCGAACTACTCCTACGTCTCCGGCCACGGCGACCAGCCGGTGCGGAACGTGCACCACCGGTTCTGGGCGCACCAGCTGGACGCGTCCCTGCCGACCGCGCCGCCCGGCGCGTTGTCCGGCGGGCCCAACAGCGGCCTGCAGGACCCGACCGCGGCCCGGCTGCTCACCGGCTGCGCGCCTCAACGTTGCTTCGTCGACGACATCCAGGCGTACTCGGTGAACGAGGTCGCGATCAACTGGAACGCGGCGCTCGCCTGGCTGGCCGGCTGGACCGCCGAGAAGTCGTCGTCCACTGTGGACACGACGGCCCCGGCCGCGCCCGGCGCTCCCGCCGCATCGGCGGTGTCGAGCACCGGCGCCACGCTGACGTGGGCGGCGTCGGTGGACCCGGAGAGCGGCGTCAAGAGCTACGACGTGGTCCGCTTGACCGGCTCGACCCGCACGGTCCTCACGACCGTCACCGGCACGACGGCGACCCTGACCGGCCTCGCGCCGTCGACCGCGTACACGCTGGTCGTGGTGGCACGCAACGGCGCGGGCCTGCCGAGCCCGGACTCACCGGCCGTGCAGTTCACCACCCGGCCGGCCACCCCGGCGGGCGGCTGCGCGGTGACGTACGCGGCGAACACGTGGAACGGCGGCTTCACGGCGACGGTCACGGTGAAGAACACCGGCTCGGCGGCCTGGTCCGGCTGGAAGCTGGGCTTCACCTTCCCGGGCAACCAGAAGGTGGCGCAGGGCTGGTCGGCGACCTGGGCCCAGACCGGCGCGAACGTGACCGCCACGGCGATGCCCTGGAACAGCTCGCCGGCCCCGGGCGACTCGGTGTCGATCGGCTTCAACGGCAGCTACACGGGGACCAATGCGAGTCCGGCGGCCTTCACCGTCGACGGGAGGCCGTGCGGCTGACCCGCGACGCGGCCGGTCGGCGAGCCCTGGGTTCAGCGGGGTGCGGGCTTCGCGGGGTCGGGGAACGGGCCGTCGCCGAGGATGCCGGAGCGGTCGGGTACGTCGGCGGCCGCCCGCATCCGGGCGAACTCGACCGCGAGCGCCTGGGGCGGGAAGTGCGCGTTGAGGCCGCTGGGGTTGGGCACGATCCACACGCGGGCGCCCCCGATCGTCGCGGTCTGCGGACCGAGCCGGGCGCCGGGGGTCTCGAACGCGGACCGGTAGCCGGTCACGCCCAGCATCGCCAGCCACCGCGGCCGGATCGCCCGGATCCGGTCGGCCAGGTCGTGGCCGCCCGCGACGAGCTCGGCGCGGCTCAGCTGGGCCGCGCGGGCCGTGGGGCGGCGCACGATGCTGGTGATGCCCAGTCCCCAGCCCAGCAGGAGCCGCTCCTCTTCGGCGCGCAGCTGCCGGGGCGTGAATCCGGCGCGGTGCAGGGCGGGCCAGAACCGGTTGCCCGGGGTGTGGAAGCTGTGCCCGGCCGCCGCCGAGGACAGGCCGGGGTTGATGCCGACGAACACCACCCGCAGCCCCTCGGCGAGCACGTCCGGCAGGACGGCGGCGTCCGGGCCGGTCACCGTGCCGGACTCCCTGGCGAAGGCACGACGATCACGGGGTGAGGTCCATCATGTCCTCGTCCTTGATCGCCTTGAGCGACGGCGGGTCGAGGTCGCCGCGGTCGAGCGCCGCCCAGTCGTCGGCCGTCGGGTTCTTGTAGAAGCCGCCGTAGCCCGGCCATTCGCCCGTGCGCGCCGCGTCACGCGCGCCGTGCATCTCGGCCGCGTCCCACTTGTCGATCGGCTTGGTGGTCACGTGCCCGGTGCCGTCCACCGTGTGGCCGCCCGCCGGGACGGCCTGCCCGGCCTGCGGGTTGTACCGCATGCCCTCGCCGCTGGAGTGCATGTCGTCGACCATCTTGTGGTACGAGTCGTCGGCGATGTCCATCCGCTTCTGCTCGTCGTCGTACACCTTCCGGCCCGCGTGGTCCGGGTCGTTCTTGATCTCGTCGCGCCGGTCCTGCTCGGCCTTCGCCGCGTCCGACTTCTTCTCGTCGTACAACGGGTGATCTTTGTTGTGGATGTGGTTGGGGTCGTCCCCGTGGTAGACCTTGTCGGAGAAGCTGTGGGGGTCGGGGTGGCCGGCTTTGATGGTCTCCGGGGTCTGGAAACCCTGCTGGTGCCCGTAACCGAGCTGGTTGAGCTGGACCGCGGTGCTCGGGTCGTTGGCTTCGATGGCGTTGCGCTGCGCGTTCCGGTAAGAACCGAGGCGGTCGTCGTAACCGAGTTTGTCGTCCTTCGTGACGTTGGGCTCGTCCCGGACGTCGCCCTTGGTGAACCCCGAGTCGTGGTTGGCGCCGCCCTTGCCCGTGCCCGGGTGGAACCGGTGGTTGGGCAGGTCCTCGTAGTACGCGTAGGCGTTGTTCTCCAGCGGCCCTTGCTCCTTGCGAGGCAGCTTGGCGCCGCCGTTGTCGCTCAGGATGTCGAAGCCGCCGGCGTGCTCGGACTGGTGCGTCTTGTTGCCGTTGATCGTGTAATCGTGCTTGTCGTCGAGGCGCTTGCGCTCGACCTTCTTGTCGCCGTAGGTGCTTTCCGGATACGTGCGCTTGCTCGTCGACGGCCCGGAGTTCCCCCGGGCGTAGGGGTGGGCCCGGGCGCGGGCGGCCGCGGCCGCGCACGGCGTGGTCCGCGTCGGGGCCAGGCCGAGCGGGTCGATCATCGCGGTCGGGTTGCCGACGTAGGCCAGCGAGTCCGGCGCAGGGGTCAGGCCCAGCGGGTCGTGCGAGAGGTACCGGCCGGTTTCGGGATCGTAGTAGCGGTAACGGTTGTAGTGCAGCCCGGTCTCGGGGTCGTGGTACTGGCCCGGGAACCGCAGCGGGGTGCTCGCGGCTCCGCCGGCCGAGACGGCGGGGCCCCACAGCGCGGTGTGCAGGTGCCCGGCCAGCGCGCCGGTGTCGTCGACCAGCTCCGCGGGCGAGCCGATCAGGTCGGCGACGATCGCGTGGAACCGGTCGCCGCCGTTCGCGCCGAGGACGCGTTCGGTCTGGGTGAGCGGGACCCGGTCGCCGGGCGCGTACTCCCACACCGTCGCGACCGGCGGCCGGCCCGGTCCACTGTGGACCTGTTCGGCCGGCAGCTGCCCGTCCCAGGCGAACTCGACCTGCTCGACGACACCGCCGCCCACGTCGAGACGTTGCTTGGCGATCCGGCGGCCGAACGCGTCGTAGCGGTAGCGCCACGTCGTGCCGTCCGGCGTGCGCACGCCGAGCAGCCGGTTCTCCGCGCTCCACTCGTAGGTCCACCGCTGCCCGCCGCGCTCGCGGGCGACGACGCGGCCTTCCCCGTCGTGGCTGTAGCGGGTCGGGCCGGCGGCGGTGAGCAGGGTGCCGGTGTAGGCGCGCGGGCCACTGGCCTGGGGCGCGCCGGTCCAGCCGGCTCCGGTGACGGCACCGGTCACGTCGTAGTCGTAGTCCTCCTGCCAGCGCGGGCCGCGCACGGCACGGACGCGCCCGACGGTGTCGACGTCGAGGGTGCGCTGCCCGGAGATCAGGTCGCTGACGCCGGCGAGGTAGCCGTCGGGCAGGTAGCCGTATTCGCGCCGCTGCACGGTGTCCGGGCCGCGGAGCACGGTCTGCGCCGACAGCTGCCCGGTGGGCGTCCAGTCCTGGCGCAGTTCCGCGACGGGACCGGCGGCGCCGAGCAGTCTGCGCACCGTCTCCCGGCCCGCGGCGTCGTAGCCGAACCGCAGGGTGCGCCCGGCGGTGACCAGCTCGGTCGGGCGCGCGGCGGTGTCGTAGCCGAAGACCGACTCCGCACCCGAGGGCGTCCGGCGGCCCACCCGGCGCCCGAGGGCGTCGAAGCGGGAGGCCACGACCCGGCCGTTGATCGACTCCGAGACGACGCGGCCGAGCCCGTCGTAGGTGAACCGGACCTCGCTGTGCCCGTTGGCCGCCGACACCATCCGGTCGGCCGCGTCGTAGGTGAACACGGCGACCTCGTCGGCGCTGCCGCGCCGCACGACCCGGCCCACGCTGTCCCGGTCGAGGGTGATGGTCTGCCCGGCGCCGTTGGTGCGGAGCACGAGCCGGCCCGCGGCGTCGTAGCCGTAGCGCAGGACGCGCCCGTTGTAGTCGGTTTCGCCCACCTTCCGGCCCGCGGCGTCGTACTCGTAGCGCCACACCAGGCCGCGTTCGTTGGTGACCGAGGTGAGCCGCAGTTCGGTGTCGTAGCCGTACTTCAGCGTTCCCCCGTCGGGGCTCCGCTCGCTGACCGGCAGGTCGAACTGGGCGTACTCGATGCGGGTGACGCCCCCGCGCGGATCCGTCCGCTCTTCGAAGCTGCCCTGCGCCGCCGAAGCGAACCGCTCGAGCGCGCCGTCGGCGTCGCGCGCCTGCACGAGGTGGCCGGCGGCGTCGCTGACCAGGGTGGTCGTGTTGCCCAGCGGGTCGGTGACGCTGGTGGTGTTGCCGAGCGCGTCGTAGCCGTACCGCCGGACGGCGCCGTCCGGCTCGGTGATGAGCAGGGGCAGCCCGGCGGCGTTGGCCTGGATCCGGGTGACGCCGCCGAGGGCGTCGGTCACCGAGTCGACGGTGCCGGTGAACGGGTCGTAGGTGTAGGAGGTCGTCGCGCCGGCCGGGTCGACGACGCGGGCGAGGCTGCCGTTCCGGTCGTATTCGTAGCGCCAGCCGGCGCCGTCCGGTCCGGTCACCGCGGTGGGCCGGTGCCGCTCGTCGTAGCCGATGACCGTGCGGCTGCCGTCGGGACGCGTCACCGCGACGAGGTTGCCGATCTCGTCGTAGTCCCAGCGCGTGACGTTGCCCAGTTCGTCGGTCTCGGCGACCACGCGCCCGAAACGGTCTCGCTCGGCACTGGCGGTGTTCCCGAGCGGGTCGGTCTGCCCGATCACCCGCAGCCGCTCGTCGAGCCGGTAGCGGGTGACGGCGCCGAGCGAGTTCGTGACGGTCGTGACGCCGGGCTCGTAGGCGAGTCCGGTGTTCAGGTAGCCATCGGTGCCCTGGGCGCGCACGCAGCGGCCCTGGGAGTCGTAGCCGTAGCCGTACCAGCGGCCGTTGACGTCTTCCCAGCGCGCGAGCCTGCCGTCGGCGTCGTAGGTGAACTTCTGCGGGGTGCCCACCGCGTCGACGACCTCGACCAGCCGGCGCGCGGAGTCGTAGCCGTACTCCGCCAGCGGGACGGGCGAACCCGCGGTGCGCAACGCCGTGACCAGGCCGTCGGCGCTGTCGATCTCGACGCGGTAGCCGCCGGAGTGCTCGATCGCCACCGGCACGCCGTCGCGGTGGCGCAGCACGATCCGGTTCTTCGCGCCGTCCACGACCGCGCGCAGCGGCAGCGTGGCGTCCCCGCGCCGGCCCGCGAAGTAGCGCACGCGGTCGGACTGCGGGTCGCCGACGATGTAACCGTGGCGCACCCGGCGCAGCGCCAGGTACGGGCCGCTCTCCGGGACCACCGCTTCCACGCCGGCCGGGACGGGGTAGCGCAGCAGCGTGCCGTCGGCCAGCGCCAGGTGCAGCCCGTCCGGCTCGACCTCGAGCCGTTCGTCCAGCGTCGAGGCCCAGGTCGGCCCGAACAGCCGGCCCGCCCGGTAGGACGACAGGTGCGTGCGCTCGATGACGAGCGGCAGCGCGCCGGGCAGCGAGACGTCCTCCTGCACCAGCATCACGGCGCCGGTCGCGACGTCGATCGGGTCACCGCAGTCGGTCTTGTCCTTCGTCTGCGTGGTGTGCTCGTCCGGCTTGGGGTTGTTGTCCTTGATCCGCGACCCGTCGCCCTTGGGATCACCCTTCGGCGTGCCCGAGGGCGTGGTGTTCGCGTCCGGTCCCTTGGCCGCAGGCGGCGGCGTCGGGTCCGGGCTCTTCGGCGTGTCGTCGGGGCCCTTGGACGCGGGCGGCGGGTCGGTCTTGGGCGGGGTGTGGTCGCCGGACGGGGTGGTGTTGTCGCCCTTCGCGCCGGAGGTGGTGGTGCTGTCGTCGCCCTTCGGTGGCGGGTCGGTCTTCGGGGGAGGTGCGTCGGGGCCGCCCTTGCCGTTCGGCCCGTCCAGGCCTTTGGGGTTGCCCTTGATGTCGATGTTCTTCGCCGGCGGCGCGGCCTTGCCGGGCTTGATGTTCTTCAACGCCTTCGCCGCGTCCCCGAACAAATCACCGGCCCGCTTGAGCAACGGAACCAACGCCTTCAAGGCGGTGACCAGCCGCTTGACCAGATCCGCGATCTTCGACGCCGTCTTCGCGACCGCACCGATCACCTGCGGCACCACCCACGTCAACCCGATCCCCAAGGTGAACACCACCTGCAACGCCCAGCTGATCAAATGCCCGATCAGCTCCGCGATGATGTCCCGCACCAGCGCCCGCACCGCCGCAACGACCTCACCCGCGGTCTTCACACCACTGGACGCACCCTCGCAACCCTTCTGCGCGGTCTCCAGCAGCGTCACCGTGTCCTGCGCACGCTGCCGGTAGGTGTCCCCGGCGTTCCCCGTCCAGGACGCGGTGTCGGCCTTCACCATCCCGGTCAGGTCTTCCCCGACACTGCCCAGTTCGGTCGCGACGTTCTTCCAGGTCTCCGACTGCGCGGCGATCTCATCGGCGTTGCCGGTGAGACCGTTGAGGGCTTCCTTCAACGGTCCGACGTGCTCGATGAGCCAGCCGACCCCGGCAGCGAGGATCGCACCGAAGGGATCCATCGCCATCGAGAGCGCATCCAGGGCGGTGCCGACCGCGCCCATCGCGACCGATGCCCAGTCGCCGCTTTCGATTGCGGATTTCAGGTCGGCGGCCGATTCCAGCAGGGAGATCCCCGAGTACGCCGTCGTCGAGTCCTTGGTTTCCGCGACCAACGGATTACTCACGTGCTGACCTTCCCCTCCACCTGCCGAGCGACCACCACTGAAGTTAACAAGCGGTGTCCGTGGGGAGGCCGCGAACCCCGGTCAGTGCCTTTTCAACCAGCCGATCGTGCCCTCGGGCCGAGCGGTTCGCGCCCCTAGGCCGGCTGCGTGACCGGCTCCCGCGCCCCGGTGCGTTCCGCGCCGATCCCGGCCGCCACGACGAACAGCACGCCCGCCGCCGCGGCGAGGTGCGGGACCTGGTGGAGCACCACGAGCCCGATCGTCAGGGCGATGGCCGGCTCCAGGCTCATCAGCGTCCCGAACGCCGAGGTGTTCAGCCGCCGCAGGGCGAGCATCTCCAGGCTGAACGGGACGACCGGCAGCAGGATCGCCAGCCCGAGGCCGATGAGCAGCAGCTCCCCGGTCAGGTGCCCGAACACGCCGGGCCCGTAGGCGAGCGTCGCCACGATACCCGCCACCGGCATCGACACGGCAAGCCCGCGCACGCCCGCCACCTCGTCGCCGACCCGCTGCGTCAGCAGGATGTAGCCCGCCCAGCACACCGCCGACGCGAGCGCGTAGCCGACGCCGAGCAGGTCGGCGCCCCCTCGCCACGGTTCGGTCAGCAACACGACGCCGAGCGCGGCGAGGACGGGCCACAGCCTCTTGCCGCCGCGCGTGACGGCCACGGTGAGCGGGCCGAGGAACTCCAGCGCGCTCGCCGTGCCGAGCGGCAGGCGGGCGACGGCCTCCATGAACAGCATGGTCATTCCCGCCGTGACCACGCCCAGCCCGCAGCAGGCCAGGAAGGTCGCCCGCCGGAACGACGACGGCCGTGGCCGGACGACGACCAGCAGCAGCACGCCGGCCCACGCCAGGCGCAGCCACGCCGCGCCCTCGGGGCCGATGCGGTCGAACAGGCCGACGGACACGGCGAGACCGAGCTGGACGCAGAGCATGGCGGCGACCGCGAAGGCCGCGCCGGTACGGGTGGAGGAGCGCACGAACCCAGCAAAACCGATCCGCACCGTTCGTGTCCACGTGCCGATCGTGGATGTATCGTTCATGAATCATGGACACTCGCCGGCTCCAGTTCCTCCTCGAACTGTCCCGCCACGGCTCGATGCGCGCCGTGGCGGATGTGCTCGGCACCACGACGTCGACGGTCTCGCAGCAGATCGCGGTGCTGGCGAAGGAAACCGGCGCGCCGCTGCTCGAGCCGGACGGCCGTCGCGTGCGGCTCACCCCCGCGGGACGGCGGCTGGCCGAGCACGCCGTGACGATCCTCGCCGCCGTGGAGGCCGCCCGCGCCGACCTCGACCCCGGGGCCGAACCGGCCGGCACCGTGCGCGTCGCCGGGTTCGCCACAGCCGTGCGGCGCTCCCTGCTCCCGGCGGCCACCGCGCTCGCCGAGCACCACCCGCGGGTGCAGCTGCGGATCAGCGAGTACGAACCGCACGAGGCCTTCGCCGCGCTGCTGGCCGACGACATCGACCTCGCCCTCACCTACGACTACGACCTTGCCCCGGCCGTCACGGACCCCGCGGTCACTGTCAGTCCACTGTGGACGGCGCGGTGGAGCCTCGGCGTCCCGGCGGCCGACGCGGTCCGTGCGCGGGGCGAGGACACCGTGGCGGTCTTCGAGGTGTTCCGCGGCCACGGCTGGATCGTCAACTCCCGCAACAGCGCCGACGAAGACGTGATCCGCCGGCTGGCGTCGACGGCGCGGTTCACCCCGCGCGTCACGCACCGCGCGGACAGCCTGGAGCTGGTGGAGGACCTCATCGCGACCGGCCCGGAGCCCGCCGTCGGCCTGCTTCCGGCCGGCCGCACCACGAGGCCCGGGGTCGCGCTGCTCCCGCTGGCCGGTCCGGACGTGCGGCAACGCGCCTTCGCCTGCACCCGTCGCGGACGTGAGGTGTGGCCGCCGCTCGCGCTGGTCCTCGGGCTCCTCGCCCGCTGAGCACTGACCTCAGGAGCGAGGCCGGCGCCGTAGCGCGGACGGCTCGCCCCGGCTCAGCGCGCCGACGTGCTCGGCGAGGGCGAACGTCTCGCTGAGGGTGCCTCCGGCGTCGAGGTGGTCGATGACCGCGGTTTCGGCCGTCTTGATCGCGAGCGCTCCTTCGAGGAGGTCACTGATCCGGTCGGGAGCCACCACGATGAGGCCTTCGCCGTCGGCCAGGACGAGGTCGCCGGGGTTCACCGTGACGCCGCCGCAGGTGACCGGCACCTGCAGCTCGCCGAGCTTCGACGCCGTGCCGGACAGCGGAGTGACGAAGCGGCTGTACAGCGGGAGTTCGCAGCTGCCGACGTAGGCCATGTCCCGGTAGCCGCCGTCCACGACGATGCCGCCGAGCGATCGGGCCAGGGCCCCGCGGGCGAACAGTTCGCCGCCGAGGGCGATCTCGCGCGCGCCGCCGTCGACCACGATCACGTCGCCCGGCGCCGCCGATTCGATGGCTTGCAGCACGCCGAGGAAGTCGTCGCGGCAGCGGACGGTGAACGCGGGCCCGAAGATCCGATGTTGGGCGGAGCGGGCGCGGATCGCGCTGTGCAGCACCCTGGTCGTCTTGTCGACATCGCAGAGGGCGGTCGTGTCCACCGCGAGGAACTTCTGGACGAGCTCGTCGTTCACCGGCATGGCGCGATGCTACCGACGGCTAGACCGCGAGATCAGCACGCAACGGGGTACCGCGCATTGCGCGCCACACCGCGGCCGGCGTCAAGGGCATGTCCGCGTGACGGACGCCGTACGGCGCCAGCGCGTCCACCACCGCGTTGACCACCGCCGCCGGCGAGCCGACCGTGGCCGACTCGCCGATGCCCTTCGCGCCGATCGGGTGGTGGGGGGACGGGGTCACCGTCTCGCCCAGCTCCCACGACGGGCACTCGAGCGCGGTCGGCAGCAGGTAGTCCATGAACGAGCCGCCCAGGTGGTTGCCGTCGGGGTCGAACGCGACCAGTTCCATCAGCGCCATCCCGATGCCGTCGGCGAGCCCCCGGTGGACCTGGCCGTTCACGATCGCCGGGTTGATGCGGACGCCGCAGTCGTCCACCGCCACGAACCGGCGCACCCGCACCTGACCCGTCTCCGCGTCGACGTCGACCACGCAAACGTAAGCGCCGAAAGGAAACGTCAGGTTCGGCGGGCTGTACACCGTCGTCGCGTCGAGGTGGCCTTCCACGCCCTCGGGCAGCGCCAGGTTCGAGTGCGCCGCCAGCGCGATCTCGCGGATCGTGTGGCCGCGGTCGGGGACGCCGCGGACGAACCAGCGTCCGCGTTCCCACTCCAGGTCGCCGGGATCGACCTCCAGCATCGCGGACGCGACCTGCCGCGCGCGCTCGCGGACCTTGCGGGCCACCGTCACCGCCGCCGCGCCGGACACCGGGGTCGAGCGGGAGCCGTACGTGCCGAGCCCGAACGGCGTCTGGTCGGTGTCGCCCTGCACGATCTGGACCTCGTCCTCGGGAATCCCCAGTTCGTGGGAAACCAGCTGGGCGAACGTCGTCTCGTGCCCCTGGCCCTGGGACATGCAGGACAGCCGCAGCACCGCCGATCCGGTCGGGTGGACGCGCAGTTCGGCGCCGTCGGCCATGCCGAAACCGAGGATGTCCATGTGCTCGCGGGGCCCCGCGCCGACCGCCTCGGTGAAGAAGCTGATCCCGATGCCCATCAGCTCGCCGCGCTCCCGTCGCGAAGCTTGTTCGCGACGCAGTTCGGCGTACCCGGCCATCTCGAGCGCCAGGGACAGGGCCCGCGGGTAGTCGCCGGAGTCGTAGTTCCACCCGGTCGCGCACGTGTACGGGAACTGCTCGGGCCGCAGCAGGTTCCGCTCCCGCAACGAAGCCGGGTCGACGTCCAGCTCGCGCGCGAGCACGTCCATCATCCGCTCGACGACGTAGACCGCTTCGGTGATCCGGAACGAGCACGCGTAGGCGACGCCGCCGGGCGCCTTGTTCGTGTAGACGCCGGTGACGGAACAGTGCGCCGCGGGCAGGTCGTAGGAGCCGGTGAAGACGTGGAAGAACCCGGCGGGGAACTTCGCCGGCTGGGCGGTGCCGTTGAACGCGCCGTGGTCGGCGAGCACCCGCACCCGCAGGCCGAGCAGCTTGCCGTCGCGGGTGGCGGCGATCTCGCCGTGCATGTGGTAGTCGCGGGCGAACGACGTGCTCATCAGGTTTTCCGACCGGTCCTCGACCCACTTCACCGGCCGTCCGGTGCGCATCGCGGCAGCTGCCGCGCAGAGGTATCCCGGGTACACGACGACCTTGTTGCCGAATCCGCCGCCGATGTCCGGGGCCACCACCCGGATCCGGTGCTCGGGCAGGCCGGTGACCCGCGAGTACATCAGCCGGTGCGCGTGCGGGGCCTGCGCGGTCGACCACACGGTGAGCTTCCCGCTGATCGCGTCGACCTCGGCGACCGCGCCGCACGTCTCCAGCGGAGCCGGGTGCACCCGCGGGTAGAGCATGTCCTGCCCGACGACGACGTCCGCGCGCGCGAACGCGGCGTCGGTCGCTTCGGCGTCGCCGGCGGCCCAGTCGAACACGCGGTTGTCGGTGCGGCCCAGGTCGTCGCGGATCACCGGGGTGTCCGGGGCCAGCGCGGTGAGCGCGTCGACGACCGCGGGCAGCGGCTCGTACTCCACGTCGATCAGCTCCAGCGCGTCGCGCGCGGAGTACCGGTCCTCGGCGACGACGAACGCGACCTCCTGGCCCTGGAAGCGCACCTTGTCCGTGGCCAGCACGGCCTGGACGTCGTGGGAGAGCGTGGGCATCCACGCCATCTCACGCTCGGCGAGCATCGCGCCGGTCAGCACCAGCCGCACCTTCGGATGCGCTTCGGCCGCGCTGGTGTCGACGGAGACGATCCGGGCGTGCGCGTGCGGGCTGCGCAGGACGGCGCCGTGCAGCAGGCCGGGCCGGACGAGGTCGTCGACGAAGGTGCCGCGGCCGCGGACGAACCGGGCGTCCTCCTTGCGCGTCCGCGAGCCGAAGCCGCCGGTCATCGTTCGCCTTCCGGGTTTTCGGCCGCCCAGCGGATGGAACGGACGATGTTTTCGTAGCCGGTGCAGCGGCACAACTGGCCCGAAATGGCTTCGCGGATGACGTCTTCGCCGGGGTCCGGGTCGCGGTCGAGCAGCCAGCGCGCGGTCATCAGCATCCCGGGGGTGCAGAAGCCGCACTGGATCCCGTGGCAGGCGACGAAACCCTGCTGCACCGGGTCGAGCGCGGCGCCGGCGTCGAGGTCCTCCACGGTGCGGACCCGCTTGCCGTCGGCCATCGCGGCCAGCACCGTGCACGACTTGACCGGGACGTCGTCGAGCCACACCACGCAGGCTCCGCAGTTCGAAGTGTCGCACCCCCAGTGCGTGCCGGTCAGCCCCAGGTCGTCGCGGAGGAAGTGGACCAGCAGCAGCCGCGGCTCCACCGAACGGCGGTGCCGCTCGTCGTTGACGGTCACGGTGATGTCCACGTCAGGCCTCCGCGCGGGTCAGGGCGAGCGCGAGCGCGCGCGTGGTGAGGACGGCGACGAGGTGGCGTTTGTAGTCCACCGGGCCGCGCTGGTCGGCGGCGGGCCGGCAGTGCTCGGCCGCGATCGCGCCCGCCTTGGCGAACCGTTCGGCGGTGGCCGCTCCGCCGCGGAGGAAGTCTTCCGCCTCGGCGGCGACGAACTGCGGTGCTCCGACGGCGGTCAGCCCGATCCCGGCTTCGTCGATCGTGTCGCCGTCCAGGGTGAGCACCGCGGCGGCCGCGGCGACCGCCCAGTCGCCCGCGCGCCGGCCGACCTTCGCGTAGGCGCTGCCCGTCCCGGGCCGGATCGGGACGCGGATGCCGGTCAGCAGCTCGCCGGTGCCGACCGCGGTTTCGTACGGGCCGTCGAAGAACTCCCGCACCGGCACGGCGCGTTCGCCGGCCGCGCCCTGGATCACGGCCTCGGCCCGGACCGCGGCGAAGGCGGCGGAGAGGTCTTCCGACGGGTCGGCCTGGCACAGCGAGCCGCCGACCGTGCCGCGGTTGCGCACGATCGGGTCCGCGATGACGCGTTCGGCGTCGTGCAACACCGGGAACAGCGTCCCGGCCTCGGGGGAGGCGAGCAGGTCGGCGTGCCGGGCGAGCGCGCCGATCCACAGCGCCGACGGCGTCGCGTCGATTCCGCTCAGCTCGGCCAGCTCGTTGATGTCGACGAGCACCTCCGGCTGGGCCAGCCGCAGCTTCATCATCGGGATCAGGCTGTGCCCGCCGGCGATGACCCGCCCGGCCTGGCCGTACTTCTCCAGCAGCGTCAGGGCGTGCTCGACGCTGGTGGCGCGCTCGTACTCGAACGGGGCGGGCACCTGCATAGCGGTCGATCGTTCACCGCGCGGACCGGCACCGCAACCGCCTTAAGCAAAGGGTTAATCGCGCGTTGTCGCACCTGGAGTGCGGGTGAAAGATCGATTCCCACCTGGACCGACGGCGGAAGCGGGGCGCGAGATGCGGATCGAGTCCGACGGGCACAGCCGGGACAACCCGCGCCTGTACGAGCTGGTCGAGGACGCTCCGGCCGGCAGCGGCAGCCCGACGGTCCACGCGTGGCCGGAGTTCCTCGACTTCCTCAAGGTCGCCGCCCGCCCGGTCGCCGGGCCGTGGCCCCCGCACCAGCGGCCCCGGCCGGACCCCACGGACGAGGCGCTGCCCGTGGCCGTGCCCGAACCCGACGACCCCGCGGAAAGCTGAGGGGAACACCGTGTACCCGACCCGGTTCCGCTACGAGGCGCCTCGCTCGCTGGACGAGGCGATCGGCACGCTGCACGACGGCGGCGAGGACGCGAAGGTGCTGGCCGGCGGGCAGAGCCTCGTGCCGCTGCTGAAGCTGCGGTTCGCCTCGCCGACGCTGCTGGTGGACCTCAACACCGTGCCCGGCCTCGACCGCCACGACGTGGACGAGAGCGGAAACCTGCACGTCGGCGCGTTGTGCCGGCACGGCGACCTCGAGCGCTCGGCCCTGCTGAAGAGCACCCAGCCGGTGATGGCCGCGGCCGCGCGGCTGGTCGCCGACCCGCTGGTGCGCAGCCGCGGCACCCTCGTCGGCTCGTTGTGCCACGCCGACCCGCAGGGCGACTGGGCGTCGGTGGTGCTCGCGCTCGGCGGCTCGGTCGTGGCCGCCGGCCCCGGCGGGCGCCGGACCATCCCGGTGCGGGACTTCGTGCACGGCCCGTTCCAGAACGCCCTGGCCCACGACGAGATCGCGGTCGAGGCCGTCATTCCCGCACCGCGCGGGACCCCTGGCGGCGGCTACCTCAAGCTGGAACGGCGCGTCGGGGACTTCGCGACCGTCGGCGTCGCCGTCGCGATCGAACGCGACGGGGACACGGTCACCCGCGCCGGCATCGCGCTGACCGGCGTCGGCGCCGCGACGATCGAGGCCGCCGACGCGGCGCAGGCCCTCGTCGGCGGACCGCTGACCGGCGACGTGATCGACCACGCCGCCGGGCTGGCCGCGCAGGCCGCGCGGCCCCAGGGCGACCACCGCGGCTCCGCGGACTTCAAACGGCACATGGTGCGCGTCTTCGTGCGGCGCATCCTCGAACGGGCCGGGGAAAGGGCGGCGTGAGATGACGAGCGTGCGGGTCATCCAGGAGGATTCGGACCAAGGTGACGTCCCGGCGCGGCGGATCACCGTCACCGTGAACGGGCGGCGCAGCGTCGTCGAGTGCGAGCCCCGGCTCCTGCTCTCGCACCTCCTGCGCCAGGGCCTGCGGCTCACCGGCACCCACCTGGGCTGCGACACCACCAACTGCGGGGCCTGCACGGTGCTCGTCGACGACCGGCCGGTCAAGTCGTGCACGATGCTCGCCGTCCAGGCGGACGGACGTGCGGTGACGACCGTCGAAGGCCTCGCGACGCCGAGCGGGCTGCACCCGCTGCAGGAGGGCTTCAAGGAGGAACACGGGCTGCAGTGCGGGTTCTGCACGTCCGGGATGCTGATGGCCGCGAAGGCACTGCTCGCGGAGAACCCCGATCCGACCGAGGACGAGGTGCGCTGGGCGCTGTCGGGCAACCTCTGCCGCTGCACCGGCTACCAGAACATCGTGAAGTCGGTGTTGTGGGCCGCCGCCCGGCTGCGCGACGAACCGGAGGCGTGACGTGTCGCAAGCGCTGGACGAGAACAAGATCGGCGGGCTCGGGGCCAGCCGCCGCCGCGTGGAGGACAACCGCTTCCTGCGCGGCAAGGGCAACTACACCGACGACATCGTGCTGCCCGGCATGCTGCACATGGAGATCCTGCGCAGCCCGCTGGCCCACGCGCGGATCAAGTCGATCGACACCAGCCGCGCCTGGGAGATCCCGGGTGTGCGGCTGGTGCTGACCGGCGAGATGGCCGCGACCCGCAACCTCGCCTGGATGCCGACGCTGTCCTACGACACGCAGGCCGTGCTGGCCACGGACAAGGTGCGCTTCCAGGGCCAGGAGGTCGCCTGCGTGGTGGCCGACGACCCGTACATCGCCAAGGACGCGTGCGACGCGATCGACGTCGAGTACGAGCCGCTGCCGCCGGTCGTCAACCCCGAGCAGGCGATGGCCGAGGACGCGCCGGTGATCCGCGACGACAAGGCCGGCCAGCGCGACAACGTCATCTACGACTGGGAAGTCGGTGATCGCGAGGGAACCGACCGCGCGTTCGAGCAGGCGGACCGGATTTCGAAGCTGCGCCTGCACTACCCGCGCTCGCACCCGTCGCCGATCGAGTGCTGCGGCTCGGTGGCCGACTTCGACCGGGCGACGTCGAAGCTCACCGTCTACCTGACCTCGCAAGCGCCGCACATCGTGCGTGCCGCGGTCGCGATGATCGCGGAGCTGCCCGAGCACCTGATCCGGATCATCTCCCCGGACGTCGGCGGCGGCTTCGGCAACAAGGTGCCCGTCTACCCGGGGTACGTCTGCTCGATCCTCTGCTCGATCCTGCTGGAACGGCCGGTGAAGTGGATCGAGGACAAGACCGGCAACCTGATCTCGACCGGGTTCGCCCGCGACATGTACCTCGACAGCGAGATGGCGCTGACGAACGACGGCCGCATCCTCGGCGTGCGGATGAACGCGGTGGCCGACCACGGCGCCTTTTTCGCCGACGCCCAGCCCAGCAAGTTCAAGATCGGCCTGCTGCACTCGGCGTTCGCCTGCTACAACGTGCCGCACGCCTACTTGGCCGCGCGCGGCACCTACACGAACAAGTCGCCCGGCGGGGTCGCCTACCGGTGCTCGTTCCGGGTCACCGAGGCGATGTTCTTCCAGGAGCGCATGGTGCACCAGGCCGCCCAGGACCTCGGGATCGACCAGGCCGAGTTCCGCCGGCGCAACTTCGTGCGCGACGACCAGTTCCCGCACCGCACGCCCTACGGCTTCCTGGTGGACTCGGGCCAGTACGAGAAGTGCCTCGACGTCGGACTCAAGGCCGTCGGGTACGAGGACTTCCTGCGGCAGAAGGAAGAAGCCCGCGGTCGCGGCCGCCGGCTGGGCATCGGCATCTCGACCATGACCGAGCCGCTCGGCGCGGGCAACAGCCGCGAGTACGACATCCTCGGCATCAAGATGTTCGACTCGGCCGAGCTGCGGGTGCACCTCACCGGCAAGGCGCTGCTGCGGATCGGCGCGCAGTCCCAGGGACAGGGGCACGAGACGACGTTCGCCCAGATCGTCTCGCACGAGCTGGGCATCCCGGCCGACGACATCGTGGTGGAGCACGGCGACACCGACACCGCACCGTTCGGCATGGGCACGTACGCCTCCCGCAGCACGCCCGTCGCCGGTGCGGCGACCGCGATGGTGGCGCGCAAGATCCGCGCCAAGGCGAGGAAACTCGCGGCGCACCTGCTCGAAGTGTCCGAAGAGGACGTCGAGTGGGAGCTGGGCCGGTTCTACGTCCGCAGCGCGCCGGACCGGGGCGTGACGATCCAGGAGTGCGCGATGGCCGCGTACGGGAACATGCCCGACGGCATGGAACCCGGCCTGGAGAACGTCGCCTACTACGACCCGCCGAACCTGACCTGGCCGTTCGCCGTCTACATCGTCACCGTCGAGGTGGACCCGCAGACCGGCGTGTGGGACGTGCTGAACCTGGTCGCCGTCGACGACTGCGGCGTGCGGATCAACCCGATGATCGTCGAAGGCCAGATCATGGGCGGGCTCACCGAGGCCTACGCGATGGCGAACATGCAGTTCATGACCTACGACGCCGAGGGCAACTGCATCGGCTCCACCTACATGGACTACCTGCTCCCGACCGCGTGGGAGACGCCGGGGTTCGAGCTGCACAGCGAGGTCGTCACGCCGTCGCCGCACCACCCGATCGGCGCCAAGGGCGTGGGGGAGTGCGCGGCCGTGGGCGGCCCGGCGGCCTTCGTCAACGCGGTGATGGACGCGATCGACGACACCGGCGTGCGCAACATCGACATGCCGGTGCTGCCCGACCGGGTCTGGGAAGCGCTGCGGGACCGCCGCGACGTGTCCGGGATGCCGCCGCTCCGTACATCGGACTGAAGGGATCGCGATGCACGACTGGAGCCTGCTCGACCGGGCCCGTGAACTGTCCGACCGGGGCGAGGCCTTCGCCTGGGCCACCGTGGTTTGGCGCCAGGGCCCGTCCTCGGGCAAGGCGGGCTGCCGCGCGATCGTCACGGCCGACGGCGTCTTGGACGGCTGGATCGGCGGGGCCTGCGCCGAACCGGCCGTGATCCGGGAGGCGCTGCAGGCGATCGCCGACGGCGAACCGCGGCTGCTGCTGCTCGGGACGTCCGGCCGGTTCGGCGAGGCGGTCCCGGAGGGGATGACGGCCGTGCCGATCGCGTGCCAGAGCGAAGGCGCGCTGGAGATCTACGTCGAGCCGGTCGAACCGGTGCCCCACCTGCTGGTCGTCGGCCGGTCGCCGATGGCGCGCACGCTCGTCGACCTGGCCACCGTGCTCGGCTGGTGTGCCGAACTGGTCGGACGCGCCGAGTTCGACGACGTCGGCCCCCGCAGCATGGTCGTGGTGGCGACCCAAGGGCACTTCGACGAAGACGCGGTCAAGGGCGCCCTGCGTGCGGGACCGGTGTATGTCGGGCTGGTCGGGTCGCGCCGTCGGGGCGAGGCCGTGCTCGGCTACCTGGCCGATCGCGGAGTGCCGCGGGCCGACTTGGACCGGGTGCGCGTCCCGGTCGGGCTCGACCTCGGCGCGGTGCCGCACCGGGAGATCGCCGTCGCGATCCTGGCCGAGCTGGTCGCCTTCCGCGCGTCCCGGGCCGGGTCCGGGCCGCTGGTCGCCGAGGTGGTCGATCCGGTGTGCGGGATGACCGTGATGCCGGGGGACGACCCGGTGGAGTACGAGGGACAGGCCTACCACTTCTGCTGCACCGGCTGCCGCGACGCGTTCGGCCGGGACCCCTCGAACTACGCGAGGAAGGACTCCCGATGCTGATCCGCAACCGGTTCGAGGTCGCCCAGCCGGTCGAAAAGGTCTGGCGGTTCTTCGACGACGTCCCGCGCGTCGCCGTCTGCCTGCCCGGCGCGGAGCTGACCGAGGACCTCGGCGACGAGCGCTACCGCGGCGGAGTCGCCGTCCGGATGGGCCCGGTGTCACTGCGGTTCCGCGGCACCGCCGAGATCGTCGAACGCGACGACGCGGCCCACCGGATCGTCGTCAACGCCGAAGGCTCCGAAGAGAAGGGCCGCGGGACGGCGGGCATGACGCTCACCGCGACGCTCGTGCGCTCCGGCACGGGCACCCGCGTCGACGTCGACCAGGACCTGCAGGTCTCCGGCGCCGCCGCGCAGTACGGCCGCGGCATGATCGCCGACGTCTCGTCGGTGCTGATGCGCGACTTCGCGGTGAACCTGCAGGACGGCATCGACCGCGTCGAACGCGGCGAGGAGCTCGTCGCCGGGGCGGCGCCCGCCCGCGGGTTCCGGATCGGCGTGCAGGCCGCGCTGATGGCCCTGCGCCGCGTCTTCCGCCGGTTCTTCCTGCCCTACCAGAGCAATCCGGCTTGAGGAGGACGTCGTGGTCCTGTGGTGGATCGGCAACGCCGTGCTGCTGTTCGTCGTGCTGCCGGTGGTGATCGCCCTGCTGAACCGGGTGCTCGCCGCCGTCGAACGCATCCGCGGCGCGGCCGACGACATCCTCGCCGGCGGCGGCCGCCTGGCCGGGCAGCTGGAGCCGGTGCCGGCCGCGCTGGCGCTCACCGCGTCGACGATCGAAGAAGTGTCCGCCGGTGCGACCCGGTACGCCGGCAGCGTCGCGAAACTGCTCGGCTGAAAGGAGAAACGGTCATGCCCGCAGCCGCTTGGGTCACCCTGGCCATCGCCGCCTTGATCATCCTGTTCGCCGCCGTCGGCCTGCTGCGCGTCGTCCTGCACCTGGCGCACGTGCGGAAGACGCTCGGTCTCGTGCTGGGCGGGGTCCGGCTGGTGGCCGAACGCACCGCGCCGGTGCCCGGGGCGCTGGAGAGCGTCAACGCTGACCTGAAACCGGTGCGCGACTTCTGCGAGACGGTGTGAGGAGGCGACCATGACGACGGGCTGGATCGTTGGGTACGTGATCGGGGCGGTGGTCGTGCTGGCCGTCGTCGCGCTGGTGGTGCCGATCCTGGTGCTGGCCCGGTCGATCGGCCGCGCGGCCCCACTGATCGACGACGAGCTGGCGGCGGCGGTGCGGCACACGGCGGCGCTGCGCGGCTTGCGCACGACCATCGACCACGCCGAGGTCATCACGGCCGGCCTGCGCCGCGGCCGGGAACGCCTGGGAGGCTGACGTGTCTTCTTCCGACGAGACGCTGTGGTGGATCGCCATCGTGGCCGGGTTCGTGGTGGTGCTCGCGGTCGCCGGGTTGCTGAGCCTGCTGATCCGGTACGTGCGCGTCATCGACGAGCGCGTCGCGGGCATCCGCGGAACGCTGCGCGCGGCAGCTTCGAACACGTCCGACACCGCGCTCATCCCGGAGACGGCCGGGCGCGTCGACGGGGTCCTGGCCGAAGGGCTGCGGCACCACCTGTTCCTCGGCCGGGTGCTCGGAAAGGTGAAGTCATGATGGTTGTGCTTACCGTCGCCGACATCGTGCTGCTGACCGCGGTGCTCGCGGGGTGTCTGTGCTGGGTGGGCTCGCTGCTCGCCCGGATCGCGGCGAACCTCGAGGACTGCGCCGAGAAGGTCCGCGAGATCAACTCGCACGCGGAGCTGATCGTGCCGGGCGTCGAGCACATCAACCGCACGGGCGGCGTGGTGGCGGGCGCTTTGCCGCTGCTGTACGGGATGGCCGAGGACATCGTCGTCGGCGCGACCTACCAGCCACCGACAGAGGAGCGGCCGCCCGCGCGACCGGCGTCGGGTACGCGACGCTCGCGGCTGCACGAAATGGTGGGGTTCACCCCGAGCTAGAGCTGTTTCAGAGCTTGTGCGATCAACCGGCTCGAACGTAACCGGGCGGTCGCGACCGGCTTGGTACGGGCGCGAGTGGCGGAAACTCCCGGTATCCGACACCCGATCGCCCGTCTTCGCGGCACCGGGATTGCAGCCACCCGGGTCCGGCTCGGTAGCCCGGACCCAAGGTCTTGAATGAGTCATTCAGGACCTCCGAAGACCTGAATGACTCATTCAAGACGTTCGCACTCGCCGCCGAGCCGTCAACGAACCTCGGACGCGCGACGCTAACGGCTGTGGCCGATCCAGTGCTCCGGCCAGTCGTGCTCGAACTGCTCGGTGTTGCACCGCGGGCGGTAGACGACCAGCAGCTCCCGCACGATCTGCTCCCGGTGCGCCCGCCCCGCGCCGGGAGCCTCGTACGTGCAGATGTGCACCTTCCAGCGCGACCCGGCGCGCTTGATCCAGCAGGCCGCCCGGGCGTGGTGGAACGGGAACCGCTCCCGCGACAGGTCATCGCTGTGTCCTATGTAGACCACGGCGTAACGGTCCGGGCGCTCGTCCGGGTCCGGCTTGTAGAGCACGGCGTACACCGCCGCCGTCGCGGGCGGGGTCCAGCCGCCGAGCAGCCGTGGTCCTTCGAACGGGTAGCCGGCCGCCGCACCGAGCCGGATCATTCGTCCTCGCCCAGCGCTTCCGTGCGCACCACCGGATATACCGGCAGCCCCGCGGTCGCCACCGCCCGGCCGAAGTCCCGGGTCGCGACGTCGACGGCGGTCGCGCGGTCCGGCGCCTCGACCAGCAGCCGCGCGCCGTAGCGCGTGGTGCCGATCCCGCTCGCGATGCCGCCGCTCGCCGCGACCGCGTCGGCCAGCTCGACGATCTCTTCTCGCGTCAGCACCCGGTCCCCGGCCGCCTCGATCGCCACGCTCCAGCGCATCCGCGTCCTCCTATCCCAGCCGTGGCAGCAAAGCCGCCAGCTCTTCCAGACTGCGCAGGTCGTGCCCGGGCACGACGAGGTCGACGTGCGGGGCGGCGACGAGCATCCCCACCGCGCCGGGGAGCCGGTGCGGGTTCGTCCACACCAGCCGGTGGCACAGCCGCGACAGCCGCTCGACGGCGTTCGCCAGCACCTCCGGATCGCCGCGGTCGAGGCCGTCGGAGCAGATCACCACCACCGCGCCGCGGCAGAGCCCGCGCCGGCCCCACCGGCGCACGAACTCGGCCAGGGAGTCGCCGATCCGCGTCCCGCCTTCCCAGTCGACGACCGTGCGAGCGGCTTTCGCCAGCGCGAAGTCGGCGTCACGCTCGCCCAGCTCGTCGGTGATCCGGGTGAGCCGCGTGCCGAAGCAGAACACCTCGACCCGGGCGGCGGCGCGCCGCGCGGAGTAGGCGAACTGCAGCAGGTGCCGCGAGTAGTCCGCCATCGAGCCCGACACGTCCAGCACCAGCACGAGCGGGCGCAGCTTGACGCGGCGACGGCGTCTCCGCAGCTCGTCGATCTCGCCGTAGCGGCGCAGCGTCCCGCGCACGGTGCTGCGCAGGTCGGGGATCGGGCCCTTGCGCGCGGGACGCGTCCGGCGGGTGCGCCGGCGTGGCGGGGTGAGCCGCAGCCGGGCCATCATCCGGCGGATGGCGGCCAGCTCGCCGGGCGTGCACGCGCCGAAAGCCTTGTCCCGGACCGCTTCGACGTCGGACGCGGTGAGCCCGAGCACCGCCTCGGCCTCCCGCTCGGGTCCGTCGCCCTCGGGGTCGGGCAGGGCGAGTACGGCGTCGGAGGCGACCTCCGCCAGGAACGCTTCAGGGGGTGCGTCGCCGCCGAGGAAGTACCGCCGGAACACCTCGTCGTAGCGCGGGATGTCCTCGTGGCGCCCCAGGAGCGTGACCCGGCCACCCCAGTACACATCGGACAGATCGGCCGGGTCGAGCACGGCCGTCGCCCGGCAGAACGTCAGGACGTCACCCGGCCCGGCGGCGATCCCGGCGGACCGCAGCGCGCGGGCGAAGCCGACGAACAGGGGGACGAAGGCTTCAGCCACCGGAGGTGATCTCCGCCAGGTTCGCGCGGACGACGTCGAGGTCGTCGCGGTCCTTGACGACCGCGCCGAGCGTGTCGGCGTCCAGCTCGTCCAGACCGAGGAAACGCAGCATCCGCGCCCAGTCGATCGTCTCCGCCACCCCCGGCGGCTTCGCCAGGTCGAGTTCGCGCAGCCGGTGCACGGCCGCGACCACCTTGCGGGCGAGCAGTTCGGGCAGCTCCGGTTCGCGGGCCAGCACGATCTCGACCTCCCGGTCGGCGGCCGGGTAGTCGATCCAGTGGTAGAGGCAGCGGCGCTTGAGCGCGTCGTGCAGCTCGCGGGTGCGGTTCGAGGTCAGCACGACCAGGGGCGGGCTCGGCGCGCGAATCGTGCCGATCTCGGGCACGGTCACCTGGAAGTCGGCCAGGAGCTCCAGGAGGAACGCCTCGAACTCGTCGTCCGCGCGGTCGATCTCGTCGATGAGCAGCACGGCGTCGGCCCCTTGGCGGACGGCGGTGAGCAGCGGACGTTCCACCAGGAACTCGGGGCCGAACAGGTCGGCCACGACGCGCTCGCCCGCGTCCGGGGCGGACAGGGCCCGGATGTGCAGGAGCTGGCGGGCGTAGTCCCACTCGTAGAGCGCCTGCGCGGTGTCGATGCCTTCGTAGCACTGCAGCCGCACGAGCCGGCGGTCGAACACCGCCGCCACCGTCTTGGCCAGCTCGGTCTTCCCGACGCCGACCTCGCCTTCCAGGAGGATCGGCCGGTGCAGCCGGGTGGCCACGAGCAGTGCGGTGGCCAGGCCTCGGTCGGCGAGGTAGCCGGCGCCACGCAGCCGCTCGGTCAGGCCGGCGACGGTGTCCGGGTACTCCCGCGTCACGGTTGCGGGTCGCGGCCGAGGACGAGGTCGCGGACCGTGCTCGTGCCGGCGTCGAGCTTGCCCTCGGCGGCCAGCTGGTCCCGCCAGCTCGAGGTGAGCCCCTCGAAGCCGACCGCCCGCATGTTCTTGCACGCCTTCTGCGGCCCACACGCTTCTTCGACGTCTTCGCTGCTCCGCCCGCCGGCGTCCCAGATCTCGCGCAGCACCCGGAGGGTCTCGTCGGAATCGGCCATCAGCCGAGGTTAGAAGCGGTTCGTTCCCTTGATGGCCCTCGATTAATGCTTCCCTTAAGTTGTACTGTCTCGTGATCGGCGCGACGGAGAACCTGGGACTATGACACTGGGCCAGCTCAACGCGTTCGTCCTGGTGGCCCGGCTCGGCTCGGTCACGGACGCGGCGAAGGCCCTCGGCGTGAGCGAGCCGGCGGTGTCACAGGCGCTGGCCGCCCTCCGCCTGCACCACGGCGACAAGCTGCTGACCAAGCGCGCGGGCGGGATGACGCTGACCGCGGGCGGCAGCCGGCTGCTGCCGATCGCTTCGCAGATGGTGGCGCTCGGTGCGGAGGCGGACGCCGCGGTCCGGCAGGCCAACGGCGTCGCGGCGCGGCTGCAGCTGGCGGTGACCAGCGAGATCGCCGAGTTCGTGGCGAACCCGTTGCTGGAGGCGTTCACCCGGCGCTCGGGCAACTCGATCGACGCGTCGGCCGGGCTGGCCCGCACCACGGAGCTGGCGGTCCTGGTCGCCAACCGGCTCGCCGACGTCGCCCTCGGCCCCGAGCTGACCGGCGACGCGGCGAAGGGCCTCGACTGCGTCCCGGTCTTCCGGGGTTCGCTCGTCGTGGTGGGCTCGCCGAACAGCCGGCACCAGGGCAGTCCCGCGCACTGGCGCTGGCTGCTCGACCCGGCCGGCGCCGACCCCGGCAGCGACACGCTCCGCCTGCTGCGCCGGCTGGGCGTGCCGGACGAAGGCATCCAGATCTTCCCCAACCAGACGGCGGCCTGGTCGGCGGCGGCGAGCGGGGTGGGGGTGTCGGTGGCGCTGGAGCACCTGGTGGCGCCCCAGCTGCGCCGCCACGAGCTGGCGGTGGTCCCGACCCGCGGGACGCCGATGTCGCTGTGCTGGCACGTGACGACGTTGCCGACGGACCGCCGTTCAGGGGCGGCCAATTCGTTGCGCCACTTCCTCGGCACTCCGGCCGCGATGCAGGTGATGCGCTCGCCGGGGAGCGGGGTGCCGCCGTCGCGGTTCCGGCCACCGGTCTACGTGACGATCTGGAGCTGACACCGGCTCGCCCGGCGGTCCCGGTGGTGGGCGCGACCCCCAACGACGCGCCCGCCACCGGGTCGCCCCGGCAGTCCCCCTCTTTCGCCGTGCCCCTAGGGTTCCGGAGGCCGTCCTCGTTTCGTCCTCGCGCCGGCATCCGGGGCGCCACCTGCGCGTTCCGAAGCCGGTAGCCTTGCTGACGAGGGGGATGCGATGAGGTTCCGGATTCTCGGGACGCTGGAAGTGCGGGCGTACGGGGACCGGGTCACCCTCGCGAGCCCGCGCCAGCAGCGCGCGCTCGCCGCCCTGCTGCTCAATCCCAACTCGGTCGTCCCGGTGGAGCGCATGATCGACGCGCTCTGGGAGGACGAGCCGCCGGCGACGGCCGTGAAGCAGGTGCGCAACTGCGTTTCCGCCCTGCGGAGCCGGCTCGGCGAGACCGGCGCGATGATCGTCACCGACGGCCCCGGGTACCGCCTGCGGACCGACTCCGACGACCTCGACTCGCTCCGGTTCCGCCGCCACGTCACGGCCGCGCGGGGGCTCGCCGCTCAGGCGAAGCTCGTCGACGCCGTCGAAGAAATCCGCGAAGCGCTCGCCCTCTGGCGCGGCCCGGCGCTCGACGGGCTGCGGACGACCACGCTGGCCGGCCGGGCCGCGGTGCTCGACGAACAGCGCGCCGACGCCGTGGAGCTGTGTGCCGAATGGCGGCTGCGGCTCGGCGAAACGGGGGAGGTCGTCCGCGAGCTGACCGAGTTCTGCGGCGAGCACCCGATGCGCGAACTGTCCCACCTGCTCCTGATGCGCGCCCTCGCGAAGGAGGGCCGCTACGCCGAGGCCTCGACGTTGTTCCACGGCCTGCGCCGGCGGCTGGCCGACGAGCTCGGCGTCGACCCGAACCCCGACCTGCGCCGGCTCCACGAGCAGATCCTCGCCGAGGCCACCCCGAGCGATCCCGAGCCGGCGGCGGAAGCCCCGCCCGAGCACCACCACTTCGACCGCGCGGTCACCGAGCTGGCCGAAGCCGTCACGTGGCAGTGGCGCGCCGAAGCCGAACTGCGGTCACTGCACCGGCCGCAGCCGATCGTCCTGCGCTGGTCGGCGGCCGGGCGGGCGGGGAAGCCGGCCCGGCGCGGCGACCTCGACGACATCGCGGAGACGTTCGCCGCGCTGCCCGAGCGGCAGCTGGTCGTGCTCGGCGATCCCGGCTCCGGCAAGTCGGTGCTCGCCCTGATGCTGACGCTGGAGCTGCTGCGCACTCGCACTCCGGGGACGCCGGTCCCGGTCCTGCTTTCGCTCGCGTCGTGGGATCCGCGGCGCGAACACCTCGACCGGTGGCTGGCGGGCCGGCTCGCCGAAAACCACCCGGCTCTGCTCAACGCCCGCGAGTACGGGCCCGGCGCACCCACCCGGCTCGTCCTCGGCGGGCACGTCGTCCCCATCCTCGACGGCCTCGACGAGATGCCGACCGACCTGCGCGCCGCGGCGCTCGACGCACTGGACCAGACCATGGCCGTGGGCCGCTCGCTGGTGCTGACCTGCCGGTCGGCGGAGTACGAGCAGGTCACGCGCGAAGCCGGCCCGGTGCTGGGCGCCGCGACCGTCGTGCGGCTCGAACCCGTTGCCCGCCAAGAGGCGATCACCTACCTGTCCGCGCGGGACAGCGGCCGCTGGCTCCCGGTGGCCGAGCGGCTGCGCCGGGATCCGGACGCGGCCCTGGGCCGCGTATTCCGGACGCCGTTGATGGTCGACCTCGCGCGGATCGGCTACGGCCGTCCGGGCGCGGATCCCGCGGAGCTGCTCGGGGCCGAAGACGCGGCGGCCCTCGAAGGGCAGCTGCTCGACTCGTTCGTCCCCAACGCCTACGCGCAGGTGCCGCAGTCGCCGGGGCGGAACCCGAAGACCAGCCCGTCCGGGCGGTACACGGCCGAGCAGGCGACCCGCTGGCTGGGCTTCCTGGCCCGGCACCTCGAACGGACGCGCAGCCGCGACCTGGCCTGGTGGCAGCTCTACCGGGCGGTGCCCGCCGGGACCCGGTCGGCCCTGATCGGCGTGCTGATCGCGTCGTTCTTCGTTGTCACGGGTCAGCTCGACGACGGGCCGGCGCTGGCCGCGATCTACGGCCTCTCCTTCGGCGGCGCCGGCTACCTGACCCACCGCTTCGGGCGCGCGCCGGAGCCGTTGCGCACCGAACTGCGCTTCGCCGGGGCCGCCGGGAAGTTCGCCGGCCGCTTCGCGATCGGTGCCGTCGTGGGAGTCCTGCTCGGGCTGGGGTGGTCGCTGGCCACCGGTCTGGTCGTCTTCCTCGCGGTCGTGTTCGGCCTGGTGTTCGCGGTGCACGTGTGGCTCGCGACGCCGGTCGACGCCAGCCGCGTGTCGAGCCCGCGGACGATCCTGCGCAACGAACGAACCGGCGCGATCGCGCTGTCCGTCTCCTTCCTGGTGTCACTGGGACTGTTCGACGGGATGGCGTTCGCGTTCACCGCGCAGACGCGGTTCCTGCCGGTGCTGGGCGGCCGGTACGACCTCGCGCTGGCCGTCGCCGGCGGGCTGGCGGGCGCGTCGTTCGGGTGGTTCATGGCCCGCGGCGTCGCCGCCGTCTGCTACGGCCTCGCGGGCGCGATCGCCGGCGGCCAGGTGTTCCCGGCGGCGACGAACCCGGTGCTGCCGATCGTGGTCGGCGTCTTCTTCGGCGGCGGCATCGGTCTGGCTGTCCTCGTGACGCGCGCCTGGGGCAACTACTTCGTCCACCACGTATGGCTCGCCGCGACCGGCCGCCTTCCCTGGCGGCTCATGCACTTCCTCGACGACGCCCACCGCCGCGGCGTCCTCCGGCAGGCCGGCGGCGTCTACCAGTTCCGCCACGCCCGCGTCCAGGAGCGGCTGGCCGAGATCAGTCACGACGAGCAGGAGGATCGATGACCGGCGAGGAGATCGTGCTGGGCCCGCTGCCGAAGGGGATCACGCCGGCCGGGGAAGGCAAGGTGTGGAACGTGCTCGGCCACACCTACTCCCTGAAGGCCGCGAGCGAGTCGAGCTTCGCGTTCGAGACGCTCGACCCGCCCGGCACCGGAGTACCGCCGCACGTGCACCCGACCCAGGACGAACACATCTACGTCCTGGAAGGCGTGTTCACCCTCTACCTCGACGGCGAGTGGGAGACCGCGGGGCCCGGCGACACCGTGCGGATGCCGAAGGGCCTCCCGCACGCGTACTACAACCGCGGCGAGAGCATCACCCGCGGACTGTTCTGGGTGAGCCCGGCCGGGCGGCTCGCGCAGCTCTTCGACCGGCTGCACGACCTGACGGACCCGGCCGAGGTGGTCCGGCTGTCGGCACTGCACGACGTCGACTTCCTGCCGCCGGGTTCGGTGGAGGGCGCCTGAACCCCGCCCGGTGAGGACCGTGCGGTCCCCACCGGGCGGGCGGTTCAGGTCAGCGGGAACCGCTGGGCCGCCGAGCTGTTGCAGTCCCAGATCTGCAGCCGCGTCCCGTTGCCCGTCGCGCCGTTCGGCGAGTCGAGGCAGCGGCCGGACTGGGGGTTGCGCAGGGAGCCGTCGGCCTGCTGCGTCCACCCCTGGCCGCCGACGCCGTTGCAGTCCCACAGTTCGACTTGGGCGCCGTTCGCCGTGCCGTTGCCGACGATGTCCAGGCAGCGGCCCAAGGTGCGCAACGCGCCGTTCGACGGGTGGAACCAGTGCTGGTCCACCGCGAAGGACTGGCAGTCCCACAGCTGCACCGCGGTCCCGTTCGCGCCGTGGTCGTCGCCGGCCACGTCGACGCACTTGCCGCCGGGGCCGGTGATCGGACCGCCGCCGGTGACGGAGAACTTCTGCGCCGCGGCGGCGTTGCAGTCCCAGATCTGCAGGCGGGTGCCGTTGGCGGTGGCGCCGTTCGGCGAGTCGACGCACCGGCCGGACTGCGGGTTGCGCAGCGAGCCGTCGGCCTGCTGCACCCACTTCTGGCCGCCGACACCGTTGCAGTCCCACAGCTCCAGGAGCGCGCCGGCCGCCGTGCCGTTGCCGGTGACGTCGAGGCAGCGGCCCAAAGTGGACAGTGAGGAATCCGCGTTGTGCGCCCAGCGCTGGTCGGAGGCGTTTGCCTGGCAGTCCCACAGCTGCACGGCGGTGCCGTTGCCGCCGGTGTCGTCGCCGGCGACGTCCAGGCACTTGCCTCCGGGGCCGGAAACCGTGGCCGCGTACGGCGGTGTCCCGGTGGACCCGGTGTACCCGACGGAGACGACATTGGACTGGACGGCGTCGTCCGCGGCGTCGGTCGGGTAGCCCGCGGTCATCACGCCTTCGAAGAACGAGCCGATGGACGCGTTGCTGTTGTCGCCGCCGGTGCCGAGCACGATCGAGCCCTCCTGGTGCATCGGCGTGTACCCGCCTGAGGGCAGCGCGCCGTTGTACCAGGTGGTGAGGTCGCCGCTCTGGGAGTTGCCGCCCTTGAGCGCGAACGTGGTCTGGCCGTTGTTCTTCAGCAGCGCGGTGACGAACGGGGTCGCGTTGCCGCGGTTGGCGGTGTTGGAGCGGTTCCCTTGGAACAGCCCGTTTTCGAGGTCGCCCGCCACCCACGGGCCGATCCCGGTGCACGGCGGGAAGTAGCACGTGGTGCCGAGGTTGACGGCGTCCATGTGGCCGTTGCCGGTGTCGGCGATCTGCGCCTCGACGTTGCCGTAGTCGAAGCAGCAGCCGCCGTTGACGTGCGTGCCGCTGGCGACCATGTACATGCCCTCGGGCTGGCCGTTGACCGCGACGCCGGCGCCGACGTAGTGCCGGTACCCGGTGCCGGGGGAGATGTAGACGCCGTAGACCTTGTGCCCGCCCGCGGTGACCGGCAGCGCGGACGCGATCGCGGCGACGTCCTGCCCGCCCGCGGTGCCCGGGCCTTCGACCGTGAGGTCGTTGTGGCGCGGGGACTGGTCGTAGATCACCGTGATGGTGCACGTCGTGCCGGCGCAGAACGAGTCCTGCGCGGCGGCGTTGGCGTACCCGCCGGTCGCGAGCAGGCCGATGTTCGTTTCGGCGCGGTCGGAAGCGCGTTGCACGCGGTAGAGGTTGCCGGCGTAGGCCGAGTAGAGGGCGCGCGTGGTGCTGTGCGCGGCGACGCACTGGGTGCCGGCGGCGCCGTAGATGTCGCACGGCAGGGAACCGGCGGCCTGCGAGGGGGTGCTCAGGCCGAGCATCGTCCCGAAGACGAGCAGTGTCGTGGTGAGGGTGGCGAGGAGTTTTCGACCGCGGGGCACGGGAACCTCACTCTCGAAGCCGCAGGTCAGCGACCCGGGCGGATTCTTACAACGTTGTATTTCCGGGAGAGAAGGGGGACACGGGAGTGCAAATGGGGATGTGGGGAGGGTATGGCCGGGTTCTCGATCGTGTCAACAGTTCACGGGGTGCGGATGGTCCAGTCCACTGCGATTCCGGGAGCGTGCACCCGGACGGCCTACCCGGCGGGATCCGTTTCGTGGCGCGCGATCCCCGATCCGCGCGTCCGATGCGCGCCGTCGGCCTCCGGGCGACCGGGGCGCCACCGCCCGGACCAGCGGCGCTCGGCGGGGAAGAAGCACCGACGCAGTAGGCTGAGGCGAATGAGCGCGGCATCCGGCACGGAGCACTCGATGGTCGAAACCCGGCACCAGACCCGGCTGCTCACCCTGCTGCGGGACGAGGGCCCGATGTCGCGGGTCGAGCTGGGGGAGCGGCTGGAGCTGCCGCGGGCCCGGGTGGGCGCGGAGGTGGCCCGGCTCGGCGAGGTCGGGCTGGTCGAGACCGCGGGGCCGTCGGCCAGCCGCGGCGGACGGCGCTCGACCCTGGTCCGGCTCGCGGGCGACTTGCGGGTGCTCTCGGTGGACGTCGGCGCGACGTCGGTCGGCGTGGCGGTCACCGACGCTTCGTGCGAGGTGCTCGCGCACGCCGTCGAGGACTGCGACGTCCGGCAGGGGCCGCACCCGGTGCTGCGGCGGGTCGCCGAGCTCGCGGCGAAGATCCGGGACGAGGCACCCGGCCGGCTGGTCGCGGCGGGCATCGGGCTGCCGGGTCCGGTCAGCTTCGCCGAAGGGATGGCGGTCGCACCGCCGATCATGCCCGGCTGGGACCGGTTCAACGTGCGGGACCACCTCGGCGGGCTCTGGGGCTGCCCGGTGGCGGTGGACAACGACGTCAACGCGATGGCGCTCGGGGAGCGCCACGCCGGGGTCGCGCGGTCGACCGACGACCTGATGTTCGTCAAGATCGGCACCGGGATCGGCTGCGGGATCGTGCTCGGCGGCAAGGTGTACCGCGGGGTCGCCGGCACGGCGGGCGACATCGGGCACATCCGGCTCGACGACTTCGGCCCGACCTGCGCCTGCGGTGAGGTCGGCTGCCTGGAGGCCTACTTCGGCGGGGCCGCGCTGGCCCGCGACGGGCTGGCCCTGGCGCGCAGCGGCCGCTCGGCCCACCTCGCCGAGGTGGCCACCGACCGCGGCGTGGTCACCGCCCGTGACGTCGGCCGCGCCGCCGCGGCGGGCGACTTCGGCGCGGTCAACCTCATCCGCGACGGCGGGCGCCGACTCGGCCAGGTCGTCGCGTCGCTGGTCAGCTTCCTGAACCCGGGGATGGTGGTGATCGGCGGCGGCGTGGCGCAACTCGGGCACCAGCTGCTCGCCGAGGTCCGCGGCGCGGTGTACCGCCGTTCGCTGCCCCTGGCCACCGGCAACCTCCCGATCGTGCTGTCGGAGCTCGGCGAGACGGCCGGCGTGATCGGGGCCGCCTGGTCCGCCACGGACCGCGCCTTCACCCTCAGCAGCTGACCCAGTTCGTCTTCTCACCCTGAGTCGCTGAACAACTTCCCCTCGTAATGTCGGAATCGGACAGACTTTTGCATCGCCGATCCGAAAGTCTGTCCGGTTTCGCACGTCTATCCGGGTGAAAACCGGACGTTTTACGACGACATCACCTTGACGAGTGATGCGCACCACCCTACTTTCGCTGCCTGAGAGACAAAGTCCGTTCAGTAAGCAGCACAAGTGGGGGGCACCGTGGCCGTCACCGGGACGAGGCGAGCCGATCCGGCGAGCCCCCGTACGGCGAACCTGGCCGCGGTCCTGCGAGCGCTGCGCACCGGACCGCTCTCGCGCACGCAGCTCGCGGCCCGTTGCGGCATCGCGAAGTCGGCGGTTCCCGGCCTGCTCACCGAGCTCGCCGGGCGCGGGCTGGTCCGCCCCGCCGGCGTCCTCCCCGGCAACGGGCGGCCGAGCCGGCTGGTCGAACTGCACGGCGAAGACGCCTACGCGCTCGCACTGGGCATCGAAGCCGACCGGCTGTCGGCACTGGTCACCGACCTCTCCGGCCGGGTACTGGCCGAACGCGCGGAGACCGTCGACGTCGCCGCGCTCGGGCTCCAGAGAGGCATGGACGAACTCGCCCACCTCGCCCACCGGGTGCTGCCCGGCCCGCCGGTCGGGGTCGCGATCTCGGTGCCCGGGCTGGTCGACTCGGCCGCGGCCGTGCTGCGGCTGGCGCCGGCCCTGCGTTGGCGCGACGCCGAAATCGCCGGGCTGATGGCGGCCCGGCTGAACCTCCCGGCCGACGCCATCGCCGTCGACAACGAGGCCAACCTCGGTGCGCTCGCCGAGTCGGTCGCCGGCGCCGGGGAGCTGTTCTACCTCAGCGGCGGCACGACGGTCGGGGGCGGGCTCGTCTCCGGCGGCGCCATCCTCCGCGGCGCGCGCGGGTTCGCGGGCGAGGTCGGGCACATCGCCGTCGACCCGTCCGGGGAACGCTGCTCGTGCGGCCGGGTGGGCTGCCTCGAGACGAAGGCGAACCTGGCCGCGGTCCTGCGCGCCGCGGCGCCGCCCGGCGACCCGCTGCACGATCCCGGTCTCGGCGTCGACGGGCGGGTCGCACTGCTCGTGCACCGCGTCCGGCAAGGTGACCGGCGCGCGGCCACGGCGGTCCACGAGCTCGGCGTCGCCCTCGGCATCGCCCTGTCCACCGTGGTCGACGTGCTCGATCCGGACGTCGTCGTCCTCGGCGGCTACTTCGCCGAAC
The DNA here is from genome assembly GCF_040682155.1 of Amycolatopsis sp. NPDC051371. NCBI lineage: Bacteria > Bacillati > Actinomycetota > Actinomycetes > Pseudonocardiales > Pseudonocardiaceae > Amycolatopsis > Amycolatopsis sp. NPDC051371. Next base: position 315,781 of record NZ_JBFBAG010000001.1, read on the forward strand.
TCGGGGACTGGCTGGTGGAACCGATCCGCGTCGAGCTCGCCGTCCGGCCGCTCGGTCACGCCGGGGTGGTGCCGTCCCGGCTCGGCCTGAAGGCCCCGCTGCGGGGCGCCGCGTACCTGGCTGCCGAACGCCTCTTCGAGAACCCGACGCTCATCGAGGAGGCCTCGGTATGAGCGAGCTTGCGAGCGAATCATTCGACACTGCGCTTCCGGCTCAGGCGGCGCCGAGCGCCGGCGAGGTGTGCGCATGAGCCTGCTTTCCGTTCGCGGCATCGTGAAGACCTTTCCGGGGGTACGCGCGCTGGACGGCGTCGACCTCGACGTCGAACCCGGCGAGGTGCACTGCCTGCTCGGCCAGAACGGCGCGGGGAAGTCGACGCTGATCAAGGTCCTCGCCGGCGCGCACCGGCCGGACCAGGGCGAGATCACCTGGCAGGGCGAGCCGATCACCCTCGCCTCGCCGGTCGACGCGCTGCGCCTGGGCATCGCCACGATGTACCAGGAGCTCGACCTGGTGCCCGGGCTTTCGGTGGCGGACAACATCTTCCTCGGCCACGAACGGGCCCGGCTCGGGTTCACCAAGATCTCCCAGGCCCGCGACGAAGCCGCGCGGCTGATGGCCCGGCTCGGCCACCCCGGCATCCGGCCGTGGCACGAGGTGGGCAAGCTGTCCGCCGCCGGCCAGCAGCTGGTGTCGATGGCCCGCGCGCTCGCCCACGACGCCCGGCTGCTCGTGATGGACGAACCCACCGCCGCGCTGGCCGGCGAGGAGGTCGACAACCTCTTCCGCATCGTCGGCGAGCTGACGGCGGACGGCGTCGCGGTCGTCTACATCTCGCACCGGCTCGAGGAGCTGCGCCGGATCGGGCACCGGGTGACCGTGCTCAAGGACGGCCGGACCGTCGGCACCGGCCTGGACGCCCGCACCACGCCGACCGCGGACCTGGTCGCGCTGATGGCCGGGCGCAAGGTCGAGACCGTCTTCGGGCCGCGCCACGACGGCCACGCAGACCGCACCAGGACGGCGCTCGAAGTCCGGAACCTGGCCCGCGAGAACGAGTTCGAGGACGTCAGCTTCACCGTCCACGCCGGCGAGGTCGTCGGGATCGCCGGGCTGGTCGGCTCCGGTCGCAGCGAGTTACTGGAGACGGTCTTCGGTGCGCGCAAGGCCGACGACGGAACCGTTGCGGTGCAGGGGAAAGCGCTGAGCCCCGGCAGCGTCCGGGCGGCCGTCAAAGCGGGCATCGGCCTGGCCCCGGAGGAACGCAAGAGCCAAGGGCTCCTGCTGGACCTTTCGGTGGCGCACAACGTGACCCTGGCGAGCCTCGGCCGCTACGCGAAGTTCGGCTTCACCGAACGCGCGAAGGAACTGGACGACGCCGGCGCGAGCCTGCGCCGCCTCGACCTGCGGCCCGCCGACCCGCGGCGGATCGTCCGCACGCTGTCCGGCGGCAACCAGCAGAAGGCGGTGCTCGCCCGGTGGCTGGTCCGCGGGTGCAAGGTACTGCTGCTCGACGAGCCGACGCGCGGGGTCGACGTCGGTGCCCGCGCCGAGCTGTACCGGCTGATCGACGAGCTGGCCGCGACCGGCGTGGCGATCGTGCTGGTGTCCAGCGAAATCCCCGAGGTGCTCGGGCTGTCCGACCGGGTGCTGGTGCTGCGCGAGGGCCGTGTCCTCGCCGACCGGCCGTCCGCCGGGCTGACCGAGGCCGAAGTGCTCGACGTGATTCTGGAGGGGAGCGCGGCATGACCGACACCCAAGCACCGCCACAGGAAGCGCTTCCCGTCGAACGGAAGCGGTTCGCCTTCCGGGCCGACCCGCGGCTGCTCGGCCTGGCCGGGGTGCTCGTCGTGCTGTGCCTGGTCGGCCAGTTCACCCGGCCGGAGCTGTTCTTCACCGAAAGCAACATCTCCACGATCCTGCGGCTGGCCGCGGCGATCGGCGTGGTCAGCGTCGGGATGACGTTCGTGATCATCAGCGGCGGCATCGACCTGTCCGTCGGGTCGATCGTCGCGCTGTCGAGCGTCTGGCTGACGACGTTGGCCACGCAGTCCTACGGGCCGTGGGTGATGGTCCTCTGCGGACTCGCGGTCGGCCTCGGCTGCGGGCTGGTCAACGGCGTGCTCGTCTCCTACGGCAAGGTCGTGCCGTTCATCGCGACGCTGGCGATGTACGTCTCGGCACGCGGGCTTGCCGAGCGGCTCAGCGGCCGCCGCACGCAGGTCGTGGCCGACCAGGACTTCCTCGCCTTCTTCCGCGGCGCCCTGCTCGGCATCCCGGTGCTGATCTGGCTGTTCGCGCTGGTGTTCGCGGTCGGCTGGGTCGTGCTCAACCGCACCACCTTCGGCCGCCGGACCTACGCGGTCGGCGGCAACATCGAGGCGTCGCGGCTGGCCGGCATCAACGTCAAGCGGCACCTCGCGCTCGTCTACGGCGTCGCCGGGCTGTGCTGCGGGATCGCCGCGCTCATGGTCGTCGCGCGCACGACCGCCGGCGCGTCGACCAACGGCATGTTCTACGAGCTCGACGCCATCGCGGCCGTGGTCATCGGCGGCACGCTGCTCACCGGCGGCCGCGGCTCGCTGATCGGCACCCTGATCGGCGTGCTGATCTTCACGGTGCTGTCCAACCTCTTCACGCTCAACAACCTGGACACCGACATCCAGAACATCGCCAAGGGCGTGATCATCGTGCTCGCCGTGCTCTTGCAGTTCCGGGCCAGGAAAGCCAGGACCGGTCCGTAGTACCACCTTTGGAGGCCGTCATGACCGAACAACCCTTCCTCGGCCGCCGGGGATTCCTGCTGGGCGGGGCCGCCGTCGGCGCCGGCGCGCTGCTGGCCGGCTGCACGTCGAACACGCCCGCGAACTCGGAGTCCAACGCGCCGGTCGCCAACGCGGGCAACAACGCCCAGCCGGGAAAGCCGGTCACGATCGGCTTCTCCGCGCCGGCCGCCGACCACGGCTGGATCGCGGCGATCACCAAGAACGCCAAGGCCCAGGCGCAGAAGTTCAGCGAGGTGAAGTTCACCGCCACCGAAGGCACCAACGACGTCAACCAGCAGATCTCCCAGGTGGAGACGCTGATCAACGCCAAGGTCGACGTGCTGGTGATCCTGCCCTTCGACGGCAAGGCGCTCACCTCGGTCGGGCAGCAGGCGATGGACGCGGGGATCCCGGTGATCAACCTGGACCGCGTCTTCGACACGCCGCTCGCCTACCGGACGTGGATCGGCGGCGACAACTACCGGATGGGCGTCAACGCCGGCAACTACATAGCGAAGCAGCTGAAGGCGAAGAACGTCGCCAACCCGATCATCGGCGAGGTCGCCGGGATCGACTCGCTGCCCCTGACCCAGGAACGCAGCAAGGGTTTCTCGGACGCGCTGGGGCGGGCCGGGTTCAAGGTCGGCCCGCGGGTCTCGGCGCAGTTCACGTCGGAGTCGGGTGAGCAGCAGACCGCGAACCTGCTCCAGAGCGCGCCCAAGCTGGACGCCCTGTGGAACCACGACGACGACCAGGGCATCGGCGTCAACGCCGCGATCGACACCGCGGGCCGCAAGGAGTTCCTCATGGTCGGCGGCGCCGGCTCGAAGAACATGATGAACCTGATCAAGGCGGACGCGTCGCCGATCAAGGCGACCGTGCTCTACAGCCCGTCGATGGCCTCGACGGCGATCGCGCTGGGCCGCCTGCTCGGGCAGAACAAGGGGATCGGCGACCTCGCCGAGCACGACATCCCGGCCGAGATCACGACGTACTCCGCGGTCGTCACCAAGGAGAACGTCGACCAGTACCTCGACGTCGGCTTCGACTCCTGACCGGTCTTTCCACCCAAACCAGAGGAGGGGTATGTCCCCGGCACGGGAAACGATCGGGATCGGCATGGTGGGCCACGCGTTCATGGGTGCGGTGCACTCCCACGCGTGGCGCAGCGTGCACCGGTTCTTCGACCCACCGCTGGTGCCGAGACTCGCGGTGCTCGCCGGGCGCGACGAGACCCGGGCGACGGCCGCGGCGCAGCGGTTCGGCTGGGAAGCCGTCGAGACGGACTGGCGGAAGCTGATCGCCCGCGACGACGTGGACCTGGTCGACGTCTGCACGCCGGGCGACAGCCACGCCGAGATCGCGATCGCCGCGTTGGAGGCCGGGAAGCACGTGCTGTGCGAGAAGCCCCTGGCCAACTCGGTCGCCGAAGCCGAAGCGATGGCCGCGGCGGCGCGGCGGGCCCGGGAACGCGGGGTGCGGGCCATGGTCGCGTTCAACTACCGCCGGGTGCCCGCGCTCGCGCACGCCAGGAAGCTGGTGGCGAGCGGGGCGCTCGGGGAGATCCGGCACGTGCGGTCGGTGTACCTGCAGGACTGGCTGTCGGATCCGCAGGCGCCGATGACCTGGCGGCTGCGTCGCGAATCCGCTGGCTCGGGCGCTCTGGGCGACCTCGGGGCGCACATCGTCGACGCCGCGCAGTTCGTCACCGGCGACGTCATCACCGGCGTCTCGGCCTTGACGAACACCTTCGTCAAGCAACGGCCGGCCGAGAACGGCGGGACGGACGAGGTGACGGTCGACGACACCGCGTTGTTCCTGGCACGGCTGTCGGGGGGAGCCGTGGCGAGCTTCGAGGCCACGCGGTTCGCGCTCGGCCGCAAGAACGCGATGCGGCTGGAGGTCAACGGGTCGAAGGCGAGCCTGGCGTTCGACTTCGAGTCGATGAACGAACTCCAGTGGTACGAGGGCACCGGCACCGAGGCGGGCTTCCGGCGCATCCTGGTCACCGAGCCGGAACACCCGTACGTCGGGGTGTGGTGGCCGCCGGGGCACCTGCTCGGCTACGAGCACACGTTCACCAACGAGGTCGCCGACCTCCTGGAAGCCATCGGCGCGGGGACCGATCCCACACCGAGCTTCGACGACGGGCTGCGTGTCCAGCGCGTGCTGCACGCCGTCGAGGAAAGCGCGGCGGCGCAGGCCACTTGGACCGCGGTGGGGGAGTCCCGATGAGCCGTCCGGTCACGCTGTTCACGGGCCAGTGGGCGGACCTGCCGTTCACCGAGGTCTGCAAGCTCGCCGCCGACTGGGGCTACGACGGACTCGAGATCGCTTGCTCGGGCGACCACTTCGAGGTCGACCGCGCACTGTCCGAAGAGGACTACGTGCCGGGCCGGCTGGCCCTGCTCGCCGAACACGGGCTCAAGGTGTGGGCGATCTCGAACCACCTCGTCGGCCAAGCCGTCTGCGACGACCCGATCGACGACCGCCACAAAGCCATTCTCCCGGCGAGGGTGTGGGGTGACGGTGAACCCGAGGGTGTCCGGCAGCGGGCGGCCGCGGAAATGGCCGACACCGCGCGGGCGGCGGCCAAGCTCGGCGTCGACACGGTGATCGGGTTCACCGGGTCGAAGATCTGGAAGTACGTGGCGATGTTCCCGCCGGTCGGGCGCGATGTCATCGATGACGGTTACGACGATTTCGCGCGCCGCTGGAACCCGATCCTCGACGTCTTCGACGAGGTGGGCGTCCGGTTCGCGCACGAGGTGCACCCGTCGGAGATCGCGTACGACTACTGGACGACCAAGAAAGCGCTCGAGGCCGTCGGGAACCGGGCCGCGTTCGGGCTGAACTGGGACCCGTCGCACTTCGTGTGGCAGGACCTCGACCCGGTCGGGTTCATCCTCGACTTCGCCGAGCGGATCTACCACGTCGACTGCAAGGACACGAGAAAGCGCTTCGACGGCCGCAACGGCCGGCTCGGCTCGCACCTGGCCTGGGCCGATCCGCGCCGGGGCTGGGACTTCGTGTCGGTCGGCCACGGCGACGTCCCGTGGGAGGACTGCTTCCGGGCGCTCAACTCGATCGGTTACACCGGCCCGATCTCGGTGGAGTGGGAAGACGCCGGGATGGACCGGCTCCGCGGCGCGGCGGAGGCGGTGAAGTACCTGCGCGAGCACCTGTTCGACCAGCCGTCGGCGGCTTTCGACGCGGCTTTCAGCAACCAGAAATGAGGGAGTTCCATGTGCGGTGACTTGCCAGAGCAGCACTCCCGACGGACTTTCCTGAACGTGGCCACAGCGGCCCTCACAGTGGGGGCGGCGGCCATCGCGTTGCCCGGCACCGCGGACGCGTCGCCGGCCCGGCAGCGTGTCCCGCTCGACAAGATCAGCATCCAGCTCTACTCGCTGCGTTCGCTGCTGCAGAACGACCCCGAAGGTACGCTGTCCGCGCTGGCCGACATCGGCTACCGGAAGGTCGAGCTGGCCGGGACATACGGCCGCAGCGCCACCGAGTTCCGCGCCATCCTCGACCGCAACCACCTCAAGGCATCCTCGACGCACGTCGGCATCGACGGCGACCTGAACCAGACCATCGCCGACGCGAAGGTCCTCGGCAACCGCTACGCCGTCGTGCCGTACGCGCAGTTCGGCACCATCGCCGAGTGGGAGGCTTTCGCGGGCCGGATGAACACCGCCGCGGTCGCCTTCAAGAAGGCCGGGCTCAAGCTCGGTTACCACAACCACGACCACGAGTTCGCCCCGATCGACGGCGTGGTCCCGTACGACGTGCTCACGAAGAAGACGAACAAGCGTGACGTCCACCTGGAAATCGATCTCTTCTGGGCGGTGAACGGCGGCGCGGACCCGGTCGAGCTGTTCCGGCGCAACTACCCGCGCGTGACGCAGTACCACGTGAAGGACCGGACCGCGGACGGGCAGATGGTCGACCCCGGCGCGGGGGTCATCAACTTCCCGCGCATCTTCGCCGCGTCCTGCCACAACATCAGCGAGTACATCGTCGAGCACGACCAGCCGGCCGACCCGTTGAGCACCGCCAAGGTCGGCTTCGAGTACCTCCGCACCGTTCGGTTCTGACTCCCGGGGGAAAGCACATGCGAGTGTCACGTCGGTCGATGCTGGCCGGAACCGCCGCCGGGGTGCTGGTGCCCGCGATCGGCGTAGGCGCCGATTCGGCGTCGGCAGCGGGTCTGACCCGCAAGATCACGATCTACGCGGAAGCGCTTCCCGGCGGCCTCTACGGCTACGGTCTCGAGCCGGGCAAAGCCACGATCCCGGGGCCACTGCTGGAGATCTACGAGGCCGACACCCTCGAGATCGAACTGGTCAACCGGACCGACCAGCGGCTGTCGATCCACCCGCACGGCGTCAACTACGACACCGGGTCCGACGGTGCTCCGCTCAACGCGTCGTTCAACAACCCGGGCGAAACGCGGACCTACACCTGGAAGACGCGGACCCGGTACGAGGCGAGCGGCGGGTTCTGGATGCCCGGCAGCGCCGGGTACTGGCACTACCACGACCACGCGATGGGCACCGACCACGGCACCGGCGGGCTCGCGCGCGGGCTCTACGGCGGGCTGATCGTGCGCAAGCGCGGCGACCTGCTGCCGAGCAGCCAGTACACCGTCGTGTTCAACGACATGATGATCAACCACAAGATGGCCCCCGACACGCCGATGTTCGAGGCGCGTCTCGGCGAGCGCGTCGAATGGGTGTGCATCGGGCACGGCAGCCTGCCGCACACCTTCCACCTGCACGCCCACCGCTGGGCCGACACCCGCACCGGGATGTTGAGCAGCGCAGCCGACAACGCCCAGGTCGTCGACAACAAGAACCTCGACCCCGGCGGCTCGTTCGGCTTCCAGGTGATCGCCGGCGAAGGCGTCGGGCCGGGGGTGTGGATGTACCACTGCCACGTCCAGACCCACTCCGACGGCGGGATGGTGGGCCTGTTCCTGGTCCGCAACGCCGACGGCAGCCTGCCCGACGGGGCCCAGGAAGCGATCGACCGGTTCAAGCAGCACGGCCACGCCGGGCACGACATGAACCCCGACGGCCGCACCCACGCTTAGAAGGGATCGATCATGAGGAGACGGTGGTTCGGCAGGCGGGGGGCACTCGTGCTCGCCATCGGGGCGGTGCTCGCGGCCGGAGCCCCGCTGATCACGATGCCGGTGGCCCAAGCGGCCCCGGCCGTGGTGAACGTTCCGGTCAACGTGCTGCTCTTCCACGGCGCGGCGGCGGAGCAGAAGGACCCGGTGCTGCGCGCGGCGGACGCGATCGCACGGCTCGGCTCGGACAACGGCATCACGGTGACGGCGTCCTCGGACGCAGGCGTGTTCACCGCCGCGAACCTCGCCAAGTACCGCGGCGTGGTGTTCCTGTCCGCGCAGGGCGTGACGCTCGGCCGTGACCAGGAAGCCGCGCTGCAGGCCTACATGAAGGCCGGCGGCGGGTTCCTCGGCATCTCCGACGCGGCCCGCGCGCAGGACTCGTCCCAGTGGTTCACCGGCTTGATCGGCGCGCGCCCGGTCGGCGCGCGGCCCACGCCCGAGACGGTGGCGTCGGTGACCGCGAGCGCGGAGAACCCGCCGAACGAGACCAAGGAAAAGCTGGCCGACAACAACGAGAACACCAAGTGGCTGACGTTCGCCACGACGGGCTGGGCGGCCTACAAGATGGCCACCCCGGTCGCGGTCAGCAGCTACTCGCTGGTGTCGGCGAACGACTTCCCCGGCCGGGACCCGAAGAGCTGGACCCTGCAGGGTTCGGCCGACGGGAACACCTGGGTCGACCTGGACACGCGCACGAACGAGGTGTTCCAGGAGCGGTTCCAGACCCGGACGTTCACCTTCGCCAACACCACGGTCTACCCGAACTACCGGCTGAACATCACCGCGAACTCGGGTGAGCCACTCATCCAGCTCGCCGACCTCAAGCTGTTCAAGGACACCTCGACGACCCCGCCGCCGCCCGAGCCGGCGCCGCAGCAGGCCGTCGTCGACGTCCTCGACAGCAAGCACCCGGCCACCGCCGGGCTCCCGCAGAACTGGACGCGGACCGACCGGTGGCTCAACTGGGAGACCAACCCGGTCGGCACCGTCCACACGGTCGCGCAGGTCGAGGAGAAGGGCTACAACCCGGGTGTCGGCGCGAACGGCGCGTTCCACCCGATCTCCTGGTGCCGCGACTACGACGGCGGCCGCTCCTTCTACACCGGCATGGGCCGCACCGACGCCTCCTACGGCGAAGACCAGTTCCGCAAGCACCTGCTCGGTGCCCTGCGCTGGACGACCGGCATGGTCCGCGGCGACTGCCAGGCCGGCATCGCCGCGAACTACAAGATCGAACGGCTGACCGGGAAGAACGCGGCCGGGCAGCTCGACCAGATCGGCGAGCCGCACGGGCTGACCATCGCCCCGGACGGCAAGGTCTTCTACATCGGCAAGGCGGCCTGCCCGACCGGCCCGATCGTCAGCTGGGACGACCCGAACGTCGGCCTCGGCTGCGGCACGGTCCACCAGTGGGACCCGGCCACCAAGAAGATCAAGCTGCTCACGACCCTGCCGGTGATGGGCAACCGCGGCAGCGGTGACGAGCTGGTCAAGAACGAAGAAGGCCTGCTCGGGCTGACCCTCGACCCGAAGTTCACCGAAAACGGCTACATGTACGCCTACTGGATGCCGCACGCGTCGATCGACCGCGACAAGCGGATCGGCAAGCGGACGGTCTCCCGCTTCACCTACGACTTGGCGAAGCAGACGCTCGACCAGGCCACGCGCAAGGACCTGCTGTCCTGGGACGTCCAGATCCACAGCTGCTGCCACGCGGGCGGCGGCATGGCGTTCGACAAGGACGGCAACCTCTACATCGGGTCCGGGGACAACAACTCCTCGGGCGGCTCGAACGGCTACTCGGGCAACAACTGGACGCTCGACTACAAGGGCATCTCGTTCCAGGACGCGCGCCGCACGGCGGGCAACACCAACGACCTCGACGGCAAGATCCTGCGCATCCACCCGGAGGCGAACGGGACGTACACGATCCCGCAGGGCAACCTCTTCCCGAACGGGCCGGCGGACAAGACGCGCCCGGAGATCTACGTGATGGGCGTCCGCAACATCTCGCGGCTGCAGATCGACCCGGTGCACAACTGGATGACCGCGGGCTGGGTCGGTCCCGACGCGTCGTCGCCGAGTCCGGAGCTCGGGCCGGCGAAGTACGAGACGGCGACGGTGATCACCGAGGCGGGCAACCACGGCTGGCCCTACTGCATGGGCAACCGGCAGCCCTACCGCGACCGCAGCAGCACGAACGCCGCGGAGCTGACCGGCTGGTACGACTGCGACAACCCGGTGAACACCTCGCCGCGCAACACCGGCCTGGTGAACCTGCCGCCGATCAAGGACAACATGATCTGGTATTCGCCGGACGGCGGCGGCCCGGTCTTCCCGAAGCGGCCGGGCAGCTCGATCCCGACGTACAACGCGGCGGACGCCACCTACACCGAGCCGTACCTGCGGGGCGGCGGCCAGGCGATCATGTCCGGGCCGACGTACCACCGCTCGCTGGTCAACACGAACAGCGGCGTCGCGTGGCCGGAGTACTGGGACAACAAGTGGTTCATCGGCGACGAGTCCAACGCGCAGAACCGCGTCGCGGTCACCGTCGACCCGGCGGGTGTCCCGACGCACCAGCCGCCGGTGTTCGCCGAAACGTTCCGGCAGATCATCCCCGGCGGGTCCGGCGACACCCGGGTGCAGAGCTGGATGGACGCCAAGTTCGGGCCGGACGGTGCGCTGTACGTGCTCGACTACGGCAACGGGTTCTTCTCCCTGGACGCCAACCAGAAGCTGCTGAAGATCAGCTACACCGGCGGCGCCCCGACCCCGGCGCCGGCCGCGTCGTCGACGATGGTGCAGAACAAGGCGCTGACGGCGGCGTTCACCGGGTCGAAGTCCGGCGGTGTGTCCTACCGCTGGGAGTTCGGCGACGGTTCGGTGTCCACCCAGGCCGATCCGCGGCACACCTACCCGCGCACCGGGATCTTCACCGCCAAGCTGACCGTGACCTACGCGGACGGCGAAGCGGTGACCACCCGGACCGCGGTGAACGTCGGCTGCCTGGTGGCCGATCCGGGTCCGGTCGTGACACTGGGCGACGCGATCACGAAGGTGCCGAACCGCAACGCGGGCGGCGGCTGCACGGTCGACGACTTCATCGACGACGAAAGCACGTGGAGCACGCACGCGGCCTTCGTCAACCACGTCGATCAGGCGACCGGGACGCTCTCCGACCTCGGGGTGCTGAACGACGCCGAGGTGGCCGAGCTGAACGCGGCGGCGGAGGCGTCACCGATCGGGAAGCCGGGCACCACCGGCTACGACGCGATCTTCGACGGCACGGCCGCGTCGCTGCGCGGGTGGGAGCAGGCACCTTCGGGGCAGTTCACGCTGCAGCCCGACGGGTCGATCCGCTCGGCCGGCGGGCTGGGCATGCTCTGGTACGCCCAGCGGCAGTTCACCGACTTCTCGGTGAAGGTGCAGTTCAAGGACATCGCCCCGGACCCGAACCGGGCCAACAGCGGCGTCTTCGTCCGGTTCCCGGATCCGCGGACACCCCTGGACCAGCGGCCGCCGGGCAGCTGCGGCACGGTCGGCTCGGCGCGGACGTCGCAGGCGTGGGTCGCGATCTACTGCGGACACGAGATCCAGATCTACGACGGCGACTCCGGTGAGCCGCAGAAGACCGGGTCGGTCTACAACTTCGACCCGCGCCCGATCGATCAGGCGGGAGCGCGGCCGAAGGGAACGTGGAACGAGTACGAGATCAAGGTCGTCGGGCAGCACTACACGATGATCCGCAACGGCGTGGTGATCAACGAGTTCGACAACACGCCGGGTCAGCAGTCCTCGCGCGCCGGGGATCCGCCGACCGACCTGCGGCAGTTCGTCAGCGGGTTCATCGGGCTGCAGAACCACAGTGACAACGACCTGATCGAGTTCCGCAACATCCGGGTGCGGCAGCTGTAGCGCGATGGGGGGGCCGGGCCCGCCCGGCCCCCCAACCCCTCCCAGGAAAGGTCTTCCGCGATGTCCCCACGACTGATCGCCGTGCTGCTGACGGCGTTCCTGGCGGTGCTCGGGCTGGCCACGCCCGCGGTGGCGGCCCCGGTCCAGACGCTGACCTGGACCGGGAACAACAGCACCACCGAATACGCGTCGGCACCCACCGGCGCGCTGCCCGGCGAGACCACGATCGTCTTCGAGAACAGCGAAGCCACCGGCAACACGACGGGGATGTCGCACACCCTGACGTTCGACACGTCGACGCCGGGCTACAACCACGACGTCTCGCTGAACGTCCTGGCCAACCCGTTCGACCCGCAGAACGGCCGGCACGAGGCGGTCGTGACGCTCACGCCGGGCAAGTACCGGTACTTCTGCACGATCCCCGGGCACACCGCAATGGTCGGCGAGTTCGTCGTGTCCGACGGCACCGGCGACACGACCCCGCCGGCCGTCACCGCCGCCGTGGCGGGGGACAAGGACCCGTCCGGCAACTACGTCGAGTCCGCCACGGTGACGCTGTCCGCGACCGACGCGGGATCCGGCGTGGCGTCGGTCGAGTACCAGCTGGACGGCGGTACCTGGACCGCTTACGCGGCGCCGGTGGTGGTGTCCGCCGTGGGCATGCACATGCTCCACTACCGTGCCACCGACGTCGCCGGGAACACGTCCGAAGAAGGCATGGAGCACTTCACGATCGTCGAAGGGCAGGGGGACACGACCCCGCCCACGGTGACCGCCGCGATCAGCGGTTCCCAAGACGCGTCGGGCAACTACGTCGACGTCGCCACGGTCCGGCTGACGGCGACCGACGCCGACTCCACGGTGGCTTCGGTGGAGTACCAGCTCGACGGCGGGGCGTGGACCGCTTACACCGCACCGGTCGCGGTGACCGGTGCCGGTGAGCACATGTTCCACTTCCGCGCGACCGACGCCGCCGGGAACACGTCACCGGAGGGCATGTCCCACTTCACCGTGGTGAAGAGCGACACGACCCCGCCGATCGTCACGGCTTCCGTGGGCGGCACGCGGGACGACGACGGCAACTACGTCGGCAAGGCGACCGTCACGGTCGTGGCTTCGGACACCGGGTCCGGGGTCGCGGCGGTGGAGTACCGGGTGGATGGCGGGGCGTGGACCGCTTACGCGGCACCGGTTCCGGTCACTTCGGTGGGTTCGCACACAGTCGACTACCGGGCCCGGGACGTCGCCGGGAACACGTCCGCTCCGGCGAGCGTGTCCTTCACGGTGGTCTCCGGCGGCGACACGACGGCGCCGGTGGTGACCCTGATGGTGGGCGGCGAGCAGGGCGGTGACTGGTCGTACGTCGGCAAGGCGACGGTGACGATGGCCGCCACCGACACCGAGTCCGGTGTGGACACTGCTGAGTACAAAGTGGACAGCGGAGCGTGGACGCGGTACACCGCGCCGGTGGTCGTCTCCGCGCTCGGCACGCACACGGTGCGCGTCCGGGCCACGGACGTCGCCGGGAACGTCTCGGAAGAGGTGTCCGGCGCGTTCACGGTGGTCGCGGCCGTGCCGCCACCGGACGCCTGCCCGGACTCCGACACCCGGGACACCGTGGTGATCGGCGAGGTCGACAGCCAGGTGGAGAACATCGACATCGGCAACGGCTGCACGATCAACGACGTCATCGGCGCGGACGCGGAGTACGCGTCGCACGACCGGTTCGTGAAGCACGTGAAGGCGGTGACGCAGGAACTGGTCGGCAACGGAGTGCTGTCTTCCGGGGACCGCAACCGCATCGTGACGGCGGCGATCGAGTCGGACATCGGCGGCGGCGCGGCCGCCGATCGTGGCCGCAGCGTGAGGAAGGCGTTGTAGCGCCAGGGTTGTCCGGCCAGACTGAGCTGAAGGGCACCTTCCTCGCAGGTGACGAGAGGAAGGTGCCCTTCAGCTTACGTGCCCTCAGCCGGCTGCCTTCACCTCATCGAGCGCCTGGCGGACAGCTTTGCCGAAGTCGTCGCCGCAGGCGGGGTCGCTCCAGCGTTCGTAGGCGATCGTCATGACGAGCGCGCCGAGCTGAGCGGCCACGCGGGAGGCCGGATCGGGCACGCCGCGGCGTTCGAGGGCTTCGGCCATCGCCGCGGTGAGCCCGAGGCCCTTCAGCGCCTCGCGTTCCCGCAGCTCCGGGTTGGCGGCGATGACCGCCCGCCGCCGGGCGCTGAACTCGCGGCGCTCGGCGGTGAAGGCTTCGCGGCCGATCGCGTCGAGGGCGTGGGCCACGGCGTCGAGCGGGGCGGCCGTGGCCGGGGCGCCGGCGATCCCGTCGGCGAGCAGTCCGGCCATCGTGTCGCCGCCGAAGAGGACCTCCCGCTTGTCCGGGAAGTGGCGGAAGAAGGTGCTCTTCGTCAGCCCGGCGCGTTCGGCGATCTCGATCACGGTGGTGTTTTCGTAGCCCCGCTCCTCGAACAGGTCGAGCGCGGCGACGACGAGTCGCTCCGGTGCGTGGGGCTGCCAGCGGGCCATGGGGCGAGTGTACGGGACTTGGTCCCGTCACCTCGTGTACGGTGATGGGACCAAGTCTCATCACTCTGGAGGTGGCTCATGAGCCGCGCTGTCGTCTACGAGAAGTTCGGTGGTCCCGAGGTCCTGGAGCTGCGCGAGGTGCCGGAGCCGCACGCCGGGCCGGGCGAGATCCGGATCCGGGTGGCGGCGGCCGGCCTGAACCCGATGGACTGGGGCCTGGCGTCGCATCCCGCGCTGGCGGCGCAGTTCGGCGTCACGGTGCCGTCGGGTTTCGGCTACGACCTGGCGGGCGTCGTCGACGAGGTCGGCCCGGGCGCCACGGGTTTCGCGGTGGGCCAACGCGTCTTCGGCGGCGTGATGGCGCGCGCCGCGGCGGATTTCGCGGTCGTGGCCACGCCGGCGGAGACACTCTGGCCGACTCCGCCGGGCATGACCGACGAGGTGGCGGCGACGTTGCCGGTGGCCGGCATGACGGCGGCCGCCGCCCTCGCGGCGATCGATCTGCGGCCGGGTGACACGGTCCTGATCGGCGGCGCCGCGGGCGGGGTGGGCGTGTTCGCCGTGCAGCTGGCGAAGCTCGTGGGCGCCCGGGTGATCGGAACGGCGGGGGAGGGCACGTTCGAGTTTCTGCGGCAGCTGGGTGCTTCGCCTGTCGCATACGGTCCCGGACTGGCGGATCGCGTCCGATCCCTGTCCCCGACCGCGGCGACCGACCTGTTCGGCACCGAAACGGCATCGGCCGCGCTCGAGCTCGGGCTGCCACCGGAGCGGATCTCGACGATCGCGGCGGGCCCGAACCCGCCCGGCGGAGTGCGCGCGACCGGCGGCATCGACGCGGCCCCGGAAGCGATGGCGCGCCTCACGGACGCGATCGTCGCGGGGGAGATCGTCGTGCCGATCGCCGGAACTTTCCCGATCGAGAAGGTGCGCGAGGCGGTGGAACTGCAGGCGGGCAGGCATGTCCACGGCAAGATCGTGCTGACGCTGTAGCAGTGCGCGCCGGCGTCACGACGACAGCGATCCCCTGACGCCGGCGATGATCAAATCCAGACCGTCCCCGAAAGCCCGGTCGCGCTCTTTCCTCGGCCACGCGGTCTTCCGCGCCTGCTCCTCGATCGTGTACCCGTTCGCATACGCCAGCGCCGTGTCCACGGCAACGGTCGCCCTGCAGGCCGGAACACCCGCGCCGACCAGGGCGCCGATCAGGTGCTCGAACACCGCGATCGCCTCGTCGCCGGGGTGGTGGAAGCCGGAAATGAGCCGGGCGCCGTCGCGGTGGGCCAGCATCACCTCGCGCATCCCCGATGCCGCGCCGCGCAGCAGTTCGTCCCACGGGGCCTCGGCCGGAAGCGACGCGGCGGGGCCCACCAGGGCGGCCACCATCGCGTCGAGCAGGGCCTGCTTGCTCGGGTAGTGCCGGTACAGGGCACTCGCGCGCACCCCGAGCCGGCTCGCCAAGAGCCGCATCGTCAGGGCGTCCAGGCCGGCTTCGTCGAGCAGTTCGATGGCCGCCTGCAGCACTTCGGTGCGTCGCTGCCCCACGAAGGCCTCCAAAAATCCGGGCTTGACAGTACCGCTCCACCTACGTGAACAATGTACACGTGAACGTTGTTCACCTAGGGATGGGGGATCACGATGACACGGATTCTGGTGATCGGCGCCGGGCTCGGCGGGCTGACACTCGCGCACGCCTTGGTCCGCGCGGGCCTCGACGTCCGCGTGTTCGAGGCGGATGACGGGACCGGCGAACGCACCCAGGGCTACCGGATCGGTCTCGCGCCGCCGGCGATGGACGCTCTGCGCGCCAGCCTGCCGCCGCGGCTCTACGACCTCGCCGAAGCGACCAGCGGCAGCCTGACCGGGCCCGGATTGCTCTTCGACGAGCGGCTCACGCTGCTCAGCAGCGACCTGCCGGGACCGGAAGAGTCGAGGGCGTTCGACCGGCAGGTGCTGCGGCAAGTCCTGCTCGGCGAGCTGGGCGACCGGGTCGCCTTCGGCAAGCGGCTCAAGACTTTCACGGACGACGACGAGTCCGTCACCGCCTTCTTCGCCGACGGGACAAGCGCCACCGGTGAGGTCCTGGTCGGCGCCGACGGCGGGAACTCCGCGGTTCGGCGCCAGCTGGTGCCCGAGGTTCAGCTCGTCGACGCCGACCTCTGCGGGGCGATGGGACGCACTCCCATCACCGAGCGCTTCCGCGAGCTCGTCCCGGGACGCGGCACCATGGTCAAGGGGCCCGGGATCACCTTGATGCTCGGCCGGATGGAATTCGACCGGGAACCCTCCGAGGCGGCCGCGGAACTCGTCCCCGGCTTGTCCATGCCCCGCCGGGAAAGCTACGTGCGGTGGGTGCTGCTCGTCCCGCCGGCCACCGTGCCGGCCCGGGAGGACGCCCGCGAGCTGGTCCTCGACCTGATCGACGGCTGGCACCCCGACCTCCGGGACCTGATCGGCAGCGCCGACATGAGCGCCGTCGGGCGCTCGAAGGTCTTCGACCGCCCGATGCCGCCCTGGCCGGTGAGCCGCGTGACGCTGCTGGGCGATGCCGCGCACCAGACGCTGGCCAGCGGCGGCAACGGCGCCATGACCGCGATGCAGGACGCCGTGCGGCTGAGCGCACTGCTGGCCGAGGGACGGGACCTCCTCGAAGCGCTGGAGCACTACCAGCACGACTTGCTGGAACGCGGGAACGCCGCGGTCGAGGTCGGCAAGCAAGCCCTGCGCAGGTTCGTCCCGGTCGCGGGGGAGGCGCGATGAACGACCAAGTCCGGTCGGCCGACGTCCGGGAGCTGCGAGAGTTCTTCGGCTACGAATAAGTCCAGTGACCCAGCCAGGACTCGCGCCAAGCCACGGTCAGCTCGCTCACCCCGTCCACCCCGGACTGGTCGACGTGCGCCTTCCACGCCTCCTCCAGCGCCGCGCACAGCTTGGACGCGGGCAGCTCGGCGCCTCCCGAGGCGAACTGGCGCAGGACCGACTTCGGCACCGCCAGTTTTGCCTTGCCCCGCACCACGGACTGCTCGGTCGCGCGGCAGATGAGGTACTCGACGGTGGCCAGGTCGCCGGCCGAACCCGTGGTTTCCGGGGACACCGTAGGCGCGACCTGAGCCAGGGCGCGGTAGAGGCAGTCGAGCGGGGTGGCGAGACCCTGGTACTGGCGGGCGATCTCCCACGACACCCACACCGCCATGCAGTCGGGCATCTGGTACGGGCGGTAGGTGAACGCGGGACCGGTGAACGTCTGGTAGTCGCCGGTCGGGTCCTGGGCGGCCGGGCCCGGCCCGTCCGGGTCGGGCGGCAGGCCGAGGCGCTTGAACAGCTCGCGCAGCAGCTTGTGCGGCCGGGCCGGGGTCGTGGACTCGCCGAGCAGCTTGCCGAGGATGCGGTTCAGCCGGTCGGCGGCCACGCCGTGGATCGCCAGCTGCAGGTGGACGAACGCGACGTCCGACAGCGTCGTGGCCGCGCAGCCGACCACCCCCACCTGGGGGTAGCGCTGCAGGAAGGAGGCGATCGCGTTCGTGGAGCCGATCCGCGCCGGCCCGACGAACGTCACCGGCAGGACCGCGCCGATCCGCTGGCGGGACCGGAGGTCGCCCTTGTACAGCGGGGAGAACTCGCCGTCGGCGTGGTAGACCTCGAACCAGTTGCCCTGCCGGTGCCCCGGCCGCGTGTCGGCGAGCCAGAAGCTGTAGCCGTGCTTCTCGCACAGTTCCCGGAACCGGTCGGCCAGCTCGAACCGCGCGGCCGCGGACGCGTCCCGCAGCGCGATCGCGAACCGGACCGCCAGCGACGCGCACGGCGACGCGACCTCCTTGCGGGTGCGGAGGTCGTGGTTGCGGGTCTTGACGACCGTCGGCAGCTGGGCCGGGCACTGCAGTGACAGCAGCGGCGCGTCGATGAGCGCGGACGCGGCGTCGGAGATCTCCCGCACCAGGTCGCGGACGGCCAGGCCGTGCCACTCGCAGACTTCGCGGGCGCCCGGGTCGATCGCGATCAGGCCCTCGAACCGTTGCGCGGACTCGTAGATGAAGGTCGGGTTGGGCGAGGTCGTCTGGTGGAACACCCAGGCGTCCCCGTTCTGCTGCGGGCGTTCCGCCGGCTGCTGACCGTCGACGCGCTCGAGGACCTCGGTGCCGTCCAGGGGCTTGCGGGTGCGGGTGCCGATCACGACGCCGGCGCCGTTCGTGGCCGAGCACAGCGTTTCCAGGAACACCGCGCTCTCGGAGTCCGTGGACACGAGCTCGCGCAGGTAGCCGTGGCGGGCCATCGCGTGGTGCACCTCGAAGTCCACTTTGGTCACCGGCTGCCGGGTGATCTCGAAGCCGGCCCGGGCCAGGTCGGCCACGTTCCGCACGGAGACCCGCTGGTTGCGCATCCTCACCATCCTCCGGACGAGTCGAACCGGACGTCGGCCTCGAGCGGCTTGCGGCGGTCCCACGCGCCGGAGCCCGCCCACCGCGGCGCCCCGATGCGGGACAGCGGGATCGCCGATTCGCGCCACGACGCCTGGCCGAACAGCACGAGCGCGGCGAGCACCGGAAGCCCCACGGCGACGGTCAGCGTGGCCTGCACGACCACGCCGCCGCTCTGCGTCGCGACGGCCGCGGCGAACGCGGCGACGGCCGCGATGCTCAGCTGGACCAGCGCCTGCGGCAGCGTGCCGAGGTACCCGAGCACGGTGCGGCGCGGCGGCAGCGACAGGCGGCTGTAGAGGAAACCCGGCAGCAGCAGCAACATGGTGATCACGGACTGGCCGTCGCCGATGTGGCCGAGCGCCTCGGTCGCGGCCCGGCCGTACGGCCACGGGCTGCCCACCAGCAGCCAGCCGAGCACGAACGAGACCGTCGCGACGGCCAGCGCGTAGAAGGTCACGTTGAGCGGGCCGGACTTCGTGGAGTCCTTGAGCACGAGCGTCGCGCGCACGCGGACGTGGTCGCCGCGCGGGTCGCGGCCACCGGAGCGGCGCCAGTACGCCCGCGCTTCGTTGTCGGTGATGCCGTTGACCAGCACGAGGTCCTGCCCGAACTCCCGGTCGGTCAGCTCGCGCGCGGCCTCGCGCAGGTTCGCGGACGTGAACTCCGGGTGCCGGCGCAGCGAGTTGTCCAGCTCGCCGACGTCCGTCCGCACCGCCTCGCCGGTGGTGGCCGCGGCGGCGAGCCGGTGGCAGGCCGGCAGGCTGCGCGGGGACAGCTCGACCCCGGACTGGCCGGCCTCCCACTTGCGGCGGCGCACCAGGTCCGCCAGCCGGCGCAGGACGGTCTGGGCCTGCAGTTCGAGGATCTTGTGCCGGGCGCCGTCGGCTTCCTGCAGCGGGGCGGCGTCCTGGCGTTCGGCCAGCGAAAGCAGGTCCTCGGCCAGGCCGTCCACCTGGTGCTGGTCGGCGTCGGTCGACAGGTACATCCGGGAGATCTCGGCCTCCGGCGCGGTCCCGGCCACCAGGTGGTAGGACTTCAGCGTCGCCGGGATCATGGTCTCGTAGCTGACGACGTAGCCGCGGCGGCTGGAGGCCAGCCGCCGCCACTGCTCCTTCGCGACGGGCTGCCGGGCGTCGACGTGCAGCGGGGTTTCGTAGCTGAGCCGGTGTTCCTCGACCGCATCGTCCAGTGCGACGACCAGCATGTAGTCGCGGACGGCGACGTTCAGCAGGTACGCGTACTCGACCAGCAGCTCCGAATAGCCCGAGAGGATGTCGAGCGCCAGTTCCCGGCACTGCCGCCCGTACCCGGGAACCGTGCCGCCGGTGGGCGCCAGCGCGAACTCCTCGTCCGGGTGGTTCCGCTCGGTGAGCAGCGTCAGCAGCGCCTGCTGGATGAGCCAGCGCGGTTCGTGCACCTGGAACAGAAAGGTGTTCAGCTCGTGTTTCGCGGTTTGCGCGTTCTCGTCACCGGCGAGGATCCCGCGCAGCAACCGGTACAGCCCGGCGGCGACCAGCCGCGACGCCTCGTGCTGGGTCAGCCGCGGCAGCTTCTGGCCCGCGCTGTCGAAGACGTCGACGGGGGAGACGTCCCGGCGCGGCAGCCGGGCCAGCGGCACCCACAGGGACCGTTGCCGGGCCGGTCGCGAGGCCGCCCGCCCGCCGTGTTCCTGCCCGATGAGGTCCTGCAGCTGCGCGGTGGCCTGGCGCTGTCCTTCGTCGAGGAGCTTGAGGCTGACGTCGACCTCGGTGCTGCGCCGCGCGGTGCCGTGCTCGACGACGGTCAGCCGCTCGGTCAGCCGGCGCACGTGGTTGAGCCGCAACGAGGTGTCCAGCAGCGCCAGCCCGACGGCCGCGCCCTGCCGGGACAGCCGGGGCGGGGCGCCGGGAATGGGGATCGTCTCGATCGCGTGCCGGAGACTCTCGATGCCGTCCACACCACTGAGAGTAGGAGGTGCGGCGAGTTGATACACGGAAAATGCGGCTATTGCCCGACCGCTCGCCGGATCCGGTGTCGGCTCAGCCCGGCACCGGCCGCGCTCAGGCGGCGCGGTCCAGCTCGTCCCCCTGGTACGGGCCGGGCTTCGGGCGGACCTTCCCGCCGGGGAACGCCAGCCGCAGGATCGTGCGGTGCACCGTGCCGAGCTGGCGGGAGAACGGCCCCGTGTTGTACGGCAGGCCGTAGCGCCGGCAGATCTCCCGGACCTGCGGCGCGATCTCCGCGTACCGGCTGCTGGGCATGTCCGGGAACAGGTGGTGCTCGACCTGGTAGCCGAGGTTGCCGCTCATCAGGTGGAACAGCGGGGAGCCGGTGATGTTCGCCGCGCCGACGAGCTGGCGGACGTACCAGCCGCCGCGGGTTTCGTCGCGGACCTCGTCCTGGCTGAACGTGTACGTCTGGTCGGGGAAGTGGCCGCAGAAGATGATCGAGTGCGCCCACAGGTTGCGGATGATGTTCGCGGTGAAGTCCGCCCAGAACGTCGCGGCGAACGTGCCGCCGCCCTCCGCGCGCGCCGCCGCGAGCTGGGCCCGCACCGCGCCCCGGCGGCGCCGGCCGCGGGCCCGGTCCGCCAGGACCCGGGCCCGGGAACGCGGCTCGGGGTTCATGAGCCGGCCGACGGCCGTCGCGGCGAGCGCGCTCACCAGCGGCCAGCCGACGTAGTCCTTGAGGATCTGGTCGCGGGCCTTGCCGGAGATGCCCTTGATGTCGTGCCACACGTCCTTCATCGGCTTCTCGCCGGAGCGGATGGCCTCGACGTCGAGGTCGTGGACCGCGACACCCCACTCGAAGAACGCCATCAGCAGCAGGTTGTACAGCGGCTGCGCCAGGTACGCCGGGTGCCACTTCTGGTGCGGATCGATGCGCATGATCTCGTAGCCGAGATCCTTGTCCTTGCCACGGATGTTCGTGTACGTGTGGTGGATGTAGTTGTGCGAGTGCTTCCACGCCGTCGCGGTCGAAGCGGTGTCCCAGTCCCATGTGGACGAATGGATGTACGGGTCGTTCATCCAGTCCCACTGGCCGTGCAGGACGTTGTGCCCGATCTCCATGTTCTCCAGGATCTTCGCGACCGCCAGGCAGCCGGTGCCCGCCGTCCAGGCCACCTTGGACCGGGAGCCGAGCAGCAGCGCCCGGCCGGCCACCGCGATCTGCCGGTGCAGCCGGATGACGCCCTTGATGTAGCGGCGGTCGCGCTCGCCCAGGTCGCCGCGCACCTGGTCGTGGATGGCGTCGAACTCGCGGGCGAGTTCGTCGAGCTGGTCCGCGCTCAGGTGGGCGAACGGGTGGGTGGTGGAGGACATGGGTTCCTTTCTCCGTTCAGAGTTCGATACCTAAAGTTCGACCGTGACCCGGCCTTCGGCGCCGTGCACGCAGGTGCGCACGATCTCGTTGTGCTTCTCGCTGACGGCGTTCGTGCGCAGGTCGCGGATCCGGCCTTCCCGGATCGGCAGCACGCACGTGTGGCACACCCCGACCCGGCAGCCGAAGGGCATGTCGACGCCCGCGTTCTCGCCCGCGACGAGGATCGGGGTGCCGGGTGGGCAGTCCGCGTCGAGGTTGCGGTGGGCGAACCGCACGGTGCCGCCCGCCCCCTCGGCGTCTTCACCGCCCACGATCGGCTGGAACCGTTCGTGGTGCAGCCGGTCGGTGTCGCCGTGGCGTTTCCAGTGCGCCTGCAGCGCGTCGAGGAGTTCGCCGGGACCGCAGGCGTAGGTCTCCCGCTCGCGCCAGTCCGGGCACAGGGTGTCCAGGTGGGCGGGGGTGAACCGGCCGTCCTCGCTGGTGATCCGCAGTTCGAGGCGGAAACCCTCGTGCTGCTTTTCGAGGGCGGCCAGCTCGTCGCCGAAGGTGACGCCGTCCGCCTCCCGCGCCGAGTGCACGTGGACGACATCGCGCAGGCCGGGCCCCGGCGCGAGATGACGCAACATGCTCATCACCGGCGTGATGCCGCTGCCGGCGGTGACGAAGAGCAGGCCGCGGTCGAGCCGGTCCGGCAGGGTGAACGACCCTTCGACCTCGCCGAGCCGCACGACCTCCCCGGGGTGGACCTGCTCGACCAGGAACGGCGAGACGACACCGCCGTCGACCCTCTTGGGGGTGACCGAGATGAGCCCGTCCGCGCGGTCGGGGCTCGACGTCAGCGAGTACGCGCGCCAGTGGTGGACGCCGTCGATGACCACGCCGAGGCGCACGTACTGCCCGGGCCGGTGCCCGACCCAGTCGAAGCCCGGCCGGATCAGCACGGTGGCCGCGCCGCCGCGTTCGGGTTCGACGCGCTCGACGCGTCCGCGTAGCTCCCGAGTCGACCACAGGGGGTTGATCAGCTCGAGGTAGTCGTCCGGGCGCAGGGGGGTGAAGAGCCAACGCAACGCGCGCAGTGCCCGGCGCCGCAGTGGCGACGCCGGGGGACGCATTCCCACTTCAGCCATGCTGATTGAGTGTACAGACGTGCACTCAACTCGCAGCCCGAGTGGTGTGAAACGTTTAAGTCAGCGGCACGCCGACGAGGCGGTACGGGCGCAGCGTCACCGGTCCGAGGAGGCCGGACGCGAGCACCTGGCCGCGCGCGTTGGCGCCGGTGTTCGTGACCCGCACCCGGACGCGGTTGCGGCCGGGGCGCAGGGCGGCGGTCACGTCGGTCCGGTAGGGCGGCCACAGCCGTGACCCGGTTGACGTGCCGTTGACCTCCACTTCGGCCACCTCGTGCACCTCGCCGAGGTCGAGCGTCCAGCGTCGGCCGGGGACGGCGGGCACGTCGAACTCCGTTTCGTACCAAGCGGATCCGGAGTACGCGGGGTCCACGTCGGTCCACGAGCCGAGGGGCCGCGTGATCACCGGCGCACCCGCGCGGTCGAAGTGGAACGTCCAGTCGCCGCCGAGCGGGACGGGCACGAGGGAGTCGGAGACCGTCGCCGCACCGGAGTAGTCGTGTGAGCCGTTCGTCGCGGTGACGGTGACGCTGCCCGGTCCGCTCGAGCGCACGATCGCGGTCCGGCCGTCGATGCGGTCGACCGGCGTCGAGGCGGACGTCGCGTGCAGAGGTTCCCGGCCGCCGCGGAAAACCACCACCAGTGCGGCTTTCGGCTCGAGTCGCAGTCGCACTGCCGTAATCGCCCCGGCCTTCTGCCAGACACCGGCCGGGGTCGCCGAACCCGTGTCGGGGTCCCACACCTCGGGCGTTCCGGTCGCCGGGAACGTCGCGGTCAGCTCCACGGCGTCGGCGCGTTCGCTCACCACTACGAACGCCTGCTCGCCCCGGTTTTCCAGGCGCAGCACCCGGACATCGGCGTGCGGCGGCTCGAGCGCGGCCGCCGCGCCGCCGGCGGTGACCGCCGCTGCCCCGGCCGCACCCGGGTCGGCCACCCGCACCACCGAGCGCGTCGCGAACAACTCGGCCAAGGCGGACCGCAGGCCGGCGTCGTTGCCGCCGGCTTCGCGGGCCGGTGGCGTGCCGATGACGACCACGTTGCCGCCCCCGCGGGCGAACCGGGTCAGCGTCCGCACCGCGCCGAGTGCCAGGACCGGCGTCTCCGGCACCACGACGATCCGGTACGCCTGCTGCCCGACGACCAGCTTCGGCCCGCTCGGCCGGGCGTGGGTGACGAGGGCGGGGTCGGCGTCGAGCGCGCCCTCGTCGAGGAAGTCGAAGTCCACCTGGACGTCTTCGAGCGCGTGCGCGGTGGTCAGGAAGGCCGTGTCGAGCGCGGCCATCGCCGGAGTGTCCTGAGTGGACTCCGCGGCGCGCTGCGGCTGCAGCAGCGCGGTCCGTGCGACGGCCGGCGCACGGCAGGCCTCCATCAGCCTGCCGATCCAGTCGTTCAGCGGCGCGGACACCGGCCACCACGGGTTTGCGGGCTGGAACGGCGGCGGGTAGACGATCTGGCTCTCGTCGCTGAACCGCGCGTGCAGCAGCGTGTGGTTGACCCCGCGCACGGCGAACGCGCCGACGACCTCGCGGACGAACGCCGGGGTCACCGGCCAGCCGGTGCCGCCCATGGCCTCGAGGTAGACGCGTTCGAGCCCCAGCTGGTGCGCGGTGCTGGCCGGGAATCGCGACAGCGTGCGGTGGTAGCCGCGCTGGTAGTGGTCGAAGATCAGGTCGGTGCCGGGCACCTGCGCCCACTGGTTGTTCGCGTTCAGGTTGCCGGAGCTCTGGAGTTGTTCACCGGGACCGTATTCGTCCCAGAGCGGGTTGGAGATCAGCTTGACGCCGTGGTCGGCCATCCACCGGCCCTGGGTGCGGTAGTACGCGGCGGCGAACCGGTTGCTGACCGCCCGCCAGAACAGCCCGCGCAGGCGGAGGCCGTCCGTCCCGAGGTCGTCGTGCACCGCGGTCAGGGCGATCCCGGGGGACGTCCCGAGGCGGCCCAGCTCGGCGTCGAGGGTGGGGGACCAGGGGACGGTGTCGAAGGGGCCGTGCGCCGAGGCGAGGTAGGGCTCGTCGTCGGCGAAGCCGCGCAGCACCGCTTTCGCCGCCCACGGGAAGCGGCGCAGGTATTCGCCCGGCACGGCGTCGAGGAACAGCCGGACGGCTTCGTCGTCCATGAGGTCGAGGTAGGCGCGGCCGGAACCGGTGGGCGTGCTCAGCGGGCGGACGGTGAACAGGTCCAGCTGCCACCGGCCGGCCGGCGGGGTCCACGTCCCGCCCGCGCGGGCCTGCGCGGTGAGGTCCACGAGCGACCGCGGGTCGGCCGAGCCGGCCGGGCGGGCGGTCGCGGCGACCAGGGGCAGGCCGGTGGTGGGCAGGTCGAAGGCGTCGAGGGCGGCCGCGGTGTCGAAGGTTTCGTCGTACAGCACGGTTCCGGTGGGGTCGCGGACGGTGAGGCGGTCCCACGAGGACCGCTGGCTCGCCACGGCGCGCACCCCGACGCGGCCGGTGGCGAAGGCGATGTCCGCCGGGGCCTTCGCCGCGCCGTCCAGCGTCACGGTCAGGTTGGTGCCCCGGATTTTGACGAGGAGCTGGTGGTCCGCGCCGGGGTCGAAGCCCGGCACCGGCGTGCCGCCGCGGACGAGGGAGAACGAGCCGCCGGTCTGCTGCCAGACGTCGACGGCACCGTCGGCGCGCAGGTCGGCGAGGACACCGTCGCCTTCGCTCGTACTGCGCACCATCAGGCCGGCGGTCGCGCTCTCGACGCGGACCGTCGCCTCGACGTCGTAGTCCTGCCACTGGGCACCTTGCCGGAGCAGGGTGACGCCGTCGCGCGCGGCGGCGTCGACGAGCAGCCGGCCGTCCGAAACGGACAGTCCGCGGCTCGTCAGCGGTACGGGGGAGCCGCCGGTGGCGGTGAGCACCTGGTGCCCGACGCCCTTGAGCCGCAGGTCGGGCCGCGGCGGGTACACGCGGCCGCCGACCGTCCCGCCGTCGACGACGAGCCCGCCGGCGCGGCCGCTGGGGAAGTAGTCGTCGTTGAACAGCCAGATGTGCATGCCGTGGCGCTGGGCTTCGCGCAGGGCGAATTCGATGGTGGCGAACCAGTCTTCGGTGAAGAACGCCGGTTTCAGGGCCGCGGTTTCGAACGGGAAGAGCAGGACTTCGTGCACGCCTTGGCCGCGCAGGTCGGCCAGCCCGGCGGCGACGAGGTCCGGCGTGACGGTGCCGTTCCAGAACCACAGGACGGTGGGGCGCGAGTCGGGCCGCGGGTCGGTGAAGCGGCCGGCGGGGAAGCCGGCGGCGGCCCCGGCCGCTTCTGCCGCCTCGGCCGCGTCTGCCGCGGAGACCGGGATGGCGACTCCGGTCGCGACGGTCGTCGCCGCGGCGAGCGCGAGCAGCTGCCGCCGGGACAGGCGCACTCCGGCCACGATCCGCACTTCGTCGTGCTCGGTCATGGAGTCCCCTCAGTGACTTGAAACGATTCAATAGGCAGGTAATTTACGTGACCCGGGTCACGCCCGTCAAGGACTGTTCGGGGATGAACGCGGGGTACGGTCACCGACCGTGGAGCCTCTGGTGGTGACCTTGGCTGTCGACGGGCGCGCCCAGGCGGCGTGGAACGCGACGCGGCGCAGGTGGTTCCCGCCGGCGCGGCTGCTGCTCGACGAATGTCATGAAAGGGTCGTTCACCTAGTCCGACGACCTGAACGAGTCGTTCATGACGTCCGGGCCGAGCCGCGAGAGAGGAGCGCCGCGGGCGTCGCGAATGACTCATTCGCGACGCTGCCACCGCCGGGCCGCGCCACCTGGTGTCGCGCGTCCGAGGTTCGTTGACAGCGCGGCGGCGAGGGCGAACGTCTTGAATGACTCATTCAGGTCTTCGGAGGTCCTGAATGACTCATTCAAGACCTTTGGTCCGGGCTACCGAGCCGGGCTCGGGCTCCGCGAGCGCCCTCACTCCAGCGGCCCGAACGTCGACGAACTTGCCGCGCGCCACCTAGTTCGGGGTGTTGCGCGCGTACTCCGTCAACTCGCCCCGGTTCTGCAGGTTCGACTTCGCCATCAAGCTCGCCACGTGCTTTTCCACCGTGCGCGGCGAAATGTGCAGCCGGCGGGCGATGTCCTTGTTGCCCATGTTGTCCGCCAGCAGCTGCAGCACCTCGTACTCGCGCACCGTCACGCCCGCCGACCGCAGGCTCGCCGGGAGGCGGTCGGAGCCCGTGCGGCGCTGGCCGACCGGGGCGCCGATCTTGCGCAGCAGGCCGCGGCACGCGCTCGCGACCGCCGTCACCTCCGCCTGGTGGAAGTACTCCTCGGCCTCCTTGAGCCACGTCACCGGGTCGCCCCAGCCGTCGGCCGAGGCGGACTCCGCCACCATGCGCAGGCCCAGGTGCCGGCTCACCGGGAACGGGGCCGCCGCCTCGATCGCCGCGGCCACGGCGGCGTCGGCGCGGTCCGGGGCACCCGCGCGGCCGTGGCGGACCGCGTCGCCCAGGAGCACGAACTGGCGGTTCCAGCGCATCCCGCTCACCGCCGTCGGCGGCCGGGCCACCTCCGGCTCCGTCCCGTCGAGCGCCTCGATCAGCAGCCGCAAGCCGTGCTGGCCGGCCAGGTGGAAGCGGCTCGGCTGCCGCTCCTCCAAGGTCAGCACCTGGGCCAGCTCGCGGCGGGCGCGTTCGGCGTCCTCCTCGAGCAGGGAACAGAACACCTGCGCCAGCCCCACGCTCAGCACGAGCTCCTGCGCGGTGGCGCCACCTTCCGCGCGGAATTCCTCGAGCGCGCGCTCCATCCGTGGCCGGTCGGCCTGGTGGGCGGCCACCATCGCGCGCGTCATGTGCGTGTACTGCAGCAGCGCGACCAAGCCGAGCCGGCCGAGTACCGCGAGGTTCTCGTCGAGGATCGTCTCGGCCTGCGCGAACTCGCCGCGCATCGCCGCGTGCACCGCGCGGCTCGCGTCGACCGCGCAGGTCAGCGTGATCGCGCCGGTGCGCTGGGCCTCCGCGCGGGCCAGGTCGAACGTGCGGACGTCGCCCTCGGCCAGCATCCGGTGCCCGCCGAGCCGCACCAGCACCTGGGTGCGCAGGTGCGTCAGCTGGTGGTGTTCGGCCAGCCGCCGCGCCAGCTGCAGGTAGCGCTCGGCTTCGGTCAGGTCCGTCTCCAGCGCCACCATGCCGAGCACCTGCAGCGCCTGGCACGACACGAACGGCACGCCGGCGCGCTCGGCGACCTCCCACGCCTGCTCGGCCAGCTTCCGGGCCCGCTCGGTGTGCGCCGGGCCCGGGATGTCCAGCCACAGCGTCGCTTCGACGGCGTCGAGACCCGCCTTCTGCTCCTCGGTGATCTCGCCGCCGAGCGGGGCGCGGGCCTGCTCGATCTGGTTGAGGCACTCGTCGTGCCGGCCGCCGATGTAGGCCGCCCACGCCAGCTGGATGTGCAGGTCGACCGCCCGTTCCAGGCGGCCGATCTCGGCGAAGCGGGCGGAGAACCCGACGGCCCGGTCGAACTGCCCGGTCTGCCCGAGCGCGTGCAGCAGGGATTCGAGGGCGTCGGCGCGGTCGTCGGGGCTCGCGGTGGCCAGGAGCTCGACGGCGCGGGTCAGCATGGTCACCGCGGTGTCGGCCGCGCCACCGTCGAGCGCGCGGCGCCCGGCTTCGGCGAACAGCCGTCCGGCGCCGGGGTGGTCCATCGCCGTCAGCCGCAGCGCCGCGGCCAGCGCGCACAGCTCGCCGGGCAGGCCGGGGTGTAGGAGCTCGACGGCGTCGGCGGCCCGGCGCGCCAGGTTCGCCTTCGTCGACGGCACGAGCCGGGCCAGCAGGGCCTCGGCGGTCAGCGGGTGGCGGAAGGCGTACCAGCCGGGCGTGGTCTCGTCGGTGGTGACCAGGTGTGCGGCGACGCTCGCGCTGATGTGGTTGTGCAGCATGCGGTCGTCCATGTCGGTGACCGCCTGCACGACCGAAAGCGGGAACCGCCGGCCCAGCACGGCGGCCACCGACAGCAGCGTTTCGCCGTCCGGGCCGAGTGCGTCGACGCGCGTGGCGATGCTGCTGATCAGCGCCTCCGGCACGCGGGCCTGCAGCTCGCCGACGACCTGCCAGCCGTTCGCGCCGCCGACGAGCAGGCCGTCGCCGAGCATGCCGTGCAGCAGCTCCTCGACGACGAACGGCACGCCCTCGCTGTTCTGCCACAACAGGTTCGCGACGGCGGCGGGGACCGCGGCCGGCTCGGTCTCCAGGCAGGCGGCCGCGAATTCGCGGGTGCGCTCGGCGTCCAGCCGGGCCAGTTCGAAGGTGTGGCTGGACGAACGCTGCGCCGCGGCGGTCGCCAGCCGCAGCGCCTCACCCGGCTCGCCGCGCAGGGTGCCGATCAGCATGACCCGGCTGGAGGCCAGGTTGTCGACGAGGTACTCGACGATGAACAGCGTTTCGGCGTCGGCGTTGTGCAGGTCCTCCAGCACGATCAGGCAGCCGCCTTCGCGACCGGCCACCGACAGCAGCCGGAAGACGGCTTCGGCCAGCACGAGCAGGTTCCCGTTGTCGTGCGGGCGGTCGCCGCGGTACCAGTCGGGCACGAGCCGGGCGAGCACCGGCACGAGCGGATCGAGCTCGGGAGCGGCCGGCGGGAGACCGCCGCGGAAGTGCGAAAGCAGCGCTTCGGCCAGGGGCCGGAACGGCACCATCGGGCCGATCGAGCTGGCCCGTCCGCGTAGCACCGGGAGCCCGGTCGCCAGTGCCCGCGAGGCGATGTCGGCGGCGAGCCGGGATTTCCCGATCCCGCCTTCGCCGACAAGGAAGAAGGCCCCACCGTGGTCGGTGCGGGCCTTCTCCAGAGCCTCCGACAGTGCGCCGAGCTCCCTGTCGCGCCCGATGAGACGCGTCGAACGGATGCCCATCGCGGTCACTATAACCGGATGGGACCCCTCCGGACGTAGGTCGAAATACCCACGCCCGCCGGTGTCTCACTATTCGGTGAAACCGCCCGTGACGACCGTGATGTCCATCGTGGTCAGGGAGTTCTGGCTGACCCGGGCCGCCTTGCCGGACAGGGCGTGGTTGCGGGCGCCGGTCCGGGAGGTCCGGGGGAGGGTCAAGTCGCCGATCGGGTTGTCCGGGCCGGCGAAGTCGTGCTCGGTCATGCGGGTGGCTCCACTCTCGGTAGTGCTGGGTCGGACGGAGGCGGGAAGGGCTACTTGGGGAAAGCGATGCTGACGGTGAAGACCGGGGTGATGTCCAGAGTGTCGGCACCGTTGTGGCTCAGCCGCGCCGTCCGGCCGGCCAGGGCGCGGTTGCGGGCGCCGGTCCGGGTCGGTGTCGGGAGGGTGGGGTCGCCGATGGGGTTGTCCGTGCCGGTGAAGTCGTGCTCGCTCATGGCGTGTTCTCCGCTTTCGGTCGCGATCGGGGCAGGGACGGACGTCAGAGGGCGAAGGTGCCGTTGGTGACGACGGTGGGGCCACCGAGCGTCTCGAGGGTCATCCCGGACAGCCGGGGCCGGGTGCCGGCCAGCGCCTGGTTGCGGGCTCCGCGGCGGTTCGCGCGGGGGAGCACCAGGGCGCCGACGGTGGCTTCGACGGTCTCGGCGGTGATGTCGGGCATCGTTCGTTCTCTCCTCTGGGCGGGACGGGGGTGGGGACGGTCTGCTCAATGGGTCGGTGGTTGCAGGAGCAGGGCGGACGGGACGCGGGGGCCGAAGCCGAGGCGCAGCAGGCCGTACCCGATGCCGGCCAGGCCGGTCAGCAGGCCGGGGGACGGGACGCCGTCGGGGGTGCCGCAGCGCGCGCCGTCCTGTTCGACGGCGGTGAGCAGCTGCCCGGTGCGGGTGGCGACCGCGGCGGCGGCGCCGTGGTGCCCGCTCTCGGCGAGGAAGCCGAGCACGTCGGTGATGCCGGTTTCGCCGTGGCAGAGGCTCAGGTCGCGCAGCGGGTCCTGGGCGGCGAGGGCCGCCACCTGCTCGTCGAGGCCGAGCACCGCGGGCTGACCGGCGTAGGCGAGCACCTGCCCGGCCAGGCCGGAACACCAGCCGTGCCCGGTGGCGGCCTTCGCGGGCGGCAGGGTCGCGGTTTCGCGCGGGTACCCGGCCAGGGCCCAGTCGACGCCGGCCGCGCCGTGCGCGAACCCCGGGTCGGCGAGGTCGGGATCGAGGGAGCGGACGGCGAGTTCGGCCGCGTACGCGTCGGCCAACAGCGCGGCTTCGCCGGATCCGGTCTGGGTGGCCACCGAGCGCAGCGCGACCAGGCCGCCGGCCAGGCCGGTGGTGAACCGCGGGGAGGTCTCCGGCGTCGGGGCCGGCATGACGGCGACCGTGCGGGCGGTCAGGTCGAGCAGGTCCGGCCGGTCGAGCAGCCGGGAGAGCCGGGCCGCGGCGTAGGCGACGCCGCCGAGCCCCAGCAGCCCGCCGGGGCCGGCCGCCGCGGCGAGCTCCGGATCGGCCTCCAGCGCCGAAACCAGCCACGGCAGCCCGGAAAGCGCCTTCCCGGCCAGGTCGCGGTAGCGGTCGATGCCGGTCAGCTCGGCCAGTTGCGCGAGGAACAGCGCCACGCCGGTGTAGCCCTCACCGAGCCCGGCGCCCATCGGCAGCACGGTCCAGTACTTCTCGTCGACGAGCTCCAGCCCGACCCAGTTGACGCGGCCGCCGGCCGACGACGCGCGGGCGATGATCGCGTCGGCGACGCCGCACGCGGCCGAGAGCAGGTGCGCGGGTTCGGGGCTCTTGCTCGGCAAGACGGTCCCGGTGACGCCGGTGCCGGCGTGGGTCTCGGCCGCCGGCCGGGTGGCCAGCGCCGCGGAGATCAGCCACTCCTGGTCGCGGCGGTCGATCGTGGTCATCCCGGCGACCTTCGCGCGCACCGTCTCCAGCGGCGGTTCGGCCAAAAGCCCCGGCAGCCGGTTCCCGTCGGCGTCCCAGAGGTCCGCGGACCCGGGCCGGCCGGTGAACATCGGGACGTCGCCCGCCCACAGGTCGGTGAGCTCGGCGGCGACGAGCCCGCGGCGGACCTCGTCGGTGCTGTCGTCGTGCAGCAGCCCGAACGCGTCGTCGCGGGCGTCGGCTTCGGCGAGCAGCGACGGGTGGGTGGTCTCGTCGAGCAGCCGCGTGTAGAAGTTGGTCGGGCGGACGAGGACGCGGATCCCTGCGCTCGCGCAGCGGTCCAGCTGCCGCCCGAACTCCGCCGCGCCGCCGGCGATGGCGTCGTACCCGGCACGGAATCCGGCCAGCAGCGCGGCGCCGTGCTCGGCCGGCTCGACGTCGACGCCGCCGAGGGTGGGCCGGTTGACGCCGGTGCCGACGCCGCCGGGCACCCGGGTCAGCCGCATCCGGTCGGTGCCGGCGTCGAGCCAGTCGACGCGGGTCAGCGCCGGGGCCGCCGCACGGCCGCCGCCGAGCCCGGAGATGTCGACCGCGCCGTGCTCGCCGACGATCATCTGCGGCAGCAGCAGGGTCCGGTGCACCGACCGCGCGAGCAGCTCGGCGGCGGGGTCGGCTTCGGTGGTCTCGTCGGCGGGCAGCACCGGCTGGAACAGCGTCTCGATGTCGATCAGCACGGGCTGGTCGCCGGCGGCGATGATGTTCTCGAAGTGCACGTCGGTGCCGTCGAGGGCGTGCAGCAGGGCGAGCAGCACGCCCTGGCGGCGGTAGAACCGGTCCACCTCGGTGAGATCGGCGCACGGCCGGTGCTCGACGAAGCGGAGCCAGCCGTAGCCGGCACGCACCACGACGTCGACCGTGCGCAGCTCGAGGCCGGGCACCCGCGGGTTGAGCCAGTCCACCAAGCCGGTGAACGCCGCGTGCAGGTCGAGCGGGCGGGGCTTGTAGATGACGCGCGCGCCGCCGGCGAACCGCAGCTCGCGGACCGAGCGGCCGCGCTGGTGGGCGTCCCCGGTGCCGCCGCTGATCTCGACCAGGAGGCCGGGGTCGGTGCCGGTGAACGCGCTGAGGGCCGTGCGGTCGGCGGTGAAACGGCCGAGCAGCTCGGTGACCGACTCGATCGCGTGCAGCGCCGCCTGCGCGGCGAGCCGGGCGAGCACGGGGTACCGGCGCAGCAGGTCGGTCAGCCCGGCCGGGGTGCCGGTCTGCCGGACGAAGTCGGCGAAGCGCTCTTCGCCGGTTTCGCCCGCGAGGATCTCCGCGCGGCGGGCCCGGCCCAGTTCCAGCACCAGCGTGCGGGCGGCGAGCCCGGCGAGCTGGTGACCCAGCTGCGCGGCGCAACGATCGGCGATCGCGGTGGCGTCGACGGCGGGCGAAGCCGCTGCGGCGCCGGCGATCGCGGCGCGGGCCGCGTCGGTGAAGGGGCGGAACACCGCGGCGAACGCGGAGCGCCAGTGCGGGCCGGGCGCCGGAGCGGCACTTTCACGTGAAAGCGCCGCTTCGGCGAAGGCGGCCCACGCGGGGAGGGAACTGTCGGTACGGCGTTCCCGCGCGGTCAGCGCCGCCGCCCACCAGGTGGGCGGGAGCGTCGTGGTCGCCGGGTTCGGCTGCGGGGGAATCACGGGATCGAGCATGCCAGCGGGTGACGCGGGTTACATGGGGGTGCTACGCCCGCATTCCCGCGCGGCATGGGGGCGTTCTAGGGGTTCATGGGGGCACCGGCGAGGAATCGCCTGGTCGCGAACTCCGCGTTGGGGCCGGACGGACGTGGCGGCTGGTCCGTTCGGCGGGCGGGCCCGGCAGGGGTTGACGAGGGCGCGCGCCCCCTCGATCCCCCACGCGGGGCACCCCCGGCACACCTGGTTCCGCGGTCGCGCGCGCGACCGCGTCGCCCGCGCGCGAGGCGGACTCCGGTGCCGGGAGCGGCGCCGGAATGCGGGGCCGCCGCACCCATGTGCGTCGGCGCCGCAGCGATGACGATTCGTCGTGAGAAGTTCGCGGCTCGCCCCGCGGACGTTCCCCGAACACACAGGGAGCGACGCACGATGACCACGTTCCAGATCGAGCAGACCCCCGACGGGCCCGGTGTGGCCGCCGGCCCCCCGCTCAAGTTCGTCCTGTCCAGCGTCCAGTCCGACTCGCACATGTGGAACCTCGTCGCCCTCCAGCTGATCATGGAGGAGATGGGGCACGAGGTGGTCAACCTCGGCGCCTGCGTCCCGGTCGGGCGGCTGCTGGCCGCCTGCCGCGCCGAGCGGCCGGACTGCCTGGTGATCAGCACCGTCAACGGCCACGGCCACGTCGACGGCGCCCGGGTGATCTCCGCCCTGCGCGCCGATTCGGAGCTCGCCGGCCTGCCCGCCGTCATCGGCGGCAAGCTCGGCGTCCAGGGCGACGCCAACGCCGAGCTGGAGACCGAGCTGCTGGCGCTGGGCTACGACGCGGTGTTCCACGTCGGCGCCGGCGACTCCGGCCAGGCGATCGCCTCGTTCCGCGAGTTCGTCGCCGCGAACGTCCGGACCTTGCGGTGACCGCTGCCCGGTCGGTGTTCAGCAGCTTCGTGGCCGAGCACCGGCGCCGCCGGACGCTGCTCGTCCAGCCGCGCATGGGGTTCTCCGACCCCGTGACGATGCGCCGCGGGCTGCGCGCGGTCGCCGAGGCCGGCGTGCCGGCCGTGGGCACCGTGACCCTGGACAGCTACACCCGCACCGGGCAGCACGACCTCGCCGCCATGTCGATCGCGTCCGGCGTCCCGCTCAACGGCTACCCGCTGGTGGCGCTCGGCGCGGCCGTCACCGCCGAGCTGGTGGACGGCCTGTACGGCCCGCGCTTCCCGGTCCAGGTCCGGCACGGGTCGGCGCAGCCGGAGGACATCTTCGCCGCGATGCTCGAAGCCGGGCTCGACGCCTCGGAGGGCGGGCCGGTGTCCTACTGCCTGCCCTACAGCAGCGTGCCGCTGCGGACGGCGGCGAAGTCGTGGTCGCGCTCGGCGTCGCTGCTGGCGGGGCAAGCCGTCGAGTGCCATCTGGAGAGTTTCGGCGGCTGCATGCTCGGGCAGCTGTGCCCGCCCGGGTTGCTCGTCGCGCTGTCGGTGCTGGAGTGCCTGTTCTTCGTCGAGCACGGCGTGCGCAGCGTGTCGGCCAGCTACGCGCAGCAGACCAGCCCGGAGCAGGACGCCGAAGCGCTGTGGGCGATGCGGCGGCTCTGCGCCGAAGAACTGTCCACTGTGGACTACCACGTCGTGCTCTATACCTATATGGGCCTTTTCCCGGAGTCCGCGGCCGGGGCCCGGGAGCTGGTCGCCGAGAGCGTCCGGCTGGCCGTGCGCACCGGCACCGAACGGCTGATCGTCAAGACCACCGCGGAAGCGCACCGGATCCCGACCGTCGAAGAGAACGTCGAGGCGCTGCGGCTGGCGCACGCCACGGCACTGGACGTTCCTTCGGCGGAGACGCCGCCGGCCGGGGACACCGAGGTGTACGCGCAGGCGCGGCGGCTCGTCGACGAGGTGCGTTCGCTCGCGCCGACGCTGACCGAGGCGCTGCCGGTGGCGTTCGAACGCGGCCTGCTCGACGTCCCGTACTGCCTGCACCCCGACAACGGCGGCGAAACCCGGTGCGTGCTCGACGACGAAGGCCGCCTGCAGTGGTGGCACACCGGCCGCATGCCGCTGCCGCCCGCATTGGGCGGCCGCCGCGGCCACGACCGGGTCAGCGCGACCCGGCTGCTCGCCGACCTGTCCTACCACCGCCGAAGGCTCGACCCGGTCCTGTCCTGATCCGCCCCGACCAGCTGGGAGTGAGAACGCCATGGAGTACACCGATCCGCCGGACCCCCGCACGCACCTGACCTCGGAGACCACGCGGAACGTGCTGGGCCTCCAGCACAAGCTGCTGGCCGAGGCGCGCGCGTTCCTGGGCGCCCGCGGCTTCACCGAGTTGCTGCCGCCGGTGATCGGCCCGGTCACCGACCCCGGCGGCCGCGGCGCGAAGCAGGTGGACGTCGACTTCTACGGCCACCGCTACAAGCTGATGACCAGCGCGATCCTGTACAAGCAGGCGTCGCTGCTCGGCTTCTCGAAGATCTTCTACGTGGCGCCGAACGTGCGGCTGGAGCCCCTGGAGACGGCGAACACGAGCCGGCACCTGGCCGAGTTCCACCAGCTCGACGTCGAGGTCGCGGGGGCGTCCCGCGACGACGTGCTCGACTTGCTGCAGGACCTGGTGGCGCACGTGGTGCGCCGCGTCGTCGAGGACGCCGGCGACGTGCTGGAGATGCTCGGCCGCGACTCGGGCGCGTTCGCCGACCTGCTCGGCGGCGCGTTCGGCCGGCTGTCGCACGCCACCGCCGTCGAGACCCTGCGCGAGCTCGGGCACCCGCAGAGCGCGGACGCCGAGATCGACTGGGCGGGCGAGGCGATCCTGTCGGAGAAGCACGCGCGGCCGTTCTTCCTCGTCGACTACCCGAAGGGCTCGCGCGGGTTTTACGACCGCGAAAGCGTTTCCACGCCCGGAGTCCTGCGCAACTTCGACCTCATCGCGCCCGAGGGGTACGGCGAGCTGTGCAGCGGCAGCGAGCGCGAACACGACTACGGCCGGATCGTGACGCGGATGCGCGAGACGGGGGAGAACCCCGCGAAGTACGCGTGGTACCTCGACTTGGTTCGTGAAGGGATCCCGGCGAGCGCCGGTTTCGGCCTCGGGGTGCAGCGGTTCACCCGGTACGTGGCGGGGCTGGACGCGGTGTGGCAGGCGACGGCGTTCCCGAAGCTGCCGGGGGTGGTCTCGCCGTGACCGCGTTGCACGCTGAGGGTTTCCCCTCCGATGAGGTCCGGGCGCGGGCGCTGCAGGGTGCCGCGGCGGTGTTCCCGGCCGCTTCTTCTTACGGGACGACGTTGTTCGGCGCTGCTGCTTCTCTCTCTGACGATGCCTTGGAGTCGGCTCGGCTGGTCCCGCCGGTGTTCGTGCCGCGACGGCTGGAGAAGCTGATCGAGCTGGGCCGCGAGCCGCTGTACGGCGACGTCTCGCTGGCGACGTCGATCGGCGGCTTCGAGTCTTCGCTGCCGCTGTACCTGTCGGCGTTCGGCTCGACGCAGGTCGCCGGGGCCGGGCTGGGAGCGGCGGCTTCGGCGCAGGCCGCGCGGCTCGGCATCCCGATGGTGATCGGCGAGAACGTCGTCCCGGTGCACGGCCACGGTCGTGCGGGCGGCGCGTCGGACGGGACGCTGCTGGAGCGGATGCGGGCGTACGCGGACGCGGTGCCCGACGGGCTCGGCGGTGTCGTGGTGCAGCAGAGCACCGAGGACGCGGACGCGGAGGTCTGGAACCTCGTGTACTCGGACCCGTCGGCGGCCCCGCTGTTGGAGTCCGGGCGGCTGGCGTTCGAGCTGAAGGTGGGTCAGGGCGCGAAGCCGGGGCTCGGCGGGATGACGCTGGTCTCGCCTTCTTCTGCCGCTTCGCTGTCTGATTTGTACACAGTGGACGTTGCCTTGGGTTCGCGGGTGCTGCGGAGCAGTTCGCCGGGGACGTTCACCGACGAGATCCTGCGTCAGCAGATCCGGTTGATGCGCAACAACTTCCCGCGGGCGGGGGTGTGGGTGAAGCTCCCGCCGGGCCGGGACATCGCTTCGGCGGCTTCAGTGGCTTGGTCGGCGGGGGCTTCCGCGGTCACGGTCGACGGCGCCGAGGGCGGTTCGGGCTGGGCGCCTACTTCTTTTGCCTCCGTGGGCCTTCCCTTGGCGGAGTGCCTTTCCCGGATCGGGTCGCCGGCGGGCTGTTTGCTGGCGTCGGGCCGCATGTGGGAGGGGACGCGGGTGGCGAAGGTCCTGGCGCTGGGAGCCCGCGCGGCCGGCTTGGGCCGGGCGGCGCTGCTGGCGGTGGACACGGACCCGGTTTCCGGGCTGGTCCGCTTCGCGGAGGCGCTGGCGTTGGAGTTGCGGTTGCTGTTGAGCGCGCTGGGCCAGTACCGGGCCGATGCGCTCACCCCTGACGATGTGTGGTTCCCCGGCACGCCGGACCGGGTGCGCGAGCAGGTGCTGTCATGACGGCCCGGCTTGCCCCTCACCGCGCCGGTCCGGGTGTCTTGAATGAGTCATTCAGGACCTCCGGTGACCTGAATGACTCATTCAAGACGTTTGGTCTGCCGGGGATCGGCGGTGCGTCATGACCGCCGTCGGCGAGCCGCGCGCGGCGGTGGAGCTGGACGCCGCGGTCACTGCGGCAGGCAGCGGAGTTGCGCCGGGCGGAGCGACCGCCAGTGGCTCGGCGGCGGCCGAGCCGGCCGCCGCCGAGCCGGGCACTGCCGGGATCAAACCGGGTGGGCCGGGTGTTGCGGCCGCGGAGCCGGGTGTGGCCGAGCCGGGCACCGTCGCGACCAGACCGGGTGCGGCGGGCGTTGCGGCTGCCGGGTCGGGTGGTCTGCCGCGGCTTGTCGTGAGTGAGAAACTGTGTTCTAACCCGGTTTCCCACTCACGACCGGCCGGGCCGGGCGCTGCGGCCGAGCCGAGCGCTGCGGTGCGTGGGGGCGCGAACGTGCCGAGTTCCGCTGCGGCCGAGCTGGGCGCTGCGGCCGAGCTGGGCGCTGCGGCCGAGCCGGGTGCTGCGGCCGAGCTGGGCGCTGCGGTGCGTGGGGGCGCGAACGTGCCGAATTCCGCCGCGGCCGAGCCGGGCACAGCCGCAGCCAAGCCCGCCACCGCCACCGGCAAATCCCTCCCCGCTCCCTTCCTCGGCCTGGTCCTCGCCATGGGCCTCTCCTCCTTCGGCGACGCGGTCTGGCTGATCGCCCTCTCGGTCACCCTCGTCGGCACCGCCGGACCCGCCGTCGCCGGACTGATCCTCGCCCTCGGTTCCCTCCCCAAGGTCCTCACCCTGCTCGTCGGCGGCGCGGTCGCGGACCGAACCGGGCCAAGGCGAGTCCTCGTCACCACCGACCTCATCCGCGCGGGAGCCATGCTCGCCGGGGCCGCCGCCGTCCTTGTTGTCGGTCCCCAGCTGCCCCTCCTCGCCGGGCTCATCGTCGTCATGGCCGTCGCCAGTGCCTTCTTCATCCCGGCCTCCGATGCCCTCCGCCCGAACCTGCTGCCGCCCGAACACCTCGTGCGGGGCAACGCCGTCTACCTCGCCGCCGTGCGTGGGGGGCAGGCCGCCGGTGGAGCGCTCGGGTCGTGGCTGGCCGGGCTCGGCGGGCTCGTCACCGTCGCCGTCGTCAACGGCGTCAGTTTCGGGATCTCCGCCCTCGCCGCCGGCAAGACCAAGACCCTGACCAGCCAAGAACCCCGCGAGCGCGTCAAGATCAGGCAGCTCGGGAAGGAAATCGGCGAGGGCTGCCAGTACGTCGCGAGAAGGCCCGCGCTGAGGACCGCCATGATCGTCACCGGGCTCCTCGAGCTCAGTGGCGCCGGCCCGATCAACCTCGGCCTGGTCCTGCTCGGCGGCACCCGGGGCGCCGGCTGGCTGCTCACCGCCATGACGCTCGGCGCGTCCCTCGCCTTCGTCGTCTCCGTCAAGTGGCCGCCCCGGGAGAAGGCCGGGCGGCTGGCGACGGGTGGCCTCGCCGCACAGGTCGTCTGCCTCGCGCTGCTGGCCAGCGCGAACCTCGCCGTCGGCATCGCCGCCTTCTTCGCCCTCGGCCTGGTCGCCGGCCTGACCGCCCTGGTGCTCGTGTCCCTGGCCCAGCGGTGGTCGGCGCCGGAGATGCGCGGCCGCGTCATGTCGATCCTCGCGCTGTTCACCCTCGCCGCCACCCCGGTCGGCAACCTGCTGATCGGCGTGCTGACCGAGGCGATCGGCGTCCCGCTCACCATGTTCGCCCACGCCGCGGTCGCGCTCGGCGCGCTCGCCCTGCTCGTCGCCACCCCGGCACTCGGCCGGGCCACTCTCACAGAGGAGAAGAAGTCATGACCAACCCCTTCGAAGACGAGAACGCCACCTTCCTGGTCCTGGTCAACGCCGAGAACCAGCACTCGCTCTGGCCGTCCACTGTGGACGTGCCGGCCGGCTGGCGCACCGTGCACGGCGAGGACACCCGCGCCGCGTGCCTGGAG
Organism: Amycolatopsis sp. NPDC051371; assembly: GCF_040682155.1. Taxonomy (NCBI): domain Bacteria; kingdom Bacillati; phylum Actinomycetota; class Actinomycetes; order Pseudonocardiales; family Pseudonocardiaceae; genus Amycolatopsis; species Amycolatopsis sp. NPDC051371. The sequence goes on from NZ_JBFBAG010000001.1 coordinate 355,814, forward strand.
TACGTCGAGACGCACTGGACCGACCTGCGTCCGGCGAGCCTCATCGCCTCGATGCGCTGACCACCCACCCGCCGGCAGAACCGAACTGGAGCTGATCTACGTGAACGACGACACCCGGCAGCTGCTGGCGGCCTGGAACGACACCACCACCGACGTCCCGGAAGCGGGCCGCACGCTCGCCCGGCTGCTCGCCGAGCAGGCGACCCGCACCCCGGACGCGACGGCGCTGGTGTTCGAAGGCGAGTCCCTGACCTACCGCGAGCTCCACGGACGAGCCGACGGGCTCGCGCACCTCCTGGTCGAGCGGGGCGTGGGCCCCGGTGTCCTCACCGGCGTCTGCGCCGACCGATCCCTTGAGCTGGTGATCGCCCTGCTGGGGGTGCTCAAGGCCGGTGGCGCCTACGTCCCGCTCGACCCGGACTACCCGGCCGACCGGCTGGCCTACATGGTCGCCGACAGCGCCGCACCGGTCGTCCTCACCCAGACCCACCACAGAAACCTCTTCGCCGCCGAGACGATCTGCCTCGACGAGCTCGACCTGACGGACGCCCCGGCAGTCGAGGCGCTGACGTCCACAAAGGATCTTGCGTACGCCATCTACACCTCCGGCTCCACCGGCCGCCCCAAGGGCGTGCTGGTGCCGCACGAAGGCATCGTCAACCGGCTCGCCTGGACCCAAGCCGAGTACGGCCTCACCGTCGAGGACCGTGTTCTCCAGAAGACGCCGTCCAGTTTCGACGTCTCCGTCTGGGAGTTCTTCTGGCCGCTGCTGACCGGCGCCACGCTCGTCGTCGCGCGCCCCGGCGGCCACCGCGACCCCGCCTACCTGGCCGGGCTGATCCGCACCGAGCGGATCACTACCGTCCACTTCGTCCCGTCGATGCTGCAGGCGTTCCTGCTCGACCCGGCCGCCGCGACCTGCACCGGCCTGCGCCGCGTGCTGTGCAGCGGTGAAGCACTGGCCGACGAGCTGCAGGCCCGGTTCTTCGAGACGCTCCCCGATGTCGAACTGCACAACCTCTACGGCCCGACCGAAGCATCCGTCGACGTGACGTACTGGGCGTGTGACCCAGCACAAAGGACAGTCCCCATCGGACGTCCGGTGTGGAACACCCGCACTTACGTCCTGGACGCCGAGCTGAACCCGGCCGCGCCGGGTGTCGCCGGTGAGCTGTACCTCGCCGGGATCCAGCTGGCCCGCGGCTACCACGGCCGGCCAGGCCTGACGGCCGAGCGGTTCGTGGCCAGCCCGTTCGAGCCGGGGGAGCGGATGTACCGCACCGGCGACCTCGCGCGCTGGTCAGAAGACGGCGCACTGGAGTACCTCGGCCGCACCGACCACCAGGTGAAAATCCGCGGCCTGCGCGTCGAGCTGGGCGAGATCGAGGCCGTCCTCGACCGGCAGCCCGGTGTCGGCGGCTCGTGCGTGCTGGCGCGTGAGGACCGCGTGGGCGATCAGCGCCTGGTCGGCTACGTCGTCCCGGACGGTGCCGCGCCCGACGTCGACGCCCTGCGCGCGGCCCTCGCGGAGAACCTGCCGGAGTACATGGTGCCGGCCGCCTTCGTGGTCCTGGAGACGCTGCCGCTGACCCCGAGTGGCAAGCTCGACCGCAAGGCCCTGCCCGCGCCGGACTGGTCCGCGGCCCGCACCGGCCGCGCCCCGCGTACCCCGCGCGAAGCCGCACTCTGCGAACTGTTTTCCGAGATCCTCGGCGTCGATGGCGTCGGCATCGACGACGGCTTCCTCGCCCTCGGCGGCCACTCCCTCCTCGCGGCCAAGCTCGTCTCCCGCATCCGCGCGACGCTCGGTGTCGAAGCGGCCATCGGCGACGTCTTCCGCGCGCCGACCCCGGCCGGCCTGGCCGAACTCCTCGAAGACGCGCCGGAAGCGCGCCCGCCGCTGACCCCGCGTCCTCGCCCCGAGCCGATGCCGCTGTCGTTCGCCCAGCGCCGGCTGTGGTTCCTCGACCAGGCCGACACCCGGAACGCCGGCTACCACGTGCCGCAGGCCGTCCGCCTCGACGGCCCGATCGACGCCGAAGCGCTGCGGCGGGCCGTCGAAGACGTCGTCGCCCGACACGAAACCCTCCGCACGATCTTCACCCGCGACGGCGACGAGCCGGTGCAGCACATCCTGCCGTCCGGAAAGGTCTCATGGACCGAGAAAGAGTCTACTGAGGACTCTCTAGCCGCCGATCTGACCGCGGCCACCGAGGAGGGCTTCGACCTCGCCCGGGAACTGCCGATCCGCGCCACGCTCTTCACCCTGCCCGGCGACACCGCCGTGCTGCTGCTCGTCGTGCACCACATCGCGAGCGACGGCTGGTCCTTCGCGCCGCTCCTGCGTGACCTGTCGACCGCCTACACCGCCCGCGTCACCGGCGAAAGTCCGAAGTGGACGCCACTGCCGGTGCAGTACGCGGACTACACGCTGTGGCAACAGGAACTCCCCGTCGAGCGTGATCTCGCGTACTGGCGTGACGCCCTGGCCGGGCTCCCGGAAGAACTGCCGCTGCCCGCCGACCGCCCACGTCCGGCGGTCGCGAGCCACCGCGGCGGGGTCGTCCCGATGGACGTGCCCGCCGACGTCCACCGCCGCCTGGCCGGACTGGCCGCGGCGGAAGGCGCGACGCTGTTCATGGTCCTGCAGGCCGCGTTCGCCGCGCTGCTCACCCGCCTCGGCGCCGGTGGCGACGTCCCGGTCGGCTCGCCCGTCGCCGGCCGGACCGACGCGGCCCTCGACGACCTCGTCGGGTTCTTCGTCAACACCGTCGTCCTGCGCACGGCCACCGGCGGCGACCCGACGTTCCGCGAACTCCTCGACCGCGCCCGTGAGACCTGCCTGGCCGCGTTCGAGCACTCCGAGGTCCCGTTCGAGCGCGTCGTCGAGGAGCTGAACCCGGCCCGCTCGCTCGGCCGCCACCCGCTGTTCCAGGTCCTGCTCGTCCTGCAGAACAACCTCGCCGCCGAACTCGACCTGCCGGGCGTCCGCGCAACCGGCGAGCGCGTCGACATCGGCTACGCGAAGTTCGACCTGGCCGCGATCTTCGAGGAACGCGACGGCGAGCTGACCGGCCTGCTGGAGTACGCGAGCGACCTGTTCGACCGCGACACCGCCGTCACGCTGGCCGGCCGCCTCCTGCGCGTCCTCACCGCCGTCGCCGCGAACCCGGACAGCCGCATCGGCGACCTCGACCTTCTCGACGCGGCCGAGCGGACCCAGGCCGAGACGGGGGGCATGCTCGCCCCGGCCTCGCCGGCTGTCACCCTGCACGAGCTGGTCGGGAGCCACGCCCGCCGTACCCCGGACCGTGCCGCGCTGTTGTTCGAGGACGAGACCGTCACCTACGCCGAGCTGGACGCCCGCGCGAACGGCGTCGCCGCGCTCCTGGCCGGCGTCCCGGCCGGGCGGATCGTCGGGATCTGCCTCGACCGCGGCCCCGACCTCGTCGCCGCCATTCTCGGCGTGCTCAAGGCCGGCTGCGGCTACACGCTGCTGGACCCGTCGTTCCCCGCCGAGCGACGGCAGCTGCTGGCCGAGCAGGTCGACGCGCCGGTCGTGCTCGACGATCTGTCCGCGGTGGAGCCGGCCACCAAGGCACCGCAGCGTGCAGTGAACCCGGCTGGACCGGCGTGCGTCATGTTCACCTCGGGCTCCACCGGCACGCCGAAGGGTGTCGTCGCGTCTCACGAAGCCGTCGCGACGACGATCCTCGGCCAGGGCTACACCGGTGCCGTCTGGCTGCAGACCGCGCCCGTGTCCTGGGACGCCTTCGCGTTCGAGCTGTTCGGCGCGCTGCTGACCGGCGCGGCCTGCGTCCTGCAGCCCGGCCCCAAGCCTGAGCCCGCGCTCATCGCGGACCTGGTCGAACGCCACCGCGTCACGACGATGTTCGCCTCGGCCAGCCTGCTGAACTTCCTCCTCGACGAGTACCCGGCCGTGTTCGAGCAGGTCAGCCACGTCTACACCGGCGGCGAAGTCGCGTCGGTCACCCACCTGACCAAGGCCCTGGAGACCCACCCGGACGTGGCGTTCACCAACGCCTACGGGCCGGTCGAGAACATGATCTTCGTCAGCAGCCGCCGCATCACGGCGGCTGACCTGACCGGCGCGCCCATCCCGATCGGCACCCCGCTGAACGGCAAGCGCGCGTACGTCCTGGACGGGCGGCTGCGGCCGGTCGCGCCCGGCGTCGTCGGCGAGCTGTACGCCGCGGGCGGCGGTATCGCGGACGGGTACGTCGGCCGTCCCGACCTCACCGCGGTCCGGTTCGTCGCTTCGCCCTTCGAGCCGGGGGAGCGGATGTACCGCACCGGCGACCTGGTGCGCCGGCGCGCCGACGGCGTCCTCGAGTACGTCGGCCGCGCCGACGACCAGGTCAAGATCCGCGGGTTCCGCGTCGAGCCCGGCGAGATCCGGACGGCGCTGGGCACGCACCCGGCCGTCACCGAATCCGCAGTCGTCGTCCGCGAAGACCGGCCCGGCCAGAAACTGCTGGTCGCCTACGTCGTGGGCGAGCCGGCCGACTTCCGCGCCTACCTCGCCGAGCGGCTGCCGGAACACCTCGTGCCGTCGGCGTTCGTCCTGCTGGACGCGCTGCCGCTGACCCCCAACGGCAAGCTCGACCGCCGCGCCCTGCCCGCCCCCGAGCGCACGAGCACCAGCCGCGCGCCGCGCACCCCGCGTGAAGAAGTCCTCTGTGGACTCTTCGCCGACGTCCTCGGCGTCGAGTCGGTCGGTGTCGACGACGGGTTCTTCGCCCTCGGCGGGCATTCGCTGCTCGCCGCCCGGCTCGTCGCCCGCGTCGGCGCGGTGCTCGGGGTCCGGATCGGCGTCGCGGACGTCTTCCGCGCGCCGACCGTCGCCGGGCTGGCCGCGGTGCTGGACACCGCCCGCGCCGCCCGCCCGGCCGTCGTGGCCCGCCCGCGTCCCGACGTCCTGCCGCTCTCGTCGGCGCAGCGCAGCCTGTGGTTCGTCGAGCAGTTCGACCAGGCCGGCGCCACCTACAACGTCCCGCGCGCCCTGCGGCTGACCGGCGCCCTCGACGTCGCCGCGCTGCGCCAGGCGTTCGCCGACGTCGTCGATCGCCACGAGGCCTTGCGGACCGTCTTCCCGGACACCGACGGCGTGCCCCGCCAGGAGATCCGCCCGCTCACCGAGCTACCGTGGACCGAAGCCGCGGTCGACGTCACCGAGTTCGCCGCCCGTGAGTTCGACCTGACCGCCGACCTCCCGATCCGCGCCGCGCTGATCCCCGACGGCGACGACCACGTCCTGGTGATCGTCACCCACCACATCGCCGGTGACGGCTGGTCCTTCGGCCCGCTCCTGCGCGACCTGTCGGCCGCCTACACCGCTCGCGCGGCGGGCGACGCTCCGAAGTGGACACCGCTGCCGGTCCAGTACGCGGACTACGCGCTGTGGCAACAGGACCTGACCGACGACTCCCTCGACTACTGGGCCGACGCCCTCGCGGGACTACCCGACGAGATCTCCCTGCCCTTCGACCACCCGCGTCCGCCCGTCGCGAGCCACCGCGGCGCGACCGTCCCCGTCACCCTCGACGCGGACCTGCACACGCGGTTGCTGCACCTCGCTCGCGGCGAGCACGCGACGCTGTTCATGGTGCTGCAGGCCGGGTTCGCGGCGCTGCTGTCCCGGCTCGGCGCCGGGGAAGACGTCGCTGTCGGCACCCCGTCGGCGGGCCGGCCGGACGCCGCGCTCGACGACCTCGTCGGGTTCTTCGTCACGACGCTGGTGCTGCGCACCGACCTCAGCGGCGACCCGAGCTTCACCGACCTCGTGCGCCGCGTCCGGGAGAGCTCGCTCAAGGCGTTCGACCACGCCGACGTGCCGTTCGAGCGGGTCGTCGAGCGGCTCAACCCGGCGCGCTCGACCGCGCGGCACCCGCTGTTCCAGGTGATGCTCGCACTGCAGAACAACGTCGCGGCCAACCTGGCCCTGCCCGGCCTGACCGCGGCCGACGTGCCGGTGACGACCGCGACGGCGAAGTTCGACCTGACCCTCAACCTGGAGGAGACCACCGGCGCCGACGGCACGCCGGCGGGGATCGGTGGCTACCTGGAGTACGCGACCGACCTGGTCGACCCGAGCACCGCGGCCGACCTGGCCGCCCGGTTCGTCCGGCTGCTCACCGCCGCCGTCGCGACCCCCGCCGTCGCGTTGTCCACAGTGGACCTCCTATCGGACGTGGAGCGGACGGCGATCGACGTATCCAACGAAGAGACGGCCCGGTCGCTGCCGAACACCTCGGTCATCGAGCTGTTCGAAGCCCAGGCCGCGGCCACCCCGGACGCGCCCGCACTGGAGTTCGGCACCACGACGTTGACGTACGCGGAGCTGAATACCCAGGCCAACCGGCTCGCCCACCGACTGGCCAGGCGCGGCGCTGGGCCGGAGCGGTACGTCGCCCTCGCCCTGCCGCGCGACGAGCAGCTGATCATCGCCATGGTCGCCGTGCTCAAGACCGGCGCCGGCTACCTCGCGCTCGACCTGGACTACCCGGCCGACCGCATCGCCATGATGCTGGAGGACGCTGACCCGGCCCTGGTGCTCACCCGCGAAGAACTCATCTTCGACGGAAGTCCCGAGAACCTGCCGCACACCGCGTCGCCGGACAGCCCGGCCTACGTGATCTTCACGTCCGGGTCGACCGGCCGCCCCAAGGGCGTCGTCGTCCCGCGCCGGCCGCTGCTGAACTTCCTCCTCGACATGGTCGAGCGGTTCGGCATCACCCCGGCCGACCGGCTGCTGGCCGTCACGACCGTCGGCTTCGACATCGCGGGCCTGGAGATCTTCGCGCCGCTGCTGGCCGGCGCGACCGTCGTCCTCGCGAGCCGCGACGACGTCCGCGACACCCGCGCCCTGGCCGCGCTCGCCGAGGACGGCGTCACGTTCCTGCAGGCCACGCCGAGCCTCTTCCACGCGCTGCTGGCCGAGCCCGTCGACCTCTCCGGCGTGCACGTCCTGGTCGGCGGCGAAGCCCTGCCCGACGACCTGGCCGTCGCGCTGCGGGCGCGGGCGGCGTCGGTGACCAACATGTACGGCCCGACCGAGACGACCATCTGGTCCACCACCGCCCGCGTCGGCGACGGCGCGCCGACCATCGGCACGCCGATCGCGAACACGCAGGTCCATGTGCTGGACCGCGCGCTGCGGCCGGTGCCGGCGGGCGTGCCGGGCGAGCTGTACATCGCCGGCGACGGCGTCGTGCGCGGCTACCTCGGCCGTCCCGACCTCACCGCGGACCGGTTCGTCGCTTCGCCGTTCGCGGCGGGGGAGCGGATGTACCGCACCGGCGACCTGGTCGCGCGCCGGCGCGACGGGGAGATCCGGTTCCTGGGCCGCGTCGACCACCAGGTCAAGATCCGCGGCTTCCGCATCGAGCTGGGCGAGATCGAGGCCGTGCTGGCCACGCACCCGGCGGTCGCGCTGCGCGCGGTCGTCGTCCGCGAGGACCGGCCCGGCGACAAGCGCCTGGTCGCCTACGTCGTGGCTCACGAGAATGTCGAGGTCGAGGACCTGCGCCGGCACCTGGCCGCCGCGCTTCCCGGGTACATGGTGCCCTCGGCGTTCGTGCTGCTCGACGAGCTGCCCCGGACCCCGAACGGCAAGCTCGACCGCAAGGTCCTGCCCGCGCCGGCGCTCGAAAGCGGCGCCGGCCGGCTCCCGCGCACCGCCCGCGAGCACGCGCTGTGCGAGCTGTTCGCCGAGGTCCTCGGCGTGCCCGAGGTCGGCGTCGACGACGGCTTCTTCGACCTGGGCGGCCACTCATTGCTGGCCACCCGGCTCGCCGGGCGGATCCGCGCGGTGCTGGGCCTCGACGTCACCGTGCGGGCGCTGTTCGCGAACCCGACCGTCGCCGGGCTGAGCGAAAGCCTCGATGACGCCGTCGCGGCGCGGCCGGCCGTCACGCGCCGCGAGCGCCCGGACCGGCTTCCGCTGGCGCCGGGACAGGAGCGGTTGTGGTTTCTGTCCCGAATGGACAGCGAGGACATCTCGTACCACATGCCTATCGCGTTGCGGCTGCGCGGCGACGTCGATGCCTCCGCCCTCCAGGCCGCACTGTCCGATGTGGCCGGTCGGCACGAAGCCCTGCGCACGTACTACGCCGAGGACGAGTCCGGCCCGCACCAGGTGGTTCTGGATTCCTTCGAGGTCCCGTTCGAAGTCACGACCGGCTCGGTCGCCGACGCCGCGCGGACGCCGTTCGACCTGGCCGCCGCGCCGCCCGTGCGGTCGTGGCTGTTCAGCGAAGGCGACGAGCACGTCCTGCTGGTGTTGACCCACCACATCGCCGGCGACGGCTGGTCGATCCCGGTGCTGCTCGGCGACCTCGCCGACGCGTACGCCGCCCGTGTCCAGGGTGAGCGTCCGAAATGGACCCCACTGCCGGTGCAGTACGCGGACTACACGCTCTGGCAACGGGAACTCGACACCGACATCGCCTACTGGGTGAACGCGCTCGCCGGGCTGCCGGACGAGCTGGCGCTGCCCTACGACCGCGTCCGGCCCGCCACCGCGGACCACGCCGGCGGGTCGGCGGCCGTCGAGATCCCGGCCGAGCTGCACGCCCGGCTCCTGGAGCTGGCAGCCGGGCACCGCGCCACCCTGTTCATGGTCCTGCAGGCCGCCCTCGCCACCCTGCTCGCGCGGTTCGGCGCCGGGGACGACATCCCGATCGGCACCCCGGTCGCCGGTCGTCCCGACCCGGCCCTCGACGACCTCGTCGGGTTCTTCGTCAACACCGTCGTGCTGCGCACGGACCTCAGCGGCACTCCGACTTTCGCCGAGCTGGTCGAGCGCGTCCGCGAAGCCGACCTGAGCGCGTTCGAGCACGACGACGTTCCGTTCGAGCGCTTGGTCGAGGAGCTGAACCCGGCCCGCTCGGCTTCCCGGCACCCGCTGTTCCAGGTGATGCTGGTGCTGCAGCAGGACACCCCGCCCGTCTCACTGTCCGGAGTGGACACAGAGCCGTACGAAGTGGCCCGCGCGGTCGCCAAGTTCGACCTCACCGCGGCCCTGGAGGAACACGCCAACGCCGGGGGCATCACCGGTGCCTTCGAGTACGCGACAGCGTTGTTCGACGCCGCCACCGCCTCGCGGCTGGCGGACGCGTTCGTCTGGTTGCTGGAGCAGATCGCCGACGCGCCCACAACGTCGGTCGCGGCGTTCGACGTGCTCACGACCGCGGAACGCGAACTCGTGCTGACCTCGGGCAACGCCGTCGAGGTGAGCGCCGCGCCCGAGGACTGCCTGCACACCATCGTCGAGCGGCAGGACCCCGGCGCCGTCGCGATCCTGTTCGAAGGCGAGACGCTGACTTACGGCGAGCTGAACGCCCGCGCCAACCAGGTCGCCCATCATCTCCTGGACGACGGTGTCCGCCGCGGCGAGGTGGTCGGTGTCCTGCTGGACCGCGGCTTCGACTTCGTGGCCGCGGTGCTCGGGGTGCTCAAGTCCGGCGCCGCGTACACCCTGCTGGACCCGAGCTACCCGGCCGAGCGCCTGGCCGCGGTCGCCGAGCAGGCCGGCGTCCAGCGGGTCCTCACGGCTCTGCCCGGCCACCCGGACCGCACGAACCCCGGCGTCGAGCTGACCCCGGCCGACCTGGCCTGCGTCATGTTCACCTCGGGCTCCACCGGCGTGCCCAAGGGCGTCGCCACCTCGCACCGCGGGGTCGTCGCGACGATGGGGCAGGCCTACGCGACCTTCGACGCCGACCAGGTGTGGCTCCAGTGCGCGCCGGTGTCGTGGGACGGCTTCGCGCTCCAGTTGTTCGGCGCGCTGCTCTACGGCGGCCGCACGGTCCTGCAGCCCGGCCAGAACCCCGAGCCGGACCGCATCGCCGCGCTGGTCGTCGAGCACAGCGTCACCGTGCTGCACGCCTCGGCGAGCCTGTTCAACTATCTCCTGGACCAGGAGCCGCAGGTCTTCACCGTGCTGCGCCGTGCGATGACCGGCGGCGAGCCGGCGTCCGTCGAGCACGTGACGAAGGCGCTGCGCGAGTACCCGGACGTCCGGCTGATCAACGGCTACGGCCCGGCCGAGAGCATGGGCTACACGACGTTCCACCCGATCACCTCGGCCGACCTCGGCGGTGTCGCCATCCCGATCGGCCGGCCGGTGGCGAGCAAGCGCGCCTACGTCCTCGACGCGCATCTCGCCCTGGCCGCGCCCGGCGTCACGGGTGAGCTGTACCTCGCGGGCCACGGCCTCGCCGACGGCTACCGCGCCCAGCCCGGCGCCACCGCCGAGCGGTTCGTCGCTTCGCCGTTCGTGGCGGGGGAGCGGATGTACCGCACCGGTGACCTGGTCCGCTGGAACGCCGAGGGCGTCCTCGAGTACGTCGGCCGCGCCGACGACCAGGTCAAGGTCCGCGGCTTCCGCGTCGAACCCGGCGAGGTGCGCGCGGTGCTGGCTCGTCACGACGGTGTCGAGCAGGCCGCGGTCGTCGTCCGCGACGGCCGCCTGATCGGGTACGTCGTCGGCGCTGCCGAACCGGCCGCGCTGCGGGCGTACCTGGCCGACCGGCTGCCGGACTACCTGGTGCCGTCGGCCATCGTGCCCCTGGACGAGTTGCCCCGGACGGCGAACGGCAAGCTGGACCGCCGCGCGCTGCCCGCGCCGGACTTCGCGGCGGGCTCGCGCCGCCGGCCGCGAACCGTCACCGAGAACGTCCTCTGTGGACTGTTTGCCGAGGTGCTCGGCCTGCCCGAGGTGGGTCTCGATGACGGTTTCTTCGAATTGGGCGGGCATTCGCTGCTGGCCGCCCGGCTGATCGGCCGCGTCCGCGCCGTGCTCGGCGTGGAGCTGGGCATCCGCGACCTGTTCCGCACCCCGGCCGTCGCCGGGCTCGCCGAGGTGCTCGGCGACGCCGCCCCGGCGCGGCCGCCGGTGACCCGTCGTGAGCGGCCCGAGCGGCTGCCGCTGTCGTTCGCGCAGCAGCGGCTGTGGTTCGTCGACCAGGCCGAGGAAGCCAACGCCGGGTACGACGTTCCGCGTGCGCTGCGCCTGCGTGGTTCCCTTGACGTGGCCGCGCTGCGAACGGCGCTGGCGGATGTTGTCGAGCGGCACGAGTCGCTGCGTACGGTGTTCCCGTCCCACGAAGGTGAGCCGTGGCAGGAGATCTTGACCACTCGGGAGGTCCCGTGGGCGTTCGTCGAGTCCACTGAGGACTCGCTGCCGGACGTTCTCGCGGAGGCCGCCGCGCACGTCTTCGACCTGCGCAGCGAGCTGCCGATCCGGGCGCACCTGGTCGAGGTCGCCGCCGACGACCACGTGCTGCTGCTGGTGCTGCACCACATCGCGTCCGACGGCTGGTCGGCCGCGCCGCTGTGGCGCGACCTGGCCTCCGCGTACGCGGCCCGTCTCGACGGACACGCGCCGGAGTGGAAGCCGTTGCCGGTGCAGTACGCGGACTACACGCTCTGGCAGCGCGAAGTCCTCGACGAGCCGGAGATCGCCGGCCAGCTCGCGTTCTGGCGCGACACGCTCGCCGGCGCACCCGAGGAACTGGCGCTGCCCGCCGACCGGGTCCGCCCGGCCGTCGCGACGCACCGCGGCGGTTCGGTGGAGTTCGCGCTCGGCGCGGACGTCCACGCGGCCCTCACCGAGCTGGCCCGCTCCGGTGGTGCGACGCTGTTCATGGCGCTGCAGGCCGGGTTCGCGGCTCTGCTGTCGCGGCTCGGCGCGGGCGACGACGTCCCGCTGGGCACCGCCGTCGCCGGCCGCGGCGACACCGCGCTCGACGACCTCGCCGGGTTCTTCGTCAACACGCTGGTCCTGCGCACCGACGTCTCCGGGCAGCCGACGTTCCGGCAGCTCCTCGAGCGTGTCCGCGACGCCGGGCTGGCCGCGCTGGCGCACGCCGACGTCCCGTTCGAGCGGGTTGTCGAGGAGCTGAACCCGGCGCGTTCGGCCGCGCGGCACCCGCTGTTCCAGGTGATGCTGGTGCTGCAGAACAACGCCACCGCGCAGCTGAGCCTGCCGGGTCTGGCCACCGAAGGTGTCACGGTCCGCCGTGACGTCGCGAAGTTCGACCTGACCGCGGGCATCGAGGAGAACCACACCGCCGACGGCGCTCCGGCCGGGCTGAGCGGGCAGCTGGAGTACGCCGCCGACCTGTTCGACGCGGCCACGGCGTCCTCGATCGCCGAGCGGTTCGCGCGGCTCCTCACCGCGGCCGTGCTGACTCCGGACGTCCCGCTCGCGGACCTGGACCTGCTCGCCCCCGGCGAACGGGCCGAACTGCTGGCCCAGGGCACCACCGAGGTCACCGCGCCCGCGATGCGGTTGCACGAGTTGGTCGAGCGGCAGGCGCAGTGGGCGCCGGACGCGACGGCGCTCGTCTTCGAAGAGCAGCGTCTCACCTACGGGCAGCTCGACGTCGAGGCCAACCGGCTCGCCCGGCACCTGATCGCCGAGGGCGTCCGCCGAGGCGACCTGGTCGGTGTCCACATCGGACGCTCGCCGCGGCTGGCCGTCGCGCTGCTCGCCGTGCTCAAGGCCGGGGCCGCCTACACCGTGCTGGACACGGACTTCCCGGCTGAACGGCTGGTCGGAGCGCTGCGGCGGACGTCGGCGGCGGTCGTCCTCACCGATGGTCGTTACCTGCCGTGGAAGCGGATTGATGTGGTTGCCGACGCGGCCGCGATCGCCGTCCGCGACGGCGGTGTCCTCGGTCTGCCCGGCAGCCCGGACGACCTCGCCGTGGTCATGTTCACCTCCGGTTCCACCGGTGTCCCGAAGGCGGTGGCGGCTCCGCACCGCGCGGTCGTGGGCACGCTGACCGGCCAGGACTACGCCGGGTTCGGCCCGGACGACGTCTGGCTGCAGTGCGCGCCGGTGTCGTGGGACGCGTTCGGCACGCAGCTGCTCGGCCCGCTGCTGGCCGGCGGCACGGTCGTGCTGCAGCCCGGCCAGCGTCCCGAGCCGGCGCTGATCGAGGACCTCGTCCTGGCGCACGACGTCACGGTCCTGGACGTCTCGGCCAGCTTGTTCAACTTCCTGGTCGACGAGCACCCGGCGGTGTTCACGACGGTCCGCCGCGCGATGACCGGCGGCGAGGCGGCCTCGCCCGCGCACCTGGTGAAGGTGCTGCGTTCGTACCCACACGTTGCGGTGATCAACGGCTACGGCCCGGCCGAGACCATGGGCTTCAGCACGTTCCACGCGGTCACGGCGGTCGACGGACCGGTCCCGATCGGGCGGCCGGTCACCGGCAAGCACGCGTACGTCCTCGACGCGCGGCTGCGGCCGGTGCCCGCCGGGGTCGTCGGTGAGCTGTACCTGGCGGGGGTCGGCACCGCGCACGGCTACCTCGGTCAGCCTGGGGCGACGGCCGAGCGGTTCGTCGCTTCGCCGTTCGCGGCGGAGGAGCGGATGTACCGCACCGGTGACCTCGCCCGGTGGAACGCTCTCGGTGTTCTCGAGTACGCCGGCCGGGCCGACGACCAGGTCAAGATCCGCGGCTTCCGCGTCGAGCCCGGCGAGGTGCAGGCCGTGCTGGCCGCGCACGACGGGGTCACGCAGGCGGCCGTCGTGGTTCGGGACGGGCTGCTGGTGGCCTACGTCGTGGGCACCGCCGACCCCGCGGTGCTCACCGACTTCGCCGCCGCGCGGCTGCCGGAGTACCTGGTGCCGTCGGTCATCATGCCCTTGGCGGACCTTCCGCTGACCGCCAACGGCAAGCTGGATCGTGCTGCTTTGCCCGCGCCGCAACGGGTCGTCGCCGGGCACGTCGCGCCACGGAACCCGGTGGAGACTGCTCTCGCCGCGATCTGGGCCGATGTCCTCGGTATCCCTGAGCCGGGAGTGGAGGACAACTTCTTCGCCCTCGGCGGCCACTCACTGCTGGCGGCCAAGGTGACGGGCCGGATGCGCACCGAGTTCGGGGTGCGGCTGGGGGTGCGGGCGCTGTTCGAGGCCCCGACGATCGCTTCTTTGGCGCGGCTGGTGCCCTCGGCGTCCACAGTGGACTTCGAGCCGATCCCGGTGCGCGAGAACGGGGTCCGGACGCCGCTTTCGCCGGTGCAGCGGGGCCTGTGGTTCGCCGAACGACTCGCACCGGGCTCGGCGGAGTACCTCGTACCGCTGGCGTTGCGCATCGGCGGCAACCTCGACGTGAAGGCCCTGGGCGGCGCGCTGTCGGCGGTCGTGGCGCGGCACGAGGTGCTGCGCAGCCGGTTCGTCGAAACCGATGGTGAGCCGATCCAGGTGGTCGACCCGGTGCGGCCGGTGCCCCTGCCGGTCACGCCGGTAACCGACGTCGAGGCGTTCCTCCGCTCTCAGGTCGACACCCCGCTCGATCTCGAACACGGCCCCGTCTTCCGCGCCGCACTCGGCCGGATCTCCGCCACCGACCACGTCCTCGTCCTGCTCCTGCACCACATCGTCGCGGACGGGTGGTCCATGGGCGTGCTCGCCGCCGAGCTTCGCGACCACTACTCCGGGGTGAAGCCCGCGACCCTTCCGGTGCAGTTCGGCGACGTCGCCGCCTGGCAGGCCACGGCCGATGACCAAGCCGGGCTCGCCTTCTGGCAGCAGGCTCTCGACGGCATGCCGCACGTCGCCGAGTTGCCCGCCGACCGGCCGCGGCCCCTGACCAGGGACATCGCCGGCGCCAAGACCGCGGTGCACGTCCCGGCGAACGTGGTGACCAAGCTGGCCACCCTCGGTGCCGGGCACGGCGCGAGCCTGTTCATGACCGTGCTGGCCGCCTTCGAAGTCCTGATCGGCCGCTACACCGCCATGCGGGACTTCGCGATCGGCACCCCGGTGTCCGGCCGCGGCCACCCGCAGACCGAGCCGCTCATCGGCCACTTCGTCAACACCGTGCCGCTGCGCGCCGACCTGACCGGCGACCCCGCGTTCACGGACCTCCTGCGCAGGGTCCGCACCAGCACCCTCGCGGCGTTCGACCACGACGACGTCCCGTTCGACCGGATCGTCGAGCTCCTGCGCCCGCAGCGCGACCTCACCCGCACCCCGCTGGTGCAGATCGTGTTCGCCTTGCAGAACAACGAAGAGGCAGGCTGGGCGCTGCCGGGCCTGGCCGTCGACAAGCTCGCCGTCGACACGCGGGTCAGCAAGTTCGACCTCGAACTCGCCCTCGCCCAGGACGCCGACGGCGCCCTGACCGGCATCTTCGAGTACCCGACCGCGCTCTTCGACAGCACCACGATCGAGCGGCTGGCCGGCCACTTCACGACGCTGCTCGAAAGGATCGCCGACGCACCCGAAACCCCCGTCGGCGAGCTGGACCTGCTCAGCGCGACCGAGCGCGACCACCTCGTGCACGGCGTCAACGACACGAAGGTCGCCTACGACGAGGACGTCTGCCTGCACCACCTCATCGCCGGACAAGCAGCGAAAACCCCGCACGCGATCGCCGTCGAGTACCTCGACGACCACATCGACTACGCCGAACTGGAACGCCGGGCCGGCGTCCTCGCCGCGCGGCTGGCCGGACACGGCGTCGGCCCGGACGTCCCGGTCGGCCTCCGGATGGACCGCTCGATCGACCTGATCGTCGGCCTGGTCGCCATCCTCAAGGCCGGCGGCGCGTTCGTCCCGATCGAAACCGACGCGCCGGAACCCCGGGTCCTGGGTATCCTCGGTGACGCGCACTCGCCGGTCTGCCTCGTCAACGAAGGCGCAGAAGTCCCCGAGAGCAAAGAGGTGACCTTCCTCGAAGTGTCCGCATTGGACGGTGAAGCACCGAAGCTGCCGGACACCACCCACCCGGACAACCTCGTCTCGATCTACTACACCTCCGGCTCCACCGGGAAGCCGAAGGGCGTCGCGAGCACCCATCGCGGCTGGGTCAACCGGCTGCGCTGGCACCAGGACACCTACCGGCTCCAACCGGGCGAAGGCCTCCTGCAGAAGACGACCCTGGTCTTCGACGACGCGGCCGTCGAATGCC
This sequence comes from Amycolatopsis sp. NPDC051371, assembly GCF_040682155.1. Lineage (NCBI taxonomy): Bacteria > Bacillati > Actinomycetota > Actinomycetes > Pseudonocardiales > Pseudonocardiaceae > Amycolatopsis > Amycolatopsis sp. NPDC051371. Next base: position 371,764 of record NZ_JBFBAG010000001.1, read on the forward strand.
TGTGGCCGCTCATCGTCGGCGGGCGCGTCGCGCTCATCCCACCGGGCCTGCACCGCGACCCGGCCGCGATCCTCGAAGGGGCGCTCCGACACAAGGTGGTCAACCTGCAGTTCGTGCCGAGCATGCTGACCCTGTTCCTCGAGCAGCTCACCCCGGCCGACCGGGCCGCGCTCAAGACGGTGCGCAACGTCATCACCAGCGGCGAGGCGCTGCAGCCGGAACTGCTGAAGCTGTTCTTCGACCGGCTCGGCACCCAAGCGACCCTGCACAATCAGTGGGGCGCCACCGAGGTGTCGATCGACTCGACCATGCGCGAATGCGTCCGCGCCGACCTCGACGGCGCCGGCTCGGTGAGCGTCGGCTCGCCGATCGCGAACAACCGGATCCACGTTCTCGACGAGCACCTGCGGCCGGTCCCGGTCGGCGTCCCCGGTGACCTGTTCATCGGCGGTGTCGGTCTCGCGCGGGGCTACCTCGGCGACCCGGGCAAGACGGCGGCGGCGTTCCTGCCCAGCCCGTTCGACCCCGGCGAGCGGCTCTACCGCACCGGCGACCGCGGCCTGCGCACCCCCGACGGCGCGCTGACCTTCCTCGGCCGGCAGGACTCGCAGGTCAAGATCCGCGGCATCCGCGTCGAACCCGGTGAGGTCGAGCAGGTGCTCCTGGAGCTGCCCGGCGTGCGCGAAGCCGCCGTCACGGTGTGGCAGCCGACGCCGGGCGACAAGCGTCTCGCCGGCTACGTCACCCCGCAGGCCGGCGTCGCGCTCACCGAGTCCGAGGTCCGCGAACAGCTGCGCGAGCGGCTGCCCGTCTACCTCGTGCCGACGGCGCTGAGTGTGCTGCCGGAGTTCCCGACGACGACCAGCGGCAAGATCGATCGGAAGGCGCTGCCCGCACCGGCCGCGGCCGGCGCCGAGTACCGGGCCCCCGAAGGCCCGGTCGCGGAGCTGGTGGCCGAGGTGCTGGGTAGCGTGCTCGGAGTCGAGCGCGTCGGCGCGGACGACAACTTCTTCGACCTGGGCGGGCACTCCCTGCTGGGTGTCCGGGTGGTCGCCGAGCTGCGGAAGCGGCTCTCGGCGGACATCCCGATCCGCCTCATCTTCGACTCGCCCACGGTCGCGGAACTCGCCGACGCCGTCTCCCGCGCCACCCGCCGCGAGTTCGAGGCCATCCCGAAGCGGCCCGACGGTCCCGCGCCGCTCGCCGGCGTCCAGGTCGGCATGTGGCTGGCCGACCGGATGGCGCCGTCCAGCGCGGAATACCTGGTGCCCAACGCGGTCCGCCTGCGCGGCTCGCTGGACATCGACGCTCTCGCCGCCGCCCTCACGAAACTGGTGGAGCGGCACGAGATCCTGCGGACCCGGTTCGTGGAGATCGACGGCGAACCCAGGCAGGTCGTCGACCCGGCCGGGCCGGTCCCGCTGCCCGTCACCGACATCGACGCGATCACGCCGTTCCTGGAAGCGCGGCCGATCGACCTCGCCACCGGCCCGGTGTTCGCCGCCGCGCTCGGCCGCCTGGCCGAGGACGACCACGTGCTCGTGCTGTCGGCCCACCACATCGTCCTCGACGGCTGGTCCGAAGGCCTCCTCGCCGAGGAGCTGCGCGACCTCTACGCGGGTGTCGAACTGCCGCCGCTGCCGGTGCAGTACGCCGACGTCGCGACCTGGTCCCAGCCCAGCGAGGCCGACGTCGAGTTCTGGCGGACGCAGCTCGCCGGCGTGCCGCCGGTCGTGCAGCTGCCCGCGGACCGGCCTCGGCCCGCGGTACGCGACCCCCGCGGCGCGCGGTACGAGTTCAGCGTCCCGGCCGAACTGGCGAACCGGCTCGCCGAGCTGGGCGCGGAGGCCCGGGCCAGCCTGTTCATGACCCTGCTGGCCGGGTTCCAGGTGCTCGTGTCCCGGCACACCGGACTGCGGGAGTTCGCCGTCGGCAGCCCGGTCGCCGGCCGGGACCACCCGGACACCGAGCGGCTGATCGGCCAGTTCGTCAACACCCTCGCCCTGCGCGCCGACCTGACCGGCTCGCCGGGCTTCACCGAGCTGCTCGGACGGGTCCGGGAGACGGCGCTGAACTCCTTCAGCCACCAGGAAGTCCCGTTCGACCGGGTCGTCGCCGAGCTGCGGCCCGACCGCGACCCGAGCCGGAACCCCTTGGTGCAGCTGATGTTCGCGCTGCAGACGGTGTCCGAGGGTGGCTGGGAACTCGGTGAGCTGGACTGCGAACCCCTGAGCGTCGAGACCGGCGCGGCCAAGTTCGACCTCGCGATGGTGCTGCGTGAGCAGCCCTCCGGCGCGGTCGACGGCGTCCTCGAATACCCGGTCGCGCTGTTCGACGAAGACACGATCGCCGGGTTCGCCGAGCGGTACGTCCGGCTCCTGGCCGGGTTCGCCGCCGACCCGGGGCGTCCGGTGGACCGCGTCACGATGCTGAACGCGGCCGAGATCGCGCCGACGGACGACGACGCACCGGGCGGCACCTTCGCCGGGCTCATCGAGGCCCAGGTGCGGCGGAACCCGGACGCCCCGGCCGTCGTGGCCGGACCGTACTCGCTCACCTACGCCGAGCTGGACTCGGCGGCCAACCGCCTGGCCCGGTACCTGCGGAGCCGGGGCGCCGGCCCGGAGAAGGTCGTCGCGCTGCTGCTGCCGCGCTCGGCCGGCCTGGTCGTCGCGCAGCTGGCGGTGGTCAAGACCGGGGCGGCGTTCCTCCCGATCGACCCGGGCTACCCGGCGGAGCGCATCCAGTACATGCTCGACGACGCGAACCCGGTGCTCACGCTGCGGGACCTGCCAGCGTCCACAATGGACGATGGTCCGCTGAACGTCGAGGTCCGGCCGGAGAACGCGGCCTACGTCATCTACACGTCCGGCTCGACCGGACGGCCGAAGGGCGTGGTCGTCAGCCACGCCGGCCTTGGCACGCTGGTGGCCAACACCATCGCCGCCTACCAGGTCGGCCCGGGCGACCGCGTGCTGCAGTACGTGTCGCCGAGCTTCGACGCGTCGATCCTGGAGCTGTGCGCGTCCCTGATGACCGGCGCCGCACTGGTCGTCACCCCGCCGGGACCGCTCTTGGGTGACCAGCTGCGGGATGTCCTCGCCGAAGGACGGGTGACGCACGCGCTGATCCCGCCCGCGGCCCTGGCCACGGTCGAGGACCCGGACCTGCCGGACTTCCGCACGGTCGTGGTCGGCGGCGACGTCTGCCCGCCCGACCTGGTCGCGAAGTGGGCGCCCGGCCGCCGGATGCTCAACATGTACGGTCCGACCGAAGCCACGGTCGTCTCCACGGTGAGCGAACCGCTGGTGCCGGGCGAACAGGTGACCATCGGCTCGGCACTGCGGCACACGAGCGCGTACGTCCTGGACGACCGGCTCCAGCCGGTGCCATCGGGGGTGGCGGGCGAGCTGTACGTCGCGAGCCCGGGCCTCGCCCGCGGTTACCTCGGGCGGCCTGGACTCACCGCGAGCCGGTTCGTCGCGAACCCGGCGGGCGGGCGGATGTACCGCACCGGTGACCTCGTCCGCCGCACCCGCGCCGGCGAACTGGAGTTCCTGGGGAGGACCGACGACCAGGTCAAGATTCGCGGCTTCCGCATCGAACTCGGCGAAGTCGAGTCCGCGCTGCGGGCCTGCCCGGCGCTCATGGCCGCAGTGGTGTTGGCCAAACCGGACCCGGTCGGGCAGAAACGCCTGGTCGCCTACACCGTCGGCGACGTCACCCCCGCGGACCTGCGCGCCTTCCTCGGGCAGCGGCTGCCGGAGCACCTGGTGCCCAGCGCGTTCGTCGTGCTCGACGCGCTGCCGGTCAACGCCAGCGGCAAGCTCGACCGTGCCGCGCTGCCCGAACCGGCCGAGGAGACGGCGGACTACGTCGCCCCGAACAGTCCCGAGGAGCAGCTGATCGCCGACATCTGGGCCGAGGTCCTGGGCGTGCCCCGCGTCGGGCTCGGCGACGACTTCTTCGCCCTCGGCGGGCATTCCGTGCTCGCCGCCAAGGTCCGCATGCGGCTGCAGGCCGCCTTCGGCGTGGACCTGCCCCTGCCCGTGCTGTTCCAGACCACCACGGTCGCCGCGCTCGCCGCCGTGGTCCACACCGAGATCGAGGCCGAGCTCGCCGGCATGTCCGAGCAGGAGCTCCTCGACTCCCTCACCGAGGAGGCCAGCGCATGACCACGTTCGACACCCGCCCCGCCGCCGACGCCGATCGGGCCGCCCGGCTGCGGGCCGCGGTGCTCGCGAAGCGCCTGCGCGGCCGGGCCACCGCGCCGGTCCGCGCGTTCGGCCGCGCCGACCGCGACGCGCCGCTCCCGCTTTCGGCCGGGCAACAGAGGTTGTGGTTCCTCGACCGCCTCGACCCGGACAGCGCCGAGTACGCGGTGCCGCTCCTGCTCCGCCTGGACGGCGCCCTCGACGTCGACGCGCTGCGCCGCTCGCTCGACGCCCTCGTGGCGCGGCACGAGATCCTGCGCACGACGTACCTCGCGGAGGACAACAAGCCGCGTCAGGTGATCGGGGCTCCGGCCCCGGTCGACCTGCCGGTGGTCGACGGCGACCTGGACGCGGTGCTCGCCGAGTACGTCAGCCGGCCGTTCGACCTCGGGGCCGGCCCGGTGTTCCGGGCCATGCTGATCCACGAGGCGTCCGAGCGGCACGTGCTCGCGCTCAACGTCCACCACATCGCCTGCGACGGCTGGTCGCTGCCGATCCTCCTCGAGGACCTGCGCAAGCTCTACACCGGTGAGCAGCTGCCTCCGATCGAACTGTCCTATGCGGACTTCGCCGTCTGGGAACAGTCCCGGGTGGACGCCCACGACGCCGACCTCGCGTACTGGACGGACCGGCTCGCCGGGCTGGAGACCCTGGAGCTGCCGGCCGACCGCCCGCGCCCGGCCCTGCGCGACCCCCACGGCGCGTCGGCCCGCTTCACCATCCCCGCAGCCGCGGCGGAAGCAGTACTGAATCAGGGAAAGAGCGTCGGCGCGACGCCGTTCGTGACGCTGCTCGCCGCCGCGTACGTCGTGCTCGGCCGGCACACCGGGCGGGAGGACATCGCCGTCGGTACCCCGGTCGCCGGTCGCGGACGGGCCGAGCTGGAACACATGGTCGGGTTCTTCGTGAACACCGTCGTCGCCCGCGGCGACCTGTCCGGTGACCCGGACTTCGCCACCCTCGCCGATCGGGTCCGCGCGGCCCGGCTGGCCGACCAGGCCCACGAAGACCTGCCGTTCGAGCGCCTGGTCCAGGAGCTGGCCCCGGAACGCGACCTCGCGCACACTCCGGTGGTCCAGGTGATGTTCGCCGTCTACGACTCGTCGTCCGGGGAGTCCCCGCTGGGCGACCTGCGGGTGTCGAGCGTGGACCTGCCGTCGACGACGGCGAAGTTCGACCTGATGATCTCCTTCGTCCGCCAGGCCGACGGGTCCGTCGAAGGCGTCCTCGAATACGCGACCGCGCTCTTCGACCAGGCCCGGATGGACCGCATGGGCGAGCACTTCGTCCGGCTCTTCACCGAACTCGCCGCCCGCCCCGGCGCCCGGCTGTCCGAAGTGGACGTCCTCGGCGCGGACGAGCGGACGTTGCTCCTCGAGACGTGGAACGCCACCGCCGAGCCCTACCTGCGCGGCACGCTGCACGGCCGGATCGCCGAGCAGGCCGCGTCCGACCCGGACGCGATCGCCGTCCGCTGCGGCGGCGCCGAGCTGACCTACGCCGACCTGGAAGCCCGCGCGACCCGGCTCGCCCAGCGGCTGCGAGCCCACGGCGTCGGCGTCGAGACCCCGGTCGGGGTGCTGTGCGAACGCGGCCCGCTGCTGCTGCCGGTCCTGCTCGCCGTCCTCAAGACCGGCGGCCACTACATCCCCCTGGACCCGGCGTACCCGCAGGACCGCAAGGAGTACATGCTCCGCCAGGCCGGCGCCCGCGTGCTCGTCACCACCCGCCGCTACGCCGGCGAGAACCTCGGCGACGTCGTGCTCTACGCCGACGAGCCGGTCGCCGACGACCCGGTGGCGTGGCAGGACCCGGTCGTCGACCCGGAGAACCTCGCCTACGTCATCTACACCTCCGGCTCGACCGGCCGGCCCAAGGGCGTGATGATCAGCCACCGCGGCGTGCTCCACTACCTGGACTGGTGCCGCCAGGCCTACCGCGCCGACGAGGGTGACGGCGCCCCGGTCCACTCGTCGCTCGCCTTCGACCTCACCGTCACCGGGCTGTTCCTGCCGCTGTTGTGCGGCACGACCGTGACGCTGGTGCCGGAGGACGAGCACCCGGTGGCCGGGCTCGCCGACGTGCTGTCGAGCGGCCGGAAGTTCAGCTTCGTCAAGCTCACCCCGGCCCACCTCGAACCGCTGCGCCGCTGCCTCGCGCCGGAAGCCGCCGACGCGGCCGCGCACCTGGTCGTCGGCGGCGAGCAGCTCACCGCCGAAGCCCTGGAGTTCTGGCGCGAGAACGCACCGGACGTCGTCGTGGCCAACGAGTACGGCCACACCGAGACGTCGGTGGCCAACGTGATCAACGTGCTGCCGGCCGCCGAGTGCGTCACCACGCCGATCTCCGTGGGCCGGCCGATCTGGAACACCGAGGTCTACCTGCTGGACGAGCATCTGCGGCCGGTCCCGGCCGGCGTCACCGGCGAGCTGTACGCGGGCGGTGCCGGCCTCGCGCGCGGCTTCGCGGGCAGCCCGGGCCTGACCGCCGCGAAGTACGTCCCGAACCCGTTCGGGCCGGGACGGCTCTACCGCAGCGGCGACCTCGCCCGGTACCTGCCGGACGGACGGCTGGAGTTCGTCGGCCGCACCGACCACCAGGTCAAGGTGCGCGGCTACCGGATCGAGCTGGGCGAGATCGAAGCCGCGCTCGTCGGCGGCCCCGGCGTCACCGAGGCGGTCGCCGTGGTCCGCGACGGCGCGCTCGCGGGATACGTCGCACCGTCCACTGTGGATGCCGAAGCGCTGCGGACGCACCTGTCCGAGCGGCTCCCGGAGTACATGGTCCCGTCGACCCTGACCACTTTGGACACGCTGCCTCTGACTTCCAACGGCAAGATCGACCGCGTCGCGCTGCCCGTCCCGGACGCCGCCCCGGCGCCGACGTCCGGGGTGCTCCCGCGCGACGAGCTGGAGATGGCTCTGGCGAAACTGTGGGAAGACCTGCTCGGCCGCCGCGTCGGCGTCACCGACGGCTTCTTCGACGTCGGCGGGCACTCCCTGCTGGCGGTTGTGCTGGTCGACCGGATCAAGGCCGAGCTGGGCGCGACCGTCGGCCTGGCCGAGGTGTTCCGCGCCCCGACGATCCGGGCGCTGGCCGACCACATCCGGGCCGGGGACAGCGGCGGGGGACTGGTGGTACCGCTCTCGCCGGGCCGCGCGGGCGTCGCCCCGCTGTTCCTGCTGCCGCCGACGGCCGGGAGCCCGTTCCCGTACCTGCAGCTGGTGGCCGAGCTGGACCCGGCGCTGCCGGTGTTCGGCCTGCAGGCACCCGGGTTCGCGCCCGGCGAGGACCCGGTGCACACCATCGAGGAGCTGGCCGCGGCGTTCGTCGCCGACCTCCTGCCCGTGGTCGGCGACCGTCCGATCCGGCTCGCCGGCTGGTCGCAGGGCGGCTCGGTCGCCTTCGAAATGGCCGCACAGCTGGAAAAGGCCGGTCGCGCGGTCGAGCACCTCTGCGTCATCGACGCGACCGTCCTCGGCGTCGACGACTACGGCAACCCGCTCCCGGAGGTGGACACCAGCGACCCCCTCGCGTGGTTCGGCGAAGCGGTCCTCAAGCTCGCTCCCGGAGCAGCCGACACCCTGGACGAGATGCTCGCCGAAGCGCGTGACCGCGGCATGGTCTCGGAAGTCGCGGGCAACGCCGTCGTCGAGCAGATGGCGCGGGTCTACCTCGCCGGCAAGGACGCCGTCGAGGCCTACCGCTGCCGCGCCGTCGTCGACGCCGGCATCCACCTCATCACCTCCACCGGCACCCACCCGGTGAAGGGCCGCCCGGAGGTGCGGCCGGAGAGCTGGCGCGCCCGCACGCGCGGCGAGCTCACGGTGACACCGGTTTCGGGCCACCACTGGGACATGGTCGAACCGCCGCACGTGGCGGAGCTGGCCCGGGCCGTGCTGGCCGGGCTCGCCGTGACCGCCGACGAGTGAAGGAGAACGCCATGACCGAAGACCTCGCGGTCGCCGCACCGGCCCCCGCCACCGTCACCGACCCACGCGCGGGAAGCTTCCGCGTCGACGCCCACCACGGCGAGATCCTGCAAGGGGTGTTCGTCGCCGCCGGCCGGCTCCGCCGCGGGCTCGTCACCCTGCCGTGCCCGCTCTACAGCACCCGCGCCACGTTCCTGCCCACCGAAGACACCGGCACGACGGTGCGTCCCGCTTGGCGCACCAAAGCGCGTCGCGCCGCCGACCTGACGCTGGCACGGCTCGGCCGCCCGATCCCGGGCGGCCTGCTCGACATCACCAGCGACATCCCGCTGTGCCGCGGGTTCGGCTCCTCGACGGCGGACGTGACGTCGGCGATCGGCGCGGTCCTCGCCGCGACCGGCCGCCGGCTCTCCCCGGCTGAGGTGGGCTCGCTGGCCGTCGAAGCCGAGACCGCGTCCGACTCCCTGATGTACGGCGGCCGGGCGGTCGTCTTCGCCCACCGCGAAGGCGAGCCCATCGAGGACCTCGGCGAACTGATGCCGTTGGCGGTACTGGGGTTCGGCACCAGCCCCGGCGGCCGCGGAGTCGACACCCTCGAACTCCCGCCCGCGCGCTACACGTCGTGGGAGATCGAGGCGTTCCGCCCGTTGCGCGGCCTGCTGCGGCGCGCCGTGCGCGACGGTGACGCGAGCCTGCTCGGCCGCGTCGCCACCGCCAGCACCCTGCTCAACCAACGGCACCTGCCCATCCCCGGCCTGGACGACATCCTCGCCGTCGCCCGCGCCTCGGGGGCCGCCGGCGTGCAGGTCGCCCACAGCGGCGACGTCGCCGGCCTGCTCTTCGACGCGACCGACCCCGAAACCCCGGCGCGGCGGGAGTTCGCCGCGACCCGGCTCGACGTGACCGAGACCTGGCAGTTCGAAACCGAGAGGTGAGTCCGATGACCCTTGCCGCACCCGTCAGCCGGTCCGTTGTGGAAGCGACCGAGCTGCCCCGGATCATCCGCATCCGGCCCAACTTCCACGTCGCCGCCTTTGGCCTGATGAAGCTGCTGCCCGCCCGGTTCATGCTCGACCGCGCCGAGGAGCGCGGCGAAGTCGGCCCGGGCACGACCGTGCTCGAGACGTCGTCGGGCACGTTCGGCCTCGGTCTAGCCATGGTCTGCCGGCTGCGCGGCTACCCGCTCACGATCGTCGGCGACACGGCGATCGACGCGCCGTTGAAGCGCCGTCTCGAGCACCTCGGCGCCCGCGTCGAAATCTGCCCGGAGCCGAGCGCGGTCGGCGGCTTCCAGCGCGCGCGGCTCGACCGGCTGGAGGAGCTGCGCGCGGAGTACCCGAACCACTGGGTACCGGGCCAGTACAGCAATCCCGACAACCCGCGGTCGTACGCGCTCGTGGCCGAGCAGCTCGCCGAGACGATCGGTGTGCCCGACTGCCTGGTCGGCGCGGTGGGTTCCGGCGGTTCGACGTCCGGTACGAGCTCGTTCCTGCGGATGCTCGTCCCGGACCTGACGCTCATCGGCGTCGACACCCAGCGCAGCGCCATCTTCGGCCAGGCCGACGGCCCGCGCGTGCTGCGCGGGCTCGGCAACAGCCTGGTGCCGCCCAACGTCGAGCACGCCAGCTACGACCAGGTGCACTGGATCGGCGCGGCGGAGGCGTTCGCCGCGACGCGTGAGCTGTACGCGCGGCACTGCCTGTTCATGGGCCCGACCAGCGGCGCGTCGTTCAAGGTCGCCGACTGGTTCTCGCACCGGAACCCGGACGCGACGGTCGTCGCGCTGCTGCCGGACGAGGGCTACCGCTACCAGGACACGGTGTACTCGGACGAGTGGCTGCGCGCGCAGGGGCTGGCGCACCCGGGGGCGGCCGAGCCGTACGAGGTCGTCGCGCCCGCCGAGCCGGGTGGCTCGTGGACGTGGCTGAACTGGGGCCGGCGGTCGCTGGCGGACGCGTCGTGACGCGCACGCTGCTGCTCGTCGAGAGCAACACCACCGGCACCGGGCGGCTGTTCGCGCGGCAGGCCCGTTCCCTCGGGTACGAGCCGGTGTTGGCCGCGGCCGACCCTTCGCGCTACCCGTACGCGGCCGAGGACGGCGTGCGCGTCGTCGTGTGCGACACGTCGGACGCGTGCGCGGTGCTGGCTTCGGAGGTCGGCGAACCCGCCGGGGTGACCAGCAGTTCGGAGTACTTCATCCCGGTCGCGGCCCGGATCGCGGCGAAACTGGATCTGCCCGGCCCGAACCCGGACGCCGTGACCGAGTGCCGCAACAAGGCGCACCAGCGGGCGGTGCTCGGGGCACCGTGCACGGTGGCGACGTCGGTGGCCGAGGCGGTCGCGGCGGCGGTCGAGTTCCCGGTGGTGCTCAAGCCGGCCGAGGGGTCGGGGAGCGTCGGGGTCCTGCGCTGCGAGACGCCCGACGCGGTGGCCGCCCAGGCGGCGGCGCTGCTTTCGGTGACACACAACGAACGCGGGCTGCCGGTACCGGCGCAGGTGCTGGTGGAGCCGTACGCGAGCGGGCCGGAGTACTCGGTGGAGTTGTTCGGCGACGTCGTCGTCGCGGTGGTGCGCAAGCACCTCGGCCCGGCACCGTTCTTCGTCGAGGTCGGCCACGACGTCCCGGCCGCGCTGCCCCCGGCGGACGAGACGGCGTTGATCGACACGGCCCGGGCGGCGGTGACCGCGCTCGGGCTGGGCTTCGGCGCGGCCCACGTCGAGATCCGCCTGACTCCGTCGGGGCCGTGGCTGATGGAGGTCAACCCGCGCCCGGCGGGCGGCATGATCCCGGAGCTGGTCCGCGCGGCGACGGGCGTCGACCTGGTGGCGGCCCAGGTTTCCGCGGTGCTGGGCCTGCCGCCCGACCTGCGGGCTTCCCGGCGGGCGTGCGCGTCGCTGCGCTTCCTCACCGCCACGTCCACCTCGGTGATCGCGGCCGGGGACGCGGTGGCGAGGGCGTCGACGGTGCCGGGTGTGGTCGATGCCAGGCTGTACCGCGCGGACGGCACGGTGGTCCGCCCGGCCCGCGACTACCGCGACCGCGCGGGGCACGTCCTCGCGGTGGCCGACCGGCCCCGCGGCGGCCGCGCGGCGGCGGCCGCCGGACTGGACCGCTTGCGGGCGGCCCTGGTTCCCGCGCCGAAGGGAGAGTCCCGATGACCGGCCCCGACGTCTTGAATGAGTCATTCAGGTCACCGGAGGTCCTGAATGACTCATTCAAGACCATTGGGCCGCGGGGGAGAACCCGATGACCCTGCGGTTCCTGATCAACGCCGTAGCGCAGACCGCTGCCGCCGCCCGCCCCGCTCACGTCGCGAATGACTCATTCGGGACGCCGGAAGCCGCGAATGAGGCATTCGCGACCTCCGGGCGAGCCACCGCACCCCACCCGGACACCCCGGAAGGAGCACCTCGATGACCATCGCCCCAGGCGGAACCGGCCGGCTCGCCAGCCCCATCTCCGCCGCGGCCAGGGAGATCCTCTTCGACCGCGACACCGCCCCCGCACCCGATCCGGTCGCCGCCGAACTCGGGCTCATCAGCCAGGTCGACCGCGCCCACGTCGTCATGCTCGCCGAACGCGGCATCGTCGACCGGGCCCGTGCCAGCGAACTCCTCCGAGGCATCGAAAGCCTGCGGAGACAAGGCTTCGCGCCGCTGCACGACGTCCCCGCACCGCGCGGCCGGTACCTCGCCTACGAGTCCCACCTCATCGACACCCTCGGCGCCGAGGTCGGCGGGATCCTCCACAGTGGACGCTCACGCAACGACCTCAACGCCACCGTCGTCCGGCTGCGGCTGCGCGAACCGCACGAACGCCTGCTCGCCGAGTCCGACGCCCTCGGCCGCGCGCTGCTCGAGCGGGCCCGGCGCTGGGCCGGCGTCACCATGCCCGCCTACACCCACCACCAGCCCGCCGTCCCGATCACCTACGGCCACTACTTCGCCGGCGTGGCGAGCGCGCTCGTCCGCGACGTCGAAAGCCTCTGGCAGGCCGGTGCGGAGATCGACCAGAACCCCCTCGGCGCGGGCGCGGTCGGCGGCACGTCGCTGCCGGTCGACCAGCACCGCACCACCGCGTTGCTCGGCTTCGCCACGCCGATCCCGAACTCGCTGCACGCCGTCGCGTCGCGGGACCTGGTGCTGCGCCATCTTTCCGCGGCCACCGTCCTCGGCGTCCTGCTCTGCCGCGTCTCCCACGACTTCCAGGCGTGGACCAGCGCCGAGGCCGGGCTGCTGCGGCTGGCCGACGACGTCGTCGGGTCCAGCTCGATGATGCCGCAGAAGCGCAACCCGTTCCTGCTCGAACACGTCCAGGGCCGGGCGCTGGCCCCGCTCGGCGCGTTCACCGCGTCGGCGAGTGCGATGGCCACCGCGCGGTTCACCAACGCCATCGCCGTCGGCACCGAAGCCGTCGCCCCGGCGTGGTCGGCGCTCGAAGCCGCGACCGACGCCGTCGTCCTGCTGCGGCTCGTCGTCGAAGGCGCCGAGCCGGTGCCGGAGCGGATGTACGAACGCGCCGTCGACGGCCAGACCGCGGCCACCCACCTCGCCGAACGGCTCGTCGACGCCGGCGTCCCGTTCCGCCAGGCCCACCACGAAGTCGGCGCCATCGCCAAGGAGGCGCTCGACGCCGGGGTAAAGCTGCACGAAGTCGCCCGGGTCCGGCTGGCCGGACAACCGGCGCACGTCCTCGCCGCACTCGACCCGGCCGAGGTCGCCCAGCACGCGGCCTACGGCGGCGGTCCCGCGCGGGAGTCCGTGCTGGCCGCCGTCACCGAAGCCGAGACGGCGTTCGCCCGGATCCGCACCGCCGCCGAGGAACGCCGCTGGCGCTGGAGCCAGGCCGAGGTCGGCCTCGACGACGCCGTCCGATCCCTCATCGACCCCCGGAGCACCCCGTGACGTTCACCGTCGTCCGCAACGACGAAGACCAGTACTCGATCTGGCCCGCCGGCCGCGACCTGCCGCCGGGCTGGCTGAGCGCCGGGGTCACCGGCAGCCGCGAGGAGTGCCTCGCGCACATCGACACCGTCTGGACCGACATGCGCCCGCGGAGCCTCCGCGAGCGCATGGCCACCCGCTGATCCCGAGGAGCTTGCAGTGACCACCTTCGCCGACGACCTCGCCACCGTCCGCCCGGACGCCGTGCCCGCGCAGGGCACGCATGTCGAACTCCGCAGCGACACCTTCACCCTCCCCACCCCGACGATGCTGGAGGCCGCCGCGCGCGCCCCGCTCGGCGACGATGTCTACGGCGAGGACCCGACCGTGGACCGCCTGGAGCAGCTCGCCGCCGAGCTGCTCGGCAAGCAGGCCGGCTGCCTGATGCCGAGCGGCACCATGGCGAACCTGACCGCGCTGCTGGCGCACTGCCCGCGCGGCGGCAAGGCGATCGTCGGGCACGAGTCCGATGTGTACGTCTACGAAGCGGGCGGCGCGTCGCTGTGCGGCGGCATCGTCTACGACCCGCTGCCGAACCTGCCCGACGGCACGATCGACCCGGCGGCGATCGCCGAGGCGTGCGCGGTCGACCGCAGCGACCCGCAGATCGCGCCGCCGGCGGTGCTGAGCCTGGAGACGCCGCAAAACCGCTGCGGCGGGCTGCCCCTGCAGCTGGACTACCTCAGCGAGGTGTCCCGGCTGATCCGCTCGCACGGCGTCGCCCTGCACCTCGACGGCGCCCGCCTGTTCAACGCGGCGGTGGCGCTCGGCGTCAGCGCGGCGGAGGTCGCCAAGCACGCCGACACGGTGCAGATCTGCCTGTCGAAGGGGTTGTGCGCGCCGATCGGCTCGGTGCTGGTGGGCGACCGCGTGACGATCGCGGCGGCGCGGCGGATGCGCAAGATGCTCGGTGGCGGCATGCGCCAGGCGGGGATGATCGCGGCGTGCGGCATCGTGGCGCTGACGGACATGACCGAGCGGCTGGCCGACGACCACGCCCGCGCGGCGCGCCTGGCCCGTGGTCTGTCGCGCATCCCGGGCGTCCGGCTGGACCCGGGGCCGCCGCTGACGAACATGGTGTTCTTCAAGGTCCGCGACGACCGCTACACGACCCGGACGCTGATCGAGGCCGCCCGCCGTCGCGGGATCCGGGTGGAGGAGCTGGGCACCGACCGCATCCGCGCGGTGACCCACGCGGGCGTCGACGACGACGCGGTGGACCGTGCGGTGTCGGTGTTCGGCGACCTCCTGGGCCACGACGCCCTGGTGCGGTGAGCCGCCGGGCCGGGGCGGGTGCGCCCCGGCCCGTAAGAGTTTCCTAATCCGCCGGCCGGTCTGTCCGGCGGCAGCCCCGGCTAGGGTCGCCGGATGTCGCTGCGTGGGTTCCTCGTCGCCGTCCCTGGGCTCCTGCTCGCGGGGTTCGGCGCGGTACACCCCGCGCAGCTCGACGCGGCCACCGCACCCTGGTGGACCACGCTGCACATCATCCTGCTGCCGGTCTTCCCGTTGCTGGCCGTGGCGCAGTGGTACCTGCTGACCTCGGCACCGCGGTGGCTCCGCTGGCCCGGCTGGGTGGCGGCGTTCGGGTACGCGGCCTTCTACGGCGGGCTCGACGCCGTCGCGGGGATCGCCGGCGGCACGGTGGTCCACGCCCAGCACGGCGCCACCCCGGTCGTCGGCGCGGTGTTCACGGCCGGCGATCTGGTGGGGTCCATCGGCGCGGGCTGCTTTCTCGTGGCCAGTGTCCTGATCGTCGTGGCGGCGATCCTGCGCGCGGGGTGGTGGGCCGTGCCGGGTGGGGCGGTGCTCCTGCTCGCCGGCGTGTCCTTTCTGGACAGTCACATCTTCTGGCCACGTGGCGTGTTCACGATGCTGGGTGTCGCCGTCGGGATGTCCTGGGTGTACCTGGCCGGCGAACGAAGCGCGCAGCGATGAGGAGAACGAGATGAACCGCACCCGGCGGCGCGTGGTCACCGGCGTCCTGGCCACGGCTCTGGTCGCGGTCGCGGTCGCGGCCGGCCTGTACTGGTTCCAGCCGTGGCGGCTCTGGGTGGACGAGACGGTCGAGGAGTCCCTGCCGCTCGCCGCTCCCGTGTCCCAGCCGTCCGTGCCGGCGCCCCCGCCCGCCGCATCGGCCCCGCCCGCCGCGCCCGCTGAGGTCGCGACCGGGACGCTGATCAGCCACGAGCACCGGACCGCCGGCACCGTCCGGATCCTGCGCGCCACCGACGGGTCGCTCGTGCTGCGCCTGGAGAACCTGACGACCAGCAGCGGCCCGGACGTGCACGTCTGGCTCACCGACGCCCCGGTGAAGCCGGGCAAGGACGGCTGGGCCCTGTTCGACGACGGCCGGTACCTCGACGCGGGCAAGCTCAAGGGCAACAAGGGGAACCAGAACTACCCGCTGCCGGCGGGCACCGACCTCGCCGGCTACACCAGCGTGAGCCTCTGGTGCGACCGCTTCGACGTCTCCTTCGGCGCGGCCTAGCTGTCGGGTGAACGCGCCTGATCGCTGACCCGGCCCGATGACCAGGGCTTGACACGTCCTGCTCAGTAACTGTACATGTTTGTACATGTTCACCCGGCTGTCTCTCGTCCGAGAGCGAGCGCTCGGCGCCTTCTACGGTCTGGCGATCGGCGACGCGCTCGGCATGCCGACGCAGTCGATGTCGCGCGCCGCCATCGCGGCCGCGTACGGGCCGATCAGCGGTTTCGTCGATGCCGTCGCGGAGCAGCCGATCGCGCCCGGGATGCCGGCCGGGTCGATCACCGACGACACCGAACAGGCCGTGCTCGTCGCCCGGCTCGCCATCGACGGCGACGGCCGGATCGACGCGCACGACTTCGCGAAGGCCCTGCGGAAGTGGGAGGCGGACATGATCCGCCGCGGCTCGCTCGACCTGCTCGGCCCCTCGACCCGGCGCGCCCTCGACCGGCTCGACGCGGGCGCCGGCGCCGACGAGGCCGGCCGGGACGGCGCCACCAACGGCGCCGCCATGCGGATCACCCCCGTCGGCATCGCGACGCCGCTGGGCGAAGGCTTCCTCGACGCGGTCGTCGCGGCCAGCCGCGTCACCCACAACACCGGCTTGGGGATCGCCGCGGCCGCCGCGGTGGCCGCCGCCGTTTCGTCCGGTGTGGACGGTGCCGACCTCAAGACGTCGCTGGACGAAGCCGAGCGCGCGGCGGCCGAGGGCGCGCTGCGCGGGCACTGGGTCGCCGGCGGGGACATCGCGGCCCGCATCGCCTGGGCGCGCGGCTGGGTGCGGGGCCTGGGCCGCGCCGGCTTGGCCGACGCGCTCACCCGGGTGATCGGGACTTCGGTCGCCGCTCAAGAATCCGTGGTCGCCGCCTTCGCGCTCGCCGAAACGCTCGGGGACGACCCGGCGGCGGCCCTGACCCTCGCCGCCGAGATCGGCGGCGACACCGACACCGTGGCAGCCGTGTGCGGGGCGATCCTCGGCGCACACCACGGGATTTCCGGACTGCCCGCACACCTGGTAGACCAGGTGCGGGTGGTCAACCGGCTCGATCTGGCCGTCATCGTGGACGGCCTCCTGCGGCTGCGAGGTAATGATGGTCGATTCAGCTGACGTCTCCGGCAAGAGCGCCGTGACCACCCCGGAGCGGACCGGAGCACTGGAGACCCGCGGCATCGAACCCGTGCCCGCGGGGGAGCGCCACGGGCACCCGATGCAGCTGTTCTGGGTGTGGTTCGCCGCGAACATCAGCATCCTCGGGCTGCCGCTCGGCGCGACCCTGGTCGCGGTGCAGCACCTGGCGTTCTGGCAGGCGGCGATCGTCGCGGTGCTCGGCGCCGCCGGCTCGTTCGCGGTCGTCGGCGTGGTCTCGATCGCGGGCCGGCGCGGCGGCGCGCCCGGGCTGACGCTGTCGCGTGCGGTGTTCGGCGTCCGGGGCAACATCGGGCCGACCGTGGTGTCGCTGGTGTCCCGGCTCGGCTGGGAGACGGTGAACACGACGACCGCCGCGTTCGCGTTCCTCTCCCTCTGCGCGATCCTGTTCGGCGCGAACGCCGACGCGAAGGCGTCTCCGGTGCTGACGATCGCCGGCGTAGCCGTGTTCGTCCTGCTCACGGTGACGGTCTCCGGCCTCGGGCACGCGGTGCTGGTGGCGGTGCAGCGCTGGTCGACGTGGATCTTCGGCGCGCTCAACGTCGTCGTCGCGGTCAGCCTGATCACCCGGATCCATTGGGGCCAGGTGTTCGCCGCGTCGCCCGCGCCGGTCGGCGCGATGATCGCCGGCGTCGGCACCATCGCCGCCGGGACCGGGATCGGCTGGGCCAACGCGTCCGCCGACATGTCGCGCTACCAGTCGCCGACCGTCCGGGCCGGGTCGCTCGTCGCCTCGGCCGCCGCGGGCGCGGGGATCCCGCTGGTGCTGCTCATCTCGCTCGGCAGCCTGGTCTCGGCCGACGATCCCTCGCTCGCTTCGGCGGGTGACCCGGTCGCGGCCATCCGCGAGCTGCTGCCGAGCTGGATGGCGGTGCCGTACCTGATCGCCGCGTTCGGCGGGCTGCTGCTCTCGAACCACCTTTCCGTGTACTCCGCCGGCCTGACCACGCTGACCCTGGGCATCCGGCTCAAGCGGGTGTACGCCGTGGTCGTCGACATCGTCGTGACGTTCCTCGGCTCGCTGTACTTCATGCTGGTGGCCGACGGGTTCTACGGCCCGTTCATCGCGTTCATCAGCCTGCTGGCGGTGCCGATCACGGCGTGGGTCGGCGTGTTCGTCGTCGACATGGTGCGCCGGCGGGACTACGACCCGGTGGCGCTGATGGACGTGCACCGCACGAGTGCGTACTGGTACCGCGCGGGCTGCGAACCGCGCGCCCTGCTCGCCTGGGCCGCGGCCATCGTCGCGGGCTACCTGTTCACCACGGCCGGCACCGGGGACGACGCCTGGTTCACCGGACCCCTGTCCGGCACGTGGCTCGGCACCAACGGGCTCGGCTGGGTCGTCACGTTCGCCGTGGCCGCCGGGTTGTACGCCGCGCTCGGTGGTGCGAGGATCCGTCGATGACCGGCCGGCTCGTCCACACCGGACAGGCCGTCGTCGACCTCGTGATGCGGGTCGAGGCGCTGCCGCCCCCGGGCGGTGACGTGCTCGCCTCGGATGTCCGCTTCACCGCGGGCGGCGGGTTCAACGTGATGGCCGCCGCGGCCCGCGCCGGAGCGGAGGTCGTCTACGCGGGGGAGCACGGCACCGGGCGCTTCGGCGACCTGGTCCGCGAAGCCCTGGCGGCCGAAGGTATCGAGCTCGTCCAGACCCCGGTCGCATCGGACACCGGGGTGTGCGTCGTCCTGGTCGACGCGGCCGGCGAACGGACGTTCATCACCGAGACCGGCGCCGAAGGCACCCTCACGGCCGAGCACCTGCACCGCGTGCGGCCGCGGGCCGGGGACCTGGTGTACGTCACCGGGTACAGCCTCCTCCGGGAGTCGAACCGCGACGCGCTGCTCGAGTGGCTGCCGTCGATGGGGGAGCACCGGGTGCTGCTGGACCCCGGGCCCCTCGCGGCGGACGTCGGCCCCGACGTCTGGCGGGCATTGTTGCCGCATGTCGACATCCTTTCGTGCAACGCCGCGGAGGCCGCCGCGATGTCCACTGTGGACGGAGTCGAGGCGGTCGCGGTGCGGGTCACGCGCGTCGGCGCGGCGGGCTGCGATGTCGTGGAGAACGGGGTGACCGTGCGCGTCCCGGGTTTCCCCGTCGACCCCGTGGACACCAACGGCGCGGGGGACGCCCACGCCGGGGTGCTGGCGGCGGAACTGCTGCGCGATTCGCCGCTCCTGGTGGCGGCCGAACGCGCGAACGCCGCCGCGGCGATCGCGGTCGGACGGTACGGCCCGGCGACGAGCCCGTCCCGCGCGGAGGTCGACGAACTCCTGGCGAGCCAGGAGCAACTCGGTCACCGCGGGTACTAGGGGAAAGCGAGCCGCTCCGGCAGCCGCGCGGCCAGGTGGCCGATCAGCTCGCTGGTGCGCCGCGGCACGTGGACGTCGTCGGCCAGCAGGGCGTAGATGTCGGCGGGTGGCGTCGGCACCCCGGGGAGCACCCGCACCAGCGCGCCGCTGTCCAGGTGGGACCGGACCTGCCATTCCGAGCGCATGACGATCCCGCGGCCCCGCAGCGCCCAGTCCGTCACGATGTCGCCGTCGTTGCTCGACAGGCTGCCGCGCACCCGGACCTGACGAGGCTGGGCCGCACCGCCGAACCGCCACACGGCGAAGTCGCCTTCGTTCTCGCGCAGCACGATGCAGTCGTGGCCGGCCAGGTCCTCGATCCGCTCGGGCGTCCCGCAGCGGTCCAAATAGGACGGTGCCGCGCACGGCACCCGGCGGTTGCGCGCCAGCCGGCGCATCCGCAGCGTGGAGTCCGGCGGCGTGCCGACGTGCACGGCCAGGTCGAACTCGCGCCGGTGCGGCCGCAGCGGCAGCGCCGACGTGTGGAGCTGGACCCGCACGTGCGGGTGCAGCGCGGTGAACTCGCCGACGAGCGGTGCCACGTGCGCGCGGCCGAGCCCGAGGGTCGCCTGGACGACGATCGAGCCCCGCAGGTCGCCGGAGCGGTGGCTGACCAGGTCGTCGAGCTCCCGCACCTGGTCGAGGATCGCCTCGACGCGGGAGGCGTAGAGCTCGCCTTCCGACGTCAGCGCGAGCCGGCGCGCGCCGCGGTGCACCAGGCGGACGTCGAGGCGGCGTTCCAGCGCCTTCAGGCGTTTGCTCACCACCGGCAGTGAGACGCCCAGCTCGCGCGCGGCGGCCGTGAGCGTCTCGCTGACGGCGACCACGTGGAAGAAACCGAGGTCGTCGAGTCTTTCCATGGGGGAAAGGATAGGTTGCCGCCCGCGATCTTGCCGGTGCGCCGGGCCACCGCCCACAGTGGAGGGACCCCACTTCGAGGAGCGTCTCGTGAACTACCGCATCGCGGTCATCCCCGGCGACGGCATCGGGCGCGAGGTCGTCCCGGAAGGCCTGCGGTGCCTCCGCGCCGCGGCCGACGCGCACGGCTTCGCGCTCGAAACCGCCGAATTCGGTTTCGCCTCCGCCGAGTACTGGCTGGAGCACGGCGAGATGCTGCCGCCGGACTGGCAGGAGCAGCTCGCGGGCTTCGACGCGATCTTCTTCGGCGCGGTCGGCCGGCCGGACGTGGTGCCCGACCACGTGTCGCTGTGGGGCAGCCTGCTGAAGTTCCGCCGCGGGTTCGACCAGTACGTCAACCTGCGCCCGGTCCGGCTGCTGCGCGGCGTGCGGTCCCCGCTGCGCGACCACGGGCCGGGGGACATCGACTTCCTCGTCGTCCGGGAGAACACCGAGGGCGAGTACTCCAGCATCGGCGGCCGGATCTTCGAGGGCACCGAGCGGGAGACCGTGCTGCAGGAGACGGTGATGACCCGCACCGGCGTGGACCGCGTGCTGCGCTACGCCTTCGACCTCGCCGCCGCCCGGCCGCGCAAACATCTGACGTGGGCGACCAAGAGCAACGGCATCTCCATCTCGATGCCTTACTGGGACGAGCGTGCGGCCGCGATGGCCACCCGGTACCCGGAGGTCGTCGCGGACAAGGACCACATCGACATCCTCGCGGCCAAATTCGTGCTGAGCCCGCGGGCGTACGACGTCGTCGTGGCCGGCAACCTCTTCGGCGACATCCTCTCCGACCTCGGGCCCGCGTGCACCGGCACCATCGGGATCGCCCCGAGCGCCAACATCAACCCCGATCGCACCTGGCCGAGCCTGTTCGAGCCGGTCCACGGCTCGGCGCCCGACATCGCCGGGCGGGGGATCGCCAACCCCGTCGGCCAGATCTGGAGCGGCGCGCTGATGCTCGACCACCTCGGCGAACCGGAAGCCGCCGCGCGGGTCGTCGCCGCGATCGAGAGCGTACTCGCCGAGCAGCCGGCCGTGCTCACCCCCGACCTCGGCGGCGCGGGGACGACGGAAGGGCTCGGCACGGCGATCGCCACCCGGATCACGGCCTGACCGGCCGGCCTCGAGCGCCCCAATGTGGCCTTCGGTGCGTCTGACGCACCCAAGGCGGCCTTCGGTGCGTCAGACGCAACCAAGGCCACCTTGGGGCGCTTGCCTGGCCGGCCGAGGAGCGGTCAGGAACCGCCGGCGAGCAGGTCGCCGAGTCCGCCGCGGGCGTCTTCGAGCACCAGCGCCTCGGCCTGCGCCGAGTCGCCCGCCCGCAGCGCGCGGACGAGCGCGCGGTGGGTCGCGTAGCGATCCAGGCCGAACGTGTCGTCGACGCTGACGCGTTCGAGCACGCGCGAGCGCCGTTCCGGGTAGGAGAACACCCGGGTCTGGTCGAGCAGGCGGACGAGCACCGGGTTGCCGGCGCACGACTCGACGAGGCCGTTGAAGCGTTGCATGGCGTCGAAGAGCCGGCCGACGTGCTTGGCCACGTCCTGCCCGGATTCGTGGCGCTGCTTGATGAGGATGAGCAGGTCGTCGGCCTCGTCGAGGACCGCGTCGAGCCCGTCCAGCTGCTCGGGCGTCGCGTGCCGGGCGGCGAAACGGGCCACCATGCCGCGCAGGCCCACCTCGACCTCGGCGAGGTCCTGGACGGCGACGCCGCCGAACATCGCCACCTTGACCGTGCGCGGGCCGGACCGCTCGATGAGGCCGTCCTGCTCGAGGCGCCGGATGGCCTCGCGCACCGGCGTCGGGCTGACCGACAAGCGCTCGGCGAACCCGCGTTCGGTGACCTTCTGGCCCGGGCGCAGTTCGCCGGTGGTGATGGCGTCGCGCATCGCGCGGTACACGCGGTCGGCCAGCGTGTCGGTCTGCAATGCCTCACCCATCATGCGGCCAGCCTACGGCAAAACCCTTTTGCAACTATTGACCATCTTGCTATAGCAAAAGTACGGTGGCCGCCATGACGTCGACCACCCCGCGCGTCCGGACGGGACGCATCACGTTCTTCGTGGCTCTGGCGGTCTTCGCGCAGGAGTCGACGTGGAACCTCTACGACTCGCAGGTCCCGCCGCTGCTGCGTGAGCACCTCGGCAGCGCCGCGCTCATCGGTGCGCTGATGGGGATGGACAACCTGCTCGGCATCTTCATCCAGCCGTGGATGGGCAACCGCTCGGACGGCACCCGGACGTCGTGGGGCCGGCGCATCCCGTACCTCGTGGTCGGCATGCCGGTGGCGGCCGTGCTGTTCGTGGTCATCCCGCACGCCGCCGTCTCGCTGCCGTTGCTCGTCCTGGTGATGTTCGGCTACGCGCTCGTCGCGAACTCGTTCAAGCCGATCGCCGAGTCGCTGCTCCCGGACTTCATCGGCCCCGAGCGGCGCAGCCGGGCCAACGCGGCGGTCAAGATCGCCTCCAGCATCACGGTGATCGTCGCGGCGCTGATCAGCATCTTCCTGATCGACGACTTCCCGAAGCTGTCCTTCGCGATCCCGGCGGCGCTGATGCTGGTGTCCGTCGGCGTGCTCGCCTGGCGGGTGCGCGACAGCAAGTCCCCGGCCTACCAGGCCGCGCTCGAAGAGGATCGCTCCGAACAGGACGCCCGGCCCCGGGTACGGATGCGGGACGTCCTGCTCGACATCCTGCGGGACGCCGACCGCAGCCGGCTGCTGGTCATCCTGGGCGTCTTCGCCTTCGGCGGCGCGTGGTTCGCGTCGCGCTCGCTCGTCACCAACTACGGCATGGAGACGCTGGGCATGTCCCGCGGCGACGCCGGCGGGCTCACCCTGCCCAGCGGGCTGGCGTTCCTCGCGGCCGCCTACCCGGTCGCGCTGTTCGCCGAACGCTTCGGCCGGCTGCGGGTGATCCTCATCGGGATGGCCGTGTTCGCCGCGGCGATGGTGCTGGGCACGATCGTCCGGACGCCGACCGGCACGGTCGTCGCCATGTGCGTGGCGGCCGCGGGCGCGGCGGCTTTCATGGTCAACATGGCGGTCGTCCTGTGGAACCTCGCGCCCTCGGCCCGGGTGCTCGGAACCTACACCGGCCTCTACACCGTCGGCTGGTCAAGCGGTGGGTTCCTCGGCCCCGCGCTGGTCGGCGGCATGGTCGACGTGACCGGGTGGCCGTTCATGCTCCTCGACGTCGGTGCCGTCACGGTGATCGCGGTGCTCCTGGTGGCCCGTGTCGCTTCGCTGCAGCGGCGCCGTTCCGACGGGCGCGTCTTGTGAGCCGTGTGCTGATCACCACCGACTACCTGCGTCCCGGCGACGAGGTGGATGCGTACCTCCGTAAGGCCGGCCTGGAGACCGTGTACTCGCCGATGACCGGCAGGCGCGACCCCGAGCAACTCGTGGGCGTCCTGGACGGAATCGACGCCGCGCTGGTCGCCAACGAGCCGCTGACGGCCGACGTGCTGGCCCGCGCGCCGAAGCTGCGCGTCATCGTCCGGACGGGCGTCGGGTACGACTCCATCGACGTCGGAGCCGCTGCCCGGCACGGGATCAGCGTCAGCAACCTGCCCGGCGTCAACGCCAACGCCGTCGCCGAGTACACCTTCGGGCTGCTGCTCGGCGGGGCGCGGCGGCTCGTGCAGTCCGCTTCCGGTGTGGCGGCGGGGAAGTGGCCGCGCGAGGACGGGCATGAACTGCGTGGGTCGACGCTCGGGCTCATCGGGTACGGGGCTTCGGCGCGGGCGGTCGTTCCGCTGGCTCGCGCCTTCGGGATGACCGTCGTCTGCACCTCCGGCCTGCGTGGGCCGGGTGTCCGGTTCGTCGAGCTGCCCGAACTGCTGTCCACTTCGGACTACGTCTCGGTGCACACAGCGCTGACCGACCGGACCCGGGGACTGCTGGATGCGCTGGCGTTCAAGCAGATGAAGCCGACGGCGCTGCTCGTCAACACCGCCCGGGGCGCGATCGTCGACGAGCACGCGCTCGTCGCGGCCGTGCTCTCCGGCGAGATTTCGGGCGCGGCGCTCGACGTCGTGCGCGAGGAGCCGTTGCCGGCCGACAGTCCGCTGCGAGGGGTCGACGGGATTGTCGTCTGTTCGCATCTGGCCGGGCAGACCGCCGAAGCGCGCTTGGCCGCAGGCCTGCGCGGAGCCGAAGAACTGGTCGCGACCCTCGAAGGCCGGGCCCGGCACGTGGTGAACGGAGAGGGATGAGGGACATGGACAAGGTGCGTGTGCTGGCGCCGAGCGGCATGCTCGGCGCGGGCTGGGACCACGCGACGGTCGAACGCGGCATCGCCTTGGGCGCCGACGTCATCAGCATCGACGGCGGATCGACGGACTCGGGCCCGTACTACCTCGGCGCCGGAAAGGCCAAGACGACCGCCAAGGCCGTGGCACGTGACCTGCGCAGCCTGTTCACGGCCGCCGCGGGCGCCGGGATCCCGGTGATCGTGGGCTCGTGCGGGACGAGCGGCACCGACGCCGGCGTCGACTGGGTCGCCGGGATCGCCGCCGAAGTGCTGGCGGAGGAAGGCCTGGACCTGAAGGTCGCGAAGATCTACAGCGAGCAGGACGCGGCCGAGCTGAAGGACCACCTCGGCTCCGGCCGCGTGCATCCGTTGCCGCCACTGGGAGAGCTGGCCGCGGAGACCCTGGAGAGCTGCACGCACATCGTCGGCGCGATGGGGCACGAACCGATCGTCGAGGCTTTGCGCGCGGGGGCGCAGGTGGTGCTCGCCGGCCGCGCGACCGACACGGCGGTGGCGGCGGCGTACCCGCTGATGAAGGGCATGCCGGCCGGGCCGACGTGGCACGCGGCCAAGATCGTCGAATGCGGCGGCCAGTGCACGGACAACCCGCGTGCGGGCGGCGTCCTGGCGACCATCGACGCCGACGGTTTCACGATCGAGCCGCTCGACTCGAGTGCGGCGTGCACGCCGATCCTGGTGGCGGCGCACATGTTGTACGAGACGGCGAACCCCTTCGAGATGCGCGAGCCCGACGGCACGCTCGACGTCCGCGAGGCGCGGTACTCGGCCGTCGACGACCGGATCGTCCGGGTCACCGGGTCGCGGTTCCACGTCGCGGACCAGTACACGATCAAGCTGGAGGGCGCGCGGGTCACGGGGTACGAGACGATGTCGTTCTCGGCTATCCGCGACCCGCTGGTGCTCGCCGACATCGACGAGTGGGCGTCGCTGATGCGCACGCTGATCACCCAGCGGGTGGGCCAGACGCTGGGCCTGGCCGACGACGAGTACGCGTTCGACCTGCGGCTGTACGGCCACAACGCGGTGCTGGGCGAGCTGGAGCCGGAGAGCGGGCCGCCGCGCGAGGTGGGTGCGATGCTGCTGGTCAACGCGCCCGATCAGGCGACGGCGACGGCGGTGGCCAAGATCGCCAACCCGCTGATGCTGCACCTGCCGACCCCGGCGATGGACTACCTGCCGAGCTTCGCGTTCGCGTCGTCCCCGGCCGAGGTCGAGCGCGGCGCGGCGTACGAGTTCGTGCTGAACCACGTCGTCGACTGCGCGCCACTGGACCTGTTCCGGATCGAGTTCGAGGGGAAGTCCCTTGCCTGAAACGACTTTGGCGAAGCTGGCCCACGAGGTCCGGTCGAAGAACGCGGGCCCGTTCTGGGTGACCTTGGAGCTGTTCATGCGGGACGCCGGCGGCTACCGGGTGGCGGCGGACGAGACGTTCCTGAACGAGCGCGTGGTGGCGTCGCTCTACCGAGTCGACGAGGGGACGATCCAGATCTTCCGGATCCCGTCGCTGAACGTCGTGAAGATTTCGTTCCCGCGGCCGGTGAGCCAGGGGTCGCTGCGGGACCGGGACATGCACGCGGGGCAGCACCACGTGCCGCTGGCGCGGATGGTGGTCCCGCTCAGCTGACGAGGCGGGGCAGCAGCTTGCGCACACCGCGCCGCAGGTCGTCGAGCGCATCCTTATCGCCGACGATGTGCCGCTGCAGCGCCTGCTGGAACAGGCCGTCGAACAGGGCGTAAGCCTCCGACGGCGTGCACGTCGGCTCGATCCCGGTCAGATCCGCGTACGCCCGGACGTTGCGCCAGATCATGTCCTGCAGGCTCTCGTCGATCTCGGCGACGTCGTCGCGGAAGGCTTCCTCGAACAGGGACTGCGAGCGCAGGTCGTACCAGAGCCGGTGCATGAGCGGCGCCTCTTCGAGCGCCGCCGCCAGCCCGTCCGCGCACGCTTCGGCCAGCGCGGACGGGGTGGCCGCCCCGCCCACTCCGCCCTCGTAGCGCTTCACGCACGCTTCCTTGTACCGGCGCACGCAGTACGTGATCAGCTCGACCTTGTCGGCGAAGTAGTAGTGCAGCAGTCCGTGCGAAAACTTGGTGTGCTCGGCGATCGTGCGCAGGCTCGTGCGGGCGTAGCCGAGGTCGGCGAGGGCGAGCAGGGCCGCGTCGGCGAGTTCGCGGCGGCGGTCCTCGAACTTGTCGACCTTGGTCCGGCGCCGCACGGCGGCTGGGCTGGTCACCGGCCGAAGATACCATCGAGCGGTTCTCTGACCAATCGTCCAAGAAAATCTTGACATTCGTCCAAACGGCGGCCAAGGTCGTGTCCAGCGACCGACCCGGCTCGGGAGGGACGACGATGTCTCTGTACTTCTACCTGGAAAAAGGCGCCTCCCTGAACCCGGACGCGCCCTGCCTGACCCTCGACGGGATTTCCGTGTCCTACGGCCAAGTGGTCGATCTCGCCGAGACCGTCGCCCGCGCTCTGCGGCACTCGGGCGTGCAGCCGGGGGACAAGGTCGGCATCCTCTCGGCCAACGATCCGACCGCCTTTTCCTGCGTCTTCGGCATCGCCCGCGCGGGTGCCGTGTGGTGCCCGATCAACCCGCGCAACGCCGCCGGCGAGAACGCCGAACTCCTGGACCTCTTCGACTGCGCCACCCTGATCTTCCAGCCCGGCTTCGAAGACTTGGTCCGTCAGATCGCCCCGAAGCTGCCGAAGCTGACCACGCTCGTCCGGCTCGGTGACGGCGACGACTTCGCCTCCGGCTTCCCGGAATGGCTCGACGCGGCCCGGGCCGATCCCCCCGTCGAAGCCGCGCAACCCGAAGACGTGGTCGCGCTGGTCGGGACCGGCGGCACCACCGGGCGCCCCAAGGGCGTCATGCTCACCGGCCGCAACCTCGAGGCGATGTCGGCGATCACGCTGATGAGCTACCCCTTCGACGGCCGCCCGGTGTACCTGGCCCTGGCCCCGCTGACCCACGCGGCCGGCGTCCTGTGCTTCCCGATCCTCGCCCGCGGCGGCGAGATCGTGATCATGGCGAAACCCGACGTCGGCCGCTTCCTGGAGCTGATCGAGCGGCACCGCGTCACCCACACGTTCCTGCCGCCGACGCTGATCTACATGGTGCTCGGCCATGAGGCGCTCGATCGCACGGACCTGTCGTCCCTGCAGTGCTTCTGGTACGGCGCGGCCCCGATGTCGACCGCCCGGCTGACCGAGGCCCTCACCCGGATCGGCCCGATGGCGCAGCTGTTCGGTCAGTCCGAAGCCCCGATGATGATCTCGACGATGTCGCCCGCGGACCACCTGAGACCCGACGGCACCGTCCACACGGGACGACTGGCGTCGGCCGGCCGCCCGTCGCCGCTGGTCACGGTGGCGATCCTCGACGAGGACGGGCGGCCCGTCCCGCAGGGGGAGCGGGGGGAGATCTGCGTGCGCGGCTCGCTGGTGATGGCGGGCTACTACCGCAACCCCGAGGCGACCGCGGAGGCGTCGGCCCACCGCTGGCACCACACCGGCGACATCGGCTTCCTCGACGACGAGGGCTTCCTCCACATCGTCGACCGCGCCAAGGACATGGTCATCACCGGCGGCTTCAACGTCTACTCGGCCGAGGTCGAGCAGGCGGTGATGGCCCACGACGCCGTCCGCGACTGCGCCGTGATCGGGCTGCCCGACGACAAGTGGGGCGAACGCGTCACCGCCGTCGTCCAGCTGCAGCCCGGCCGGGAGCTGGACACCGGCGAGCTGATCGCGTTCGTCAAGGACCGCATCGGCAGCGTCAAGGCGCCGAAGCAGATCGAAATCTGGCCGGAGCTGCCGCGCTCCACCGTCGGCAAAGTCCTGAAAGCCGACATCCGCTCCACCTTCACCGAACGCAGCAAGGAGGCTGTCCGACCATGAAACTCGCGCTCTACCTGCCGAACTTCCGGGACAAGGTGACCGTCCGGGAGCTCGAAGACCTCACCGCGCTCGCCGAAGACCTCGACTTCGACTCCGTCTGGACGCTCGACCGGATCATCGTGCCGGAGGCCTCGGACCGGGGGGAGATGCAGTACCCCTTCGGGATGCTGGACGAAATGGGCAAGCAACTCCCGGTGAGCTCGCGGGGCGAGTTCCTCCAGGGCATGCCGCTGCTTCCCTGGCTCGCCGCGAAGACGTCGAAGGTCCGGATCGGCATGAGCATCATCGACACGCCGTACCGTTCGCCCGGCGTCCTCGCCGCGGAGCTGGCCACCATCGACCACCTCTCGGGCGGCAGGCTCAACGTCGCCGTCGGCTCCGGCTGGATGCCGGAGGAGTTCGCCGCCGCCAGCGCCGCGCACATCTTTCCCAAGCGGCACAAGCACGTGCGCGAGACCCTCGAGATCATGCAGGGCATCTGGACCAACGAGGTCTTCGAGTACCACGGCGAGTTCGCCGACTTCGAGCCGGCCGGATTCGGGGCGAAACCGGTGCAGAAGCCGCACCCGCCGATCTTCTTCAGCGGCCTGAAGGACCCGAAGCGCTCCGCGAGCCGCATCGCCAAGTACAACCTGTCGGGCTGGATCGGGATCCAGGACTCGCCCGAGGACATCCAGCGGTGGCGCACCGAGATCCAGCGCGAGCTCGACGAGCTCGACACCCAGCGGTCCGTCGACGACCTCGAGATCTCCAGCATGATCTGGTTCGTCATCACCGACCAGGACATGGACCAGACCCCCCGGGGCAAGGGCACGAACCTGCTCGTCGGGTCGGAAGCGCAGATCACCGACCAGCTGAAGCGGTACCGGGAAGCCGGGCTGACGATGCCGTTCCTGTGGCCGCCGTTCCAGGACGTCCCGGTTGCGAAGACGCTCGACGACATGAAGCGTCTCAAGGAAGAGATCCTGCCCAAGATCGAAGCGATGTGAGAGGAACCAGCATGTCCGAACTCGAGGGAAAGCGCGTCTTCGTCACCGGGTCCGGCGCGGGCATCGGCAAGGCGATCGCGGCGCTGTTCACCGAACGCGGCGCGAAGGTCGTGATCAGCGACATGAACGCCGACGCGGCCAAGCAGGCGGCCGAGGAGATCGGCGCCGCCGGCGTCGCGAACTGCGACGTCACGGACGAAGGCCAGGTGCAGTCGGCCATCCAGCAGGCGGTCGACCTGCTCGGCGGTCTCGACGTCCTGGTCAACAACGCCGGGATCGAGGTCGCGTCGCCGCTGCTGCAGCAGTCCACGGAGAGCTTCGACAAGATCTTCGCGGTCAACGTGCGCGGCACGTTCGTGACGATGAAGGCGGCGACCCCGCACCTGATGGAGTCCAAGGGGAACATCGTCAACATCGCGTCGATCGCCGGTGTCGGCGGCAGCCCGCTGCTCGGCTCCTACTGCGCGACGAAGGCGGCGGTCATCCAGCTGACCCGCGTCGCCGCGGTGGAGATGCGCCCGGCCGGCATCCGCGTCAACGCGGTCTGCCCGGGCTTCGCCGACACGGCGATGGTCGAGCGCCTGGTCCCCGACTTCGAGGCGGCGACCCAGGTCCCGTTCGGCGACCTCGTCGCGGCGAAGCAGGGCCGGCTCGGTACACCGCAGGACATCGCGGAGGTGGCGGCGTTCCTGGCGTCCGACCGGGCGAGCTGGGTGACCGGCAGCCACTACGTCCTCGACGGCGGGCTGACGGCTTCGCTGGTGTGACTTCGCGGCCGGCCGCCTCGCTTGTGGCCGGCCGGCGTTCGGAGCGGCAGGGCTACGCGTCGGCGGGCGGGTTGTCGCCGCGTCGAGCGTGCTGTGCCTGGCCGGTGGGTCCGCGCGACCCACCGGCCGGGGCCGTTCACGAGCGGCAGAGCAGCGCGTCAGGCGTGCGGTTCGAGCCGACGCGGCCCGTGTACGCCACCCCGGCGAGGTACTCGCCCGGCGCGCATTGTCCCTTGTAGTTTCCCGAAGCGAAGTCTCCGCCCAGGTCGCCCGCCGGGCGGTTGTCGCCGCGGTCGAACCAGACCGTGCGGCCGTTGTGGCCCAACGGCGTGGGGGAGCGGCCGCACAGCACCGCCGAGACCGCCGCGCCCCGGACGCTGTAGCCGACCACCGCGTGGTCGGGCGGGCATTGCGCCTTCGAGTACCCCGACGCCCAGTCGATGTCTACATAGGACTCGTCACGGACCACGGCGTAAGCCGTCGGCGTGGGCAGCGTGCCGGTGCACAGGCCGCGGCCACCGGTGTGCGCCAGGCCGGTGAGACGCTGGCCGTCGGGGCAGGCGCCCTTGCGCGCGCCCGAATCCCAATCGCCCAGCGTGCGGACCGTGCGCGACTCCTGGAAGTCGGCGTAGTCCAGGTTCAGCATCGACCAGTGCTCGGCCGGCGCGATCGGCCCGGTGCGCGACGGCGCGTTCACCAGCCGCTGCCAGGCCGGGCCACGCCAGTCGCTGCCGTCCAGGACGTCGATGCGGTGGCCGGCCGCGTCCCAGGCGAGCAGTGACCACCCGTCTCCCGAGCCGTTGGTCTGGAAGCCGACCGCGGGCCAGTAGGCGAAGTCGGTGTCGGTCTGGGCGAGGTAGTCCACGAAGTTCTCGAACCACGCGCGGGAAGCGGCGTCGGTGGTCCCGCGGCCCTCGCCGAACTCGCTGATCCACAGCGGCGCGGTGTAGTGCTTCCCGGTGTCCTGCTCGACGAAGAACGCCTGCCGGTACAGGGTGTCGCGCAGTTCCTGGGGCGAGAGGTCGCGGTAGCGCGGGTCGTGCGTCTCGCCGATGCCGGTCGCGCCCGAGTGGTTCGGACCCGTGTAGCCGTAGAAGTGCGCCGAATAGACGAGTTTCCCGGAGTCGACGAGCGTGTGCGACAGCGTGCGGGCCGGTTCCAGCGTGGGCCGTCCGTGCGCGAAGCCGTCGATGGGCAGGCCGGTCCAGTTGATGCCCTCGACGATGATCAGCAGGTCGCGGTCGGCTTCGGTCAGGATGCGGTCGGCGACCTGCTGGCTCGCGCGCTGCCAGTCCGTGCCGTTGCCCCAGCCCCAGTTCGGGTCGTCGAAGGTGTTGCGGCGGACTTCGTTGTACAGGTCGGCGCCGACGACGCGCTTGTTCGCGGCGTAGCGGCGGGCCATGAACAGCCAGTCGTCCTGCCACTGCTGCTCGGACTGCGCGGTGTTCCAGCGCTCGTTGCCGTCGAGCCCGCAGCACCAGCGCGACGTCGTGGTGTGGTTGTTGAGGATCACGGCGAACCCGCGCGCGGTGAGCCGGTCGACGACGCGGTCGTACACCTGCAGCGGCGTCAAGCCGTGCAGGCCGGGGTTGGCCGGCAGGTCGGGCACCGGGTTCGGGTCGTGGATCATCGCGTTGGAGAACTGCAGCCGGACGCTGTTGAGGCCCAGGTGCGCGAGTCCGTCGATGACGGTGTCGATCGACGCGCGGTCCAGCCCGAGCGGGGTCTGGTGGGCGATCTCGCCGGCGTGGTGGTTCGCGGGGTCGTCGACGTCGCCCGACCCGGTCCACGTGCCGCTCGCGCCGTGCCAGTTGGCGGCCTTCAGCTTGAAGCGGTCGCCGTTCGCGTCGACGATGTAGCGCCCGCGGGTGCTGAGCGGCCCCACGAAGGCCGGCGGGTCGGTCGCGGCCGACGCGGACGGGGCGGGAACGACCACGAAACCGATGGCGGACAGCACGGTGAGCACAGCACCCGGGAACCTCACGGGCGGAGGTTAACCAACCTACCCACGAGTTGCATACGGCCAGGTGGATCAACCCGGCGGTGGACAGGACCACGCGGACGTGTTGGGCTGGGGGTGACTTTCCGCCCTGCGACGCCCGAGGAGCGCGGCTCTGAGCCTGTTCGAGTACCTCCGCGAGAACTGGATCGACGTCGTCAACGACGCGATCCTCCACGTGGACCTCACCCTCGCGGCGGTGGCGCTGGCCGTGCTGATCGGGATGACGATCGGCGTGCTCACCTACCGTCGGCGGTGGCTCGGCTCGCTGGCGACCACCACGACCGCGGCCTTCCTGACCATCCCCTCGATCGCGCTGCTGGGCATCCTGATCGGCCCGTTCGGACTCGGGCTGACGAACGTCCTGTTCGCACTGGTGCTCTACGCACTGCTGCCGATCACGCGCAACACGATCGTCGGCCTGCGCGGCGTCGACCCGGCCGTGGTGGACGCGGCGCACGGCATGGGCCTCGGTCGCGCGCGGGTGCTGTGGCGCGTCCGGCTGCCGCTGGCCTGGCCGGTGATCCTCTCCGGCATCCGCGTCTCGACGCAGATCACCATCGGGATCGCGGCCATCGGCGCGTACGTCAAGGGCCCCGGGCTCGGCAACGAGATCTTCGACGGGCTCGGCCGGTTCGGCGCGGTCAACTCGCTGAACCAGGTGCTGACCGGAACGCTGGGGATCGTCGTCCTGGCGTTGCTGTTCGACCTGGCCTTCGTGGTGGTCGGGAAGCTCACCACGCGACGGCGTCGACGCTCGATCGGCGAAGCGGAGCCGGGGAAGACCATCGGCACCGCGGGCGAGACGATCGAGCTGAAGGACGTCAGCAAGCACTACCCCGGGCGGTCGCTGCCCGCCGTCGACCGCCTTTCGATGCGGATCCCGGCCGGCGAGATCGTCGTCCTGACCGGCCCGTCGGGCTGCGGCAAGACGACGACCATGCGGATGATCAACCGGCTCGTCGAACCCACCTCGGGCGCGATCACGATCGGCGGCACCGACGTGACGGCCCTCGACGTCGACGAGCACCGGCGTCACACCGGCTACGTCATCCAGCAGGTCGGGTTGTTCCCGCACCTTCGGGTGGACGCCAACATCGGCGTGGTGCCGCGGGTGCTCGGCTGGACCCGGCGCCACG
Organism: Amycolatopsis sp. NPDC051371; assembly: GCF_040682155.1. NCBI lineage: Bacteria > Bacillati > Actinomycetota > Actinomycetes > Pseudonocardiales > Pseudonocardiaceae > Amycolatopsis > Amycolatopsis sp. NPDC051371. The sequence continues at coordinate 404,813 of NZ_JBFBAG010000001.1, forward strand.
TCGCCGGGCGGGTGCGGGAGCTGCTCGACGTCGTCGGCCTGACCCGCGAGCACGGTTTGCGGTACCCGCGTGAGCTTTCCGGCGGCCAGCAGCAGCGCGTCGGCGTCGCGCGGGCGATGGCCGCGGACCCGCCGGTGATGCTGATGGACGAGCCGTTCGGCTCCACCGACCCGATCACGCGCGCCCGGCTGCAGGACGAGTTCCTGCGCCTGCAACGTGAAGTGCGCAAGACGATCGTGTTCGTCACGCACGACTTCGACGAGGCGCTCAAGATGGGCGACCGGATCGCCGTGCTGCGCCCGCGCTCGGAGATCGCGCAGTACGACACGCCCCAGGCGATCCTGGCCGCGCCGGCCGACGACTACGTCGCGTCCTTCGTCGGCTCGAAGCGAAACCTGAAGCGGCTGGGGCTGATCCCGGTGTCGGACGTGGAACTCCGGCCGGTGACCGACGGACTCCCGCCGATCTCGCCCGAGGCGACCCTGCGGGACGCGCTGGACACGATGGTGCGCACCGGCAGCACCGAGGTAGTCGTCTCCCAGAACGGCACCGCGCTGGGAGTGTGCGACGTCGCCGGCATCCTCGGCGCGCTGCGTCCCGACGACGAGACGCCTCCGGCGGCCGCGGAAGCACCCGCACCGGCTCCCGACAGTGTCGCGCCGTCCCGGCCCCGGCGGGGCCGGCTCGGCCTGCTGGTCCGCCCGGTGCTGCTCGCCCTCGCCCTGCTGGTGCTCTTCTTGCTCGTGCGCGCGCAGCCGGTCGACTCGATCGAACAGCGGTACCTCAACGCCGGCGAGATCTTCGCCGAACTGGGCGCGCACCTGCGGCTCACGCTGATCTCGACGGTGTGCACCCTCGCCATCGCCCTCCCGCTCGGCATCCTGCTGACCCGCCCCGGCGCCCGGTGGGTCCGGCCGATCGGGCTGGGTCTGGGCAACCTCGGCCAGGCGATCCCGTCGATCGGGCTCGTCGTGCTGCTCGCCCTCTGGATCGGCACGGGCACCACGACCGCGGTGACGGCGCTGGTCGTCTACGCGACCTTGCCGGTGCTGCGCAACACGATGGTCGGGCTCGACGGCGTCGACCCGACCCTCGTCGACGCCGCGCGCGGCATGGGCATGACGAAGACGGCGATCCTGTGGCGGATCGAGCTGCCGCTGGCCGTCCCGGTGATCCTCGCCGGCATCCGCACGGCGCTGGTGCTCACCGTCGCGAGCGCGACCCTCGCCACCTTCATCGACGGCGGCGGTCTCGGCGGCGGGCTCGTCGCCGGGATCGGGCTGTACCGCCCGATCCTGAGCCTGACCTTCGGCATCGTCGTCGCCGCGCTGGCGCTGTTCGCCGACTGGCTGGGCCTGGTCGCCGAGGAGGTCCTGCACCCGCGCGGCCTGTAACCGACTCAAGGAGGACGTCCCATGCGACGCACGACTGCCGCTGTTCTCGCGCTCGTCGCGGTGCTTGCCGCGGGCTGCACGATCGGCAAGGACCAGACCGGCGCCCAGGTGGGCGAGGGATCCATCAAGAAGATCGACGCGCTCAGCGGCGCCCAGATCCGCGTCAGCTCCAAGGAGTTCGACGAGCAGCTGCTGCTCGGCCAGATCGCGCTCGTCGCGCTGCAGGCGGCCGGGGCGAGCCCGCAGGACAAGACGAACATCACCGGCTCGAGCAACGTCCGCCAAGCGCTCACCAGCGGCGCGGTCGACCTGTACTGGGAGTACACCGGCACCGCCTGGATCAGCTACCTCCACGAGACGAAGCCGATCGCCGACGCGCAAGCGCAGTACGACGCGGTCAAGAAAGCCGACGCCGCCAACGGCGTCACGTGGTGGGCCCGCTCGCCGGCCAACGACACCTACGCGATCGCGGGCAACCCGGCGACGGTGGCCAAGACCGGCGTGAAGACGATCTCGGACTACGCGGCCCTGGTGAAGAAGGACCCGGCCGCGGCGTCCACCTGCATGGGCCCGGAGTTCAGGAGCCGCGACGACGGGTTCCCGGGCCTGGCCAAGACCTACGGGTTCACCCTGCCGGATCCGCAGGTGCACCTGCTCAACGACGCCGTCGTGTACCCCAGCGTCGGCAAGGGCGACCCGTGCGGCTTCGGCTCGGTCGCCTCCACCGACGGGCGCGTGGCCGGCCAGAAGCTGACGGTGCTGGACGACGACAAGCACTTCTTCCCGACCTACAACCCGGCCATCGCGATCGCGTCCGGCGTCGCGGGCAAGTACCCGCAGCTGGAGCAGCTCTTCACCCCGATCGCGGCGAAGCTCGACACGGCGACGCTCACGGACTTGAACAAGAAGGTGAGCGTGGACGGCCAGAAGCCGGCGACGGTGGCCCACGACTGGCTCAAGTCGGCGGGCTTCATCAGCTGAGCGGACCGGGCGGTTCTTCGCATTCCGCCGAAATGCCGCGGTGCCGCCCGGGATCTGTCATGCTCCGGCGAAGCACCCGTACCGCGAAGGAAGTGACGATGTCGGCCGAAATGGACCAGCTGATCGCCCAGTTCGAGACCTTCCAGTCGAAGGTCCGCCAGGCCGAAGCCCGGTTCGCCGGCGTCGGCGACATGCAGGAGCGGATCGCGCAGGTCGAAACCACCGTCACTTCGCCCGACGGCACGGTGACGGTCGTCGCGGGGGCCGGCGGGACCGTCACCGACCTGCGGCTCACCGCCGGCGCGATGCACCTCGAAGCGGGCCAGCTCGCCCAGCGGATCATGGCCACCCTGCGCCAGGCCGTGGCCGGGGCCGCCCAGCAGCAGGCCGGCATCGTCGACGACGCGTTCGGCGACCAGCTCGGCGTGGACGTCAGCGGGCAGGTCCGGCAGGCCCAGGCCGAAGCATTCGGAACCGCCGCGCCCGAACCCGCGTCGGAGCAGCAGGCGTCGCGGCCGCGACGCCGGCCCGCTCCGGGGGACGACGACGACTTCGACCAGGGCCCCATCCTCCGCCGCTCCTGAAACCGACCGAGGGAACTTCCGCGATGTCAGACGGAATCCAGACCAACATCGACGCGATCTCCGGATACGCGCGCCAGCTGCCCTACTACGAGCAGGAAGCGGACAAGTTCGGCGCCAAGATCGACACCGCCGACGTGACCGACACGGCCTGGGGCGTCGTCGGGATCTGGGCCAAGCAGGGCTACACCGACCGGCTCGGCGAGCTGCGTTCGCTGCTGGGCGAGCTGAAGGACGGCGTCGACGGGTTGACCACCAAGATGACCAAGGCCGCCGAGATGTACCGCGGCACCGAAGAAGCGGGCGTGATCGCCTTCGGCCGGTACGAGGCGGAGATCGACGCGATCGGGGAGCAGGGCAAGTGACCGAGCCGAAGAAGAGCATCGCGGACGCACTGGACGTCCAGGCGTACGACGAGAGCACGAGCGCGAACCTCGACCGCGCGGCGGAGGCCACGCCGGTGGTCGGCACCCTGTACAAGTCCGGCAAGTCGATCGCCGAGCACGCCCGGCAGGCGGCCTCGGCGGACGGCGTGGGGGAGCTGGCTTCGGCGGGCAAGGCGCTGGTCGGCGACGGCGCGGGGTTCGTAGCCGGCGCGGCGACCGACATGGTCACCTTCGCGATGGACCCGATCGGCTGGCTGGTTAGCCACGGGCTGAACATGCTGCTCGAGCTGGTGCAGCCGCTGCAGGACGCGCTGCACGCGGTGACCGGCGACGGGCCGGCCATCGGGCATGCGTCGGAGAACTTCACCACGATCGCGCACGGCTTCGTCGCGCTCGCCGAGGACTTCGAGCAGACCGGTGACACGGCATTGGCCGAGTGGGTCGACGAAGCCGGCAAGGCGGCCAAGGAAGCGCTCGGCGACTTCTCCTCCGGCATCCGCGGCGTCGGCTCGGCGGCCGGGTCGGTCGCCGAGGTGCTGCAGATGTGGTCGATGGTCATGCAGGTCATCGAAGAGGTGATCAAGGCGATCATCACCGAGCTGGTGTCCTGGCTGATCACCATCTGGCTGCCGGCGCTGGCCGCGTCGGTGATCAGCTTCGGCAGCTCGGTCGCCGCCGCGATGACCGCGTCCATCGCCAAGGCCGCGAGCGTGCTGCAGAAGGTGACCCGCTACCTCGGCAAGTTCGGCAAGCTGCTCGACACGTTCATCGAGTTCCTCGCGAAGTACTCGACGAAGGTCGTGGAGATGACCCGGAAGTTCCGGCTCGGCCGGTACGCCGGGGAGTCGCGCTTCGGCCTCGACACGCTGGAGAACACCGCGCGCGTGCCGTTCACGCCCGGCAACCGCGCGCTGACCACGATGTTCGGCACGTCCGTCGGCGCGAGCCCGCTGGTCGCGGGCGCGAGCGTGAAGGCCGGCATCGCCGCGGGCAAGACGGCGTTCACCGAAGGCAAGGAAGCCGTCACCCCGGAGGAGGACGAACCGTGGTTCGACAAGAGCGCGATCGGCGGGGACCAGAGCCCGGAGGAGACCCGGCGGAACTTGGACATCTAGCGCGGAAGGCCGTCGAGTTCGACGACCGGATGGAGGCCGCTGCCGACGCCGCGCAGGTACGCCCGGGATTCCGGGAGCGCGTCGAGGCGCTGATGCGCGAGCACTGGCGGGAGCCGGTGATCGTGCTGCGCCTGGGGGACACGGACCTGAGGTTCGCCGTCCCCGGCCGTCGCGAGGACGGCACGGTCGAGGGTTCGCAGCCGGTGCTGCGGGCGTTCGGGAACGTCGCGCGCGGAATCGGCGCGGCAGTGGGGTTCGTCGCGTACTTGGCGAGCGCGGCCGGCAGCGGTGGCGGTGGCGGCAAGACCGAGCGCGCGGCCGACGTGACCGGCCCGGCGGACGCCCGGGTCCTCGAGCCGCTCGACCTGCTCCGGCGGGCGAAGGGCCCGTGGCTGGTGTGCTCGCCGTCCTCGGTCGCGCTGGTGGAGACGGGCTCGACGTACGTGGATCCGGCCGACGCGCCCGAACCGCGGGTCCTCTGGGAGGCCCGGGGACCGGGCGCCCCGGAGGTCAGCTTCCGCAAGCGCACCCTGACCTGGCCGGACGGCTCGCGGTTCAAGTTCCCGCTGCAGAGCCGCACGGAAGAGCGGCACCTGCGGCAGTTCCACGAGTACCCGGACGTCGTCCACTGGCCGCGCTGACCTGAACCTTCCGTGTGTCGTGACCTTCTTGGCCCTCCCGCCGACTGAACGGGGCCAAGGAGGGCCGATGAGCCTCCGACCGCCCGATACCGGCTCGGCGAGCCCGACGCGTTGCCCGAGCGAACCGATCTTCGCGTAGACCTCTCGGTGCGCGATGCCTTGGCCTACTGGGCCCACTGGGGCGGCCCGTAACGCGAACCTCGGCGTCGGCGACCCATGGACGGAAGATCCGTCGTCGGAAGCCGGTCATGTCGTTCTATCTGCGCACGAGCATCAAGGTGGGTCCCGTTCGCGTGAAAATGTCACGCTCGGGACTCGGAGCTTCGGTAGGCATCCCTGGGTTCCGGGTCGGCGCCGGTCCACGAGGTACCTACGTCTCACTCGGTGGGGGCCTCGTGTCCTACCGCGCTACCGTTCGCCCGAGCCGCGGGTCGGCTCGGAAGACCACACCCGGTTCCCGCCGTGCGGACCCGATCGCCGACCTCCCGTTGCCCGGCGACGTCGACTTTTCCGACGTTTCCGGTGCCACCACGATCGAGATGGCGGAGGTCGGCTCGAGCGAGATCGTCACCCAGCTCAACGATGCGGCGCGGTCACCCTTGTTCTGGCCGTGGTGCTTGGTGCTCACCATCGGGTTGATGGTGCTCTCGCCCTGGGTCGTCGTCGCCGGGGCACCCCTCACCGTGTGGGTCTTCTGGAAAGACAGGGTCAGACGCACGGTAGTGGCTTTCTACGACGTGCAAGGCGCGGAGGCGGCGCGGTTTCAACAGCTGGTCGATTCCTTCGCGCAGGCGCAGGCGGCTCAGCAAGCCTGGCACGTGGTCGCGTCCGGCGCGGTGGTGACCACTCACCAGCACAAGGTCAATGCCGGAGCTTCCTCTCTCGTCAAGCGGTTGGCGTTGGCCAGGGGCACCGGAGGTCCCCGGCATCTGTCGTCGAACATCGCCCTGCCCTCGCTCACCACGTCCCGGCGGTCGGTCTACCTCCTGCCGGACCGCGTGCTGGTCCGTGACGGGAAGCATTACGCGGATATCGCCTATGAGAACCTCCGGTCGGAAGCAACTCCTCAGCGGTTCATCGAGGACGGCAGTGTGCCCTCCGATTCCGTCGTTCTGGGCCACACCTGGCAGTACGTCAACGTCAGAGGCGGCCCCGATCGCCGGTTCAAGAACAACCGGCAACTCCCCGTTCTTCAGTACGGACGTCTCACGCTGACCGGTGGCGGCGGATACAGCGCGATCTTCGATTTCTCCACTTCGCGGGCGAGTTCTGCGCTGGCCGACTCCCTGCGGACGATGGCCACCGTTCCGGTCGCGCCCGCGCCGCCCGTTCTCGCGTACGAGCACCGTCAGGTCGTCGATCCGCCGTTGCCCTCGATCGACCTCGACAGGCTCGTCGATGACGGCACCAAGCCTGCCGACGCGGCCGTTGCCGTCTTGTCCCGACGCCGGCTGTCGGCCCAGGGCCGGGTCACCGTCGTGGGCGAATCCCATTACCAGCCGGCCCTGCGTCGGGCAGTGCGCGGCGCAGTGCCGGGCACCGATCCCGCGCGACACGTGCCCGTCGTCGCGGCTCTCGTGCCGGAGCCCGGCAATCCTGCCGACCGGTATGCCGTGCGGGTGGACGTGGTGACCGCCGGTGGCTCGGAACCGGTCGGTTACCTTTCCCGTTCCACCGCTCGCGCGTACCAACGCCCGCTGATCGCTCTTCGGAACCAGGGCTGCGTCGGAACCTGCCCGGCAAGAGTCACCGGAGGTGGGGCAGATCGTTCGTACGGGATCTATCTCCACCTTGCCGGTCCCGAAGCGCTGCTGCTGGAGAACCTGGTCGGCGAAGCCGACCTTTTCGAGCCCGCGCGACAGATCACCGTGACGCGAGAAGAGGATCATCAGGCGACACTCGCGCCGTACCACCGAGGCGATGCGTCGCAGACCCTGGTGGTGGCCGAACTCGCCTCATCGACTGTTTCGCGCGGTAAGCACCGAGGAGCTTTCGCGGTCGAAGTCAGGCTGGGCGGAGCGAGGGTCGGCGAGTTGACCGCGGCAATGAGTACTCGCTACCAGCACTTGGTCGTCGGCACCGAGAAGAGGGGCGTCAAACCGAGGTGCGAGGCGGCCTTGACCCACGGCGAGCGTGGCTACCAGATCGATCTCTACCTTCCGGGCACGCAGTGAGCCGGCTCTGCGCAAGCCGGCTGGTTCCGCTTGGCTGATCAGCCGGACCGGTGACAGTCGTCCGGAGGAGACGCCTGAAGCAAGGCCTCAGCGGCCGGGAAGTCCGGCAGCGTCAGCGCCGAGTGTTCAGGCCGCGGCGTGGACGCCGGTACCTTCGTCAGCTTCCGGAGCGCGGCGTTCCGCTGTTCGAGCGCCTCCGCCGTGGTCGGGAACAGCGTGGCCTTGCCTTCGCTCACCAGGGCCTGGTTCCGCTCGACGAAGTCCCGCGACCGGCTCTCGTAGGCCGCGAAGGCCGCCGCGTGGTCGGGGATCGTGGCCAGCGCCTGGCCGAGCATGTACGCGCCGACGAGGGCGAGGCTCGTGCCCTGGCCGGTCAGGAAGGACGGGGCGTAACCCGCGTCGCCGACGAGGGCGACGCGGCCGTCCGTCCACTGTGGCAGGTGGATCTGGCTGACGACGTCGAAGAAGAGGTCGTCGGCTTCGCGCATCGCCGCGACCATGCGCGGGATCTCCCAGCCCTCGCCCGCGAAAGTCTCGGCGACGAGATCCCGTTGTGCCTCGGGGTTCCGGAACGCCTCGATCGGCGGGTTCGGGCGGGCGAAGACCAGGAAGCCGTGGATCTCCTTGCTCTCGAGGACCGAGTAGAGCGCCGCGCCCTTGCCCGGGGTGCTCCACGTGAGCCCTTCGCGGTAGAGGCCGAAGTCGTTGGGCATGGTGAACCCGGCGAAGCTGTAGCCGAGGTAGTGGTGGAACTGCTCTTCGTCGCCGAAGATCAGCCGGCGGGTGTTCGAGTGCAGGCCGTCGGCGCCGAACACCAGGTCGAAAGTCTCCTGCCGGCCGCTGTGGAAGGTGACGTCGACGCCGTCGGCGTGCTGCGTCAGGGTTTCGACGCTGTCGCCGAACCGGAAGTCGGCGTCGTCGCGCACGAGGTCGTACAGCGTCTGCGTCAGGTCGCCCCGGCGGATCTCGACGTCTTCGCCGTCGACGCCGCCGATGATCGCATTGGGTTCCAGCGAAGCCACTTCGCTGCCGTCGGTGTCGAGGAAGACCAGCCGGCGGGTCGAGATGTGCAGGTCCCGCAGGCGCGGCAGGATCCCCATCCGCCGGGCGGCGTCCAGGGCCGTGCCGCGGACGTCGATCGGGTAGCCGCCGTCCCGGATCGTGGCGGACTTCTCCACGACGGTGACGGCGAACCCGGCCTTCCGCAGCCAGAAAGCCAGTGCGGGACCGGCGATGCTCGCGCCCGAGATCAGGGCGGAGCGTGGTGTGGTGTTCATGATGACCCCCGATAGCTAAGTTAGGTATCTATATCGCGGATGCGACAATGCCGGGGAGAACCTGCGGCATGACGCAACTGTATACCTAAGTTAGCTATCTAAGGGGTGTGATGGCCGCCACTGACGCCGGCGACGAGCTGCGTGCCGTGCTGCCGCGGCTCGTGCAGCTGGGCAACCTGATGAACCGCAGCGGCCTGGGGGAGCGGGCGATGAAGCAGGCCGGAGCCGACCTCGACCGGCCCGGTCTGTCGATCATCCTCGCCCTGCACATGACCGGGAAGTCGATGCGCGTCGGCGAGATCGCGGACCGGATGCAGGTCGCCGGGCCGCACGTCACGCGGCACCTGCACATCCTCGAACGGCGGCGGCTCGTGCACGGCCTGGCCGACCCCGACGACCGGCGCGCCCGCCTGGTCGAGCTGACCCCGGCCGGCGCCGAGCTGGCCGACCGGTACGTCACCACGCTCCTCGGCTGGTTCGGCGACGCGCTGTCCGGCTGGTCCTCGACGGACCGGCAGACCTTCTACGCCCTGCTGCTGCGGTTCACCGACGACCTCGCGGCCTTCCTCTCGGCGACCACCGAAGAAGGCTGATCCCGCACCGCGTCGCGCCGGATGGCGACCGCCAGCGCGGGCACCAGGGCGAGTGCGACGGCGGCCGCCGCGGCGAACACGTAGTACGGCACGACCAGGCTGCCGGTGGAGCTTTCGATGAGCCCGTAGACGTACGGGCCGATGAAGCCGCCGGTGATGCCGAGCATGTTGATGAACGCGAGCCCGGCCGCCGCCATCAGGCCGGACAGCCGCGACATCGCGACCGACCAGAACAGCGGCAGCGTGCCGAAGGCGAAGAAGTTCGACACGAACAGCAGGCTGATGCTCCACACCGGGTTCCGCGAGACGAGGAAGCCGACGAGCACCACCAGCACGGCGCTCGCGCACACCCCGATGAGCGCGACCTCGTGCCCGTGCCGGCGCTTGAACCACGGGAAGAACAGGACGCCGGCCAGCGCCGAGATGCCGCCGCTGCCCGCCACGAGGCCGATCAGGAACGGGCTCGACAGGCCCAGTGACTGGATGTAGGCCGGGAAGTTGAACCCGATCCCGCCGCCGATCGACTGGTTGATCAGGTAGATCGCGCCGAGCAGCAGCACCGTCGGGCGGCCGAAGGCGCGCCTGAGGTTCCCCCGCACCCGTGTCGGCGAAGGGGTGTCCTGCGCGGACGCGCGTTCGGTCAGGATGGCGGCTTCTTCGGCGGTGAGCCACTTCGCGTCCTGCGGACGACCCGGAAGCGCGAACCAGACGACGATTCCGATGAGGACGGTCACGAGCCCTTCGACCAGGAACATCCATTGCCAGCCGCGCAAACCGCCGACGCCGTGCAGTTCCATCAGCGCGCCGCCCAGGGGCGAGCCGATGATGACGGCGACGCAGGGCGCGGTGTAGATCAGGCCGACGATCGTGACGCGGTGCTTCTGCGAGAACCACTGGGTGACCATGTACATCATGGCCGGGAAGAGTCCCGCTTCGGCGGCGCCGAGCAGCAGCCGCAGGACGTAGAAGGACACGTCGTCCGCGACGAACATCATCGCCGCGGAGACCAGGCCCCAGGTGATCGCGATGCGCGTGATCCACACGCGGGCGCCGACGCGGTAGAGCACGAGGTTGCTCGGCACTTCGAGCAGGGCGTAGCTGACGAAGAACAGGCCCGCGCCGAGCCCGTAGGCCGCGGCGCTGATCCCGACGTCCGCCGCGAGCGCGGTCTTCGCGAGCGCGACGTTGGTCCGGTCGACGTAGGACATGAAGTAGGCGATGCCGAGCACGGGCAGCAGCCGCGTGATCGCCTTCCGGGTGGCGAGTTCGTGGCGGAGGTCTTTCGCATTCGTCATCGGATTCCCTCGTCTGACCTGCGATACTACGGAGTATCACGGTAAGTAGGGCGCGTGGCGGTGTCAACCGCCGGACGTCGGCCGTGCGACGATGACCGGGCTGGAGGAGGCAAGGTGAGCGCGACCCCCGGGTTCGAGCCCGACGCGCGGCGCAGGATCCTGGACGCCGCGGCCGAGGCGTTCATGGTGCACGGCTTCGCCAACGCCACGATCGACGACATCGCGCGCGAGGTCGGAGCCACCAAAGGGCTGGTGTACTACCACTTCCGGTCGAAGTTCGACATCTTCCTCGCGGTGTACGAGGAGGCGATGGGCCGTGTCCGCGGGCGCGTCGAGCTGCACGCCCACGGCGCCGGCACCGGCCGCGACCGGCTGGTGGCGATGGCGGTGGCGCACCTGGTCAACCTGATGACGGACCTGGCGTACCACCACGTCGTGCACCAGGCCGTCCGCGGCCAGGTGGCGGTCGCGCTCAAGACCCGCCAGCGCGACGCGCTCGAGCAGTTGAACGAGCTGCGAAGCGACTACGAGCGGCTGTTCCGCGGCGTCCTGGCGGACGGCATCGCGGACGGCTCCCTCCGCGAGGTCGACGCGTCCCTCGCGACCCGCACCCTGCTGAGCAACCTCAACGCGGTGGACACGTGGTACCACCGCGTCGACGGCCAGCCGGCGGCGGAGATCGAAGGTCTGGCGCGGCGGATCGTCGACCTGATGATCGGTGGCTTGGCTTCTCCGCTGTGAGCGGAACGGTGTAACGCATTCCGTGCAGTTTCCGGACGCCCGTTTTGTGATATCCTTGCCGTGTTCGAACCATCGGTTCCGGTGAAATCCCGCCCCGTCCATTCTCCTGCCCGGCGAGATCCCTCTACCTGACGCTTCGCTTGCCCAGTGTGCCATCAGAAGCCGCTGTTCCACGCGAGTGTGCGCGTGGACCGATGTGAAGGGGAATGCCCATGAACGACACCGTTCTGGCCCAGACGGCCAACATCAACCCCGGCCTCGCCGCGATCGGCTACGGACTGGGGGCGATCGGCCCGGGAATCGGCGTCGGCCTGATTTTCGCGGCCGTCATCAATGGTACCGCCCGTCAGCCGGAAGCGCGAGGGAAATTGCAGACCATCGGTTATTCGACGTTCGTGCTGACCGAAGTTCTCGCGTTGATCGGCATCGTCGTGTACTTCATCGCGTCCACCAAGTGAACCCGGCGCCTGCGTGCGGTGTCCCCGTGCGCAGGCGCCGCCGCCCGCGTTAGATAGGTTACAGTACTTGACTGTAACGAAACGCGGGGTTAGCGTCGAGCGCAGGCCGGGTGGCGATGACGCCCTTCGGCGGTGGAGCCACAGGAAGGTGGTTCGCTCGATGGTGGAGACCTACGTACTCGTCCCGGGGGCCTGGCACGGCGCCTGGTCCTGGCGGCCCGTCGCGCGGATCCTGCGTGCCCGCGGGCACCGGGTCTTCGCGCTCACCCTGCCCGGCCTCGGCGACGACGACCCCCGGCGGTGCGAACTCTCCGACACCATCGACTTCGTCGCCGGCTTCCTCGACGCGAACGATCTGACCGATGTCACCCTGGTGGGCCACAGCTGGGGTGGCTACCCCGTCTTCGGGGCGGCCCACCGGGTCCCGCACCGGCTGCGCCGGCTCGTCTTCTACAGCGCCTTCGTCCCCGAGGACGGTGTCGCGCTCGTGGACGACGTGCCGCCCGGGCACGCCGCCCTGTTCCGGCAGCTCGCCCGCGAGTCGGCCGATCACTCGGTCGTTCTCCCTTACGAGGTCTGGCAGAACGCCTTCGCCCAGGACACGCCCGAACCCGCGCGGAAGCTCCTGTACGACCTGCTCGTCCCGCAGCCGATGAGCTACTTCGAGCAGCCCATGGCCGCGCCGCCGCTCGGGGTGCCCGTCAGCTACCTGGCCGGCGAAGCCGATCTGGCCATGCCGCCGGGGGAATACGCTTGGTGCCCGCGGTTCCCCGACCGGCTCGGGGTCGAGCCGGTCAGCGTGCCCGGGGACCACGAGGCGTTCCTGACCCGGCCCGACGTGTTCGTCGCGAAACTCGAAGAAGAAAGGCGGAAGTCATGAGCGAAGTCATCGCCGGTGTCGAGGTGCCCGACACAGCGGCGGTCGCCGAAGCGACGCGGCACCTCCAGGAGACGACCAGTCCGCTCGTCTACCACCACTCCCGCAGGGTCTACTTCTTCGGCCGGATCCACGCCGAGCGACTCGGCGCGCAGCCGGATCCCGAGCTGCTCTACCTGGCCGCCATGTTCCACGACACCGGCCTCGCGACGCCGTTTTCCGATGTGGAGCAGCGGTTCGAGGTCGACGGCGCCGACCACGGGCGCAAGTTCCTGCTCGAACGCGGGTTCTCCGCCGCGGCCGCGGAAACCGTGTGGACGGCGATCGCGCTGCACACGACGCCCGGCATCCCCGGCCGCATGGGCCCCGAGATCGCCGGCACGCACTTCGGCGTGCTGACCGACATCGTCGGGTTCGGGCTCGGCGAGCTGGACACCGGCCGGGTCGAGGAGATCCTCGCCGTGCACCCGCGGGGCGACTTCAAGAACGAGTTCCTGACCGCCTACTTCGAGGGGCAGAAGGACCGCCCGGACACCACGAACGGCACGGTGAACGCCGACGTCCTCGAGCACTTCATCCCGGGCTTCCGGCGCACGACGACCGTCGAGCGCGTCCTCGGGTCCGCCTGGCCGAGCTGAAACCGGAGCAGCCATGAAAGCCATCACCGTAAGCGACCGCGAAGCGGGCGTCGGCGGCTTCACCCTGACCGACCTGCCGCACCCGCACGCCGCCGAGAACGACGTCATCGTGCGGGTGCACGCCGCCGGCTTCACGCCCGGCGAACTCACCTGGCCCGCGACCTGGACCGACCGCGCCGGTCGCGACCGCACGCCCAGCGTGCCCGGGCACGAGCTGTCCGGCGTCGTGACCGAGCTGGGCTACGGCACCACCGGTCTCACCGTCGGCCAGCGGGTCTTCGGCCTCGCCGACTGGACGCGCAACGGCACCCTGGCCGAATACACCGCCGTCGAAGCGCGCAACCTCGCGCCGCTCGCCGCCGACATCGACCACACCGTGGCCGCCACGCTGCCGATCTCCGGACTGACCGCGTGGCAAGGACTGTTCGACCACGCCGGGCTCACCACCGGCCAGACCGTGCTGATCCACGGCGCCGCCGGCGGCGTGGGGTCGATCGCCGTCCAGCTCGCCCGCGAGGCGGGCGCCCGGGTGATCGGGACCGGCCGGGCGGACGACCGCGACCTCGTGCTCGGCCTCGGTGCCCACGCCTTCCAGGACCCGGGCGCCGATCCGGGGGAGCGGGCCGACGTGGTCTTCGACGTCATCGGCGGCGACGTCCTCGCGAAGTCGGCCGCGCTGGTGCGCCCGGGCGGCACCCTGGTGACCATCGTCGAGCCGCCCACGGTGCTCCCGGAAGGCGGCCGCGCCGTCTTCTTCGTGGTCGAACCCGATCGTGTTCGACTCGCAGAGCTGGCTCGGCGGGTGCGCGATGGACGCCTGAAGCCTCTGGTCGGCGAGGTGCGTCCGCTGGCCGAGGCGGCTGACGCGTTCGGCCACCGCCGGCGCGTCCCCGGAAAGACGATCATCCGGGTGGCGGCGGAGTGACGAGCCGGCCGCGCCGCGAGCGAGGTGCCCGCGGCGCGGCCGGGGCGATCAGTGGACTTCCGCCGCGCAGGACAAATCGTGCGCCGGGCGCGAGCCGGTCACGAGGAATTCCGTCACCGCGGTGTTCCCGCACTGGTTCGGCGTGAACAGGTAGGCGCCGTGCCCGCCCTGGTCGATCGTCACCATCCGGGCACGCTCACCGAACGCCGCGCGCAGCTTGCGGGCGTTCACCAGCGGCGTCCCCGGGTCGCGCTCGTTCTGCACCATCAGCACGTTCGCCGGCCCCCGGTCGGTGATCCGCACCTTCGGCTCCACCGGCGCCGACGGCCAGAACGCGCACGCCGCGATGTTCGCCGACGCCGCGCCGAGCAGCGGGTACCGGATCCGGTCGACCGCCACGTCCAGCTGGTAGCTCGCCACCGACCGCGGCCAGGCGGTGTCGCCGCAGAGCACGGTGAACCGGGCGGCGAAGAGGTTCTCGACCGAGCTCTCCGCGGGCAGTTCCGGCGCCTTCGGGGCCCGGCCCTGGTCCAGGGCCTGCCAGTCTTCGGCCAGGGACGTCAGGTCCGTGACGTACAACCCCTCGAACGTCAAACCGCGGAAATGCGACCCGGTGAGGCCTTCGACCGGGTTCCGGTCCAGCCGCGCGGCCAGCTCGTGGAACTTGGCGGTCACCCGCGCCGGCGTGCTGCCGAGCCCGTACTCCGGGTGGGCCGCGGCGAACTTCGCGAAGTCCGGGAAGCGGTCCTCCATCCCGCGGCCGAAGCCGCGCATCGCGTCGATGTCGTAGCCGCCCGGCCCCAGGTTGCTGTCCAGCACGAACCGGCCGCTGCGCTCCGGGAACATCGTCGTGTACACCGCGCCCAGGTACGTGCCGTACGAGGCGCCGAGATAGGACACCGTGGACTCACCGAGCGCCTGGCGGATGCGGTCCATGTCCCGCGCGGTGTTCGCCGTCGTGACGTACGGCAGCATCGACCCGGTTTCGGCGTTCGCGCACTGCTCGGCTTCCGTCTTCGCGAGCGCGGCCTGCTTCACGACGTCGGCCGGGCCCTTCGCGTACGGCAGGTTGCCGACGGCCATCTGCGCGGGCGTCAGGTCGCAGGTCACCGGCGTGCTGTGCCCGACCCCGCGCGGGTCGAAGCCGATGATGTCGTACTCGTCGAGCACGCTTTGCGGCAGCTTCACGAGCTTCAGCAACTGCGGGTAGTTCAAGCCTTCGCCGCCGGGACCGCCCGGGTTCGTCAGCAGCACGCCCCGCCGCTTCTCCGGGTTCTTGCTCGGCAGGCGCGACACCGCGACGTCGATCTTCCGGCCGTCCGGGTCCCGGTAGTCCAGCGGGACCTTCAGCGTCGTGCACTCCAGGTCCGGCGTCGGGAAGGCCCCGGCCGGGCACGGGCCCCACGTCGGCTCGTTCGGTGTGGCGGCCG
The DNA here is from genome assembly GCF_040682155.1 of Amycolatopsis sp. NPDC051371. NCBI lineage: Bacteria > Bacillati > Actinomycetota > Actinomycetes > Pseudonocardiales > Pseudonocardiaceae > Amycolatopsis > Amycolatopsis sp. NPDC051371. Next base: position 420,319 of record NZ_JBFBAG010000001.1, read on the forward strand.
CGGACGGCACCACGGCGGTCGCGCCGAGCACGGCGACGGCGACGACCAGCAAGGTTTTTCGCATCGGTTTTCCCTCTCTCGTGCGCGCCGCGGTCAGCGGCGCGGTTCCCAGCGGAAGAGCCGCGTGGCCAGCGCGACGGCGATGACGACCCAGGCCAGGGTGGGTCCGAAGAGGACCAGCGAGTCGCCGATCGGGCGGCCGCCGTTCCAGGCGTCGAGCACCAGCTCGGTCGCGGAGCCGCCCGGGAGCAGGCGCTTGAGCAGCGTGAGGTCCCCGGTGCCGGTGACGCCGACCCAGCCGCCCACGGCGATGACGCCGAGGCTCACCGGCAGGGTCGTCACCTGCGCGTGCTCGGGCGAGTTCGTCAGCCCGGCCGTCGCCAGGCCCAGCGCGAGCATCATGGCCACGGTCGCGACGACGGCCGCGACCAGCAGCAGCGGGTTCGCCGGCGACCCGGCGACCGCGGCGAGCACGCCGAGGATGACGCCGATCTGGACCACCGACAGCACGGTGATCGGCAGCAGCAGCCCGCCGAGGATGCCCGCGTCGCCCGCCGCGGTCGAGCGCAGGCGCTTGAGGAACAGGTTCTGGCGACGGGAGGCCAGCGTGGTCACCGTCGTCGTGTAGAGCCCGATGCCCGCCACGAAGAACAGCGCCAGCGAGGCGATGTAGCCGAGGCTGCCGACCTCGGTGAACAGGTCGTGCTTGGCGATGAAGAACGCACTGAGCGCGGCCGGCAACACCATGGCGGTGACCAGGACGAGGCGGTTGCGGAAGATCTGGATCAGCTCGCCACGAGCGATCGTGAGCATGGGACAGGTCCCCTTTCTCAGGAATGGCCGATCGCGCGGAAGACGTCGTCGAGCCGCGTCGGCCCGGCCTGGAGGTCGAACAGCTCCACGGCGTGGTCCTGCGCCCAGCCGAGCAGCGTGTGGAGGTCCTTCTGCAGGCCGAAGGTCTCGACGAGGAACTTGCCGTCCGCTCCGCGCGTGGCGTGCAGCGGCGGCGCCGGAGCGTGCGGCGGGAGTCCGAAGTGGATGGTGGCGGGCAGGGTCCGCGTCAGCTCCGCGACGGTGCCCTCCCGGTGGAACGCGCCCTGGTGCATCAGGCCGATGCGGTCGGCGCGCTGCTGGGCCTCTTCGAGGTAATGCGTCGTGAGGACGACGGTCGAGCCGTCCTCGCGCAGCCGGTCCACGGCGTCCCAGAGCGCGTCGCGCGACTGGATGTCCAGGCCGGTGGTGGGCTCGTCCAGGAAGACCAGCTCGGGTGTCCCGAACACGGCGGTGGCGAAGTCCAGCCGCCGCTTCTCGCCGCCGGAGAGCCGGCCGACCTTCGTCGCGGCCTTGCGGGTGAGGTCGACCACGCCGAGGACGCGGCCGACGTCGTCGGTGCGTCCGGTGAGCCGCCCGACGAGCCGGACGGTCTCCCGCACGGTCAGGTCCGGGGCGAACCCGCTCTCCTGCAGCATGATCCCCATCCGCGACCGGACGGCGGCGCGGTCGCGGGGGTCCTTCCCGAACACCCGCACGGCGCCCGAGTCCGGCGCGCGGTGGCCTTCGACCGTCTCCAGGGTCGAGGTCTTCCCGGCGCCGTTCGTGCCGAGCAGGGCGTAGAGCTCGCCGCGTTCAACTTGGAACGAAAGGTCTTTCACGGCGGGGAATCCGTCGTAGGTGAGGTTCAGGCGATCGACGTCGATGACCGGTGTCGTGGACATGCCCCGATTCCAGCGGTTCGCGCCGCCGGCCGGCAGTGTGGTGACGTCACCCCGACATATGACGCAGTGTCACTGGTGGCGCGCGCCGAGCCCGTTACGCTCGGATCATGGAAGTGCCGATGATCGCGCGCAGGAGTTCCTGGACCGGCGGGGCGATCCAGGACCGGCTGCGCCGGCTCAACCTGATCACGACGGTCCCGCCGCTCGCGTTCGTCGGTGTGCTGCTGCTCGTGTTCACGGCCCGGACCTGGTGGCACGTCGTCATCCAGGTCGTGGGGCTGATCGCGGCCCTGGCGACGGCCGAACGCTGGACCGCGGGCGACTTCCTGCGCGTCGCGCGGCCCAGCCTGGTCGTGACCGCGGTGGTCTGGCTGGCCGGGGCGCTGACCGACGACCCCTCCTCGTTCTACGGCCTGTCCCTCGTGGGGTCGTTCCTCATCCCGCCGCTCCCGCGCCGCCGGATCCCGGCGCTGGCCGGGCTCGCCGTGCTGGTCGCCGTCCTGGGCGCGACGAACGTGCTCGTGCACGACGACCGCGTCGGGGCCCGGCTGATCCAGTTCGCCGCCATTCCCGCGGCGGCGGTGCTGATCTCGACCGGGTTCATGTTCGCCAGCCAGCGGTTCTTCGACCTGATCGCGGAGCTCGAGCAGTCGCGCGAGCGGGAGGCGGAACTGGCCGTGATCCGGGAGCGCGTGCGCTTCGCGGGCGACCTGCACGACATCCAGGGGCACACGCTGCACGTGGTGAAGCTGAAGGTCGCGCTCGCGGAGAAGCTGCTGGACAGCGACGTCGACCGGGCGCGGGCGGAGCTGGAGGAGGTGCGCAGCCTGGTCGGCGACACCATCGTGCAGACCAAGGAGCTCGCCTACGCGCAGCGGCGGCTCAACCTGTCCGCCGAACTGGAGAACGCGAAGAACCTGTTCGAAGCCGCGGGCATCCACGTGCGCGTCGATCGGGAGTCCGAAGTGGACGCTCGCGTGGGTGAGCTGCTCGGCCAAGTCCTGCGCGAGACGACGACCAACATCCTGCGCCACGCCCAGGCACGCCAGGTGCGGATCACGCTTTCGCGGTGCGGGATCGCGATCGTCAACGACGGTGCGGCCGACGACGGCCCGCCCGAGCTCAGCGGGCTCTCGGCGTTGCGGCACCGCTTGGTGGAGAACGGCGGCGAGCTGGAGGTGTCGGCGACGGACGGCCGGTTCCTGACGGCAGCGTCGTTCCCCGCGATGAAGACCCGGGAGGACGGCCGATGACCACCGTGGTGCTCGCCGACGACGAGGCTTTGCTCCGCAAGGCGCTGGCGGCGCTGCTGCCATTGGAGGGCGAGATCACCGTGCTCGCCGAGGCCGAAGACGGCGAACAGGCGGTGGCGGCCACGCTGCGCCACCGCCCTGACGTGCTCGTCATCGACCTCGAAATGCCCACAGTGGACGGTCTGGGCGCGGTCGCGGAGATCCGGCGCGCGCGGCCGGAGCAAGTGATCCTGATGCTGACCCGCCACGCCCGCCCCGGCGTGCTCCGGAAGGCGCTGAAGCTGGGTGTGCAGGGGTTCGTCAGCAAGTCGGCGGAACCGGCGCACATCACGTCGGTGATCCGGACGCTGCACGCGGGCAAGCGCTGGATCGACCCGGACGTCTCGGCCTTGGCGGTCGTCGACGACTGCCCGCTGACCGACCGCGAACTCGACGTCCTGCGCGCGACGCGGGAGGGGTTTTCGGTGGCCGACATCGCGGGGCAGTTGCACCTGGCGGAGGGGACGGTGCGGAACTACCTGTCCAACGCGATGCAGAAGACCCAGACCCGCACCCGCCACGAAGCGGCCCGCTACGCCCGCGAGCACGACTGGCTCTAGCGCTCGGGTGCGTGGACGTTCGGCGGCCGGCGCGGCGCGGCGACCCCTTCGGCCACCCAACCGAAGGTCTTGAATGAGTCATTCAGGACCTTCTGTGCCCTGAATGACTCATTCAGGGCACCGGGTTCTCGCACGACGAGCGCCTGCCATGAGCTGTCAGCCGACCGGGAACTTGACCGCCGTCAGCTCCTCCGAAACCGCCCACAAGCGCTGCTGCACCGCCACGTTGTAGGACTGCGGGGTGGACGTCACCACCTGCGGACGCCCGCGGTAGCCGCCCGGGCCGGCGGGGCCGTAGTACTGGCCGCCGAGGGCCGCGGGGTCCGTCGCCGCGCGGAGGGTCGGGAGGGCGCCGCGCTCGGAGCTCTGGGTGAACAGCGGGGCGACCAGCGGGAAGAGCGCGCGGGCGATCGCGGGGGAGTTGCGCATCAGCTCCGTGCGGGCCACGCCCGGGTGGGCGGCGATCGACGTCGTCGTGCCGTGCGGGGCGAGGCGGCGCTGCAGTTCGTAGGCGAACATCAGGTTCGCGAGTTTGGCCTGCCCGTAGGCCGCGACGCGGTCGTAGGACTTCTCCCACTGCAGGTCGTCGAAGTGGATCGAGGCGCGGATGCGGTGGGCGATGCTCGCGACCGTCACCACCCGGGAGCCCTCGACCGGCAGCAGCAGGTCGAGCAGCAGGCCGGTGAACGCGAAGTGCCCGAGGTGGTTCGTGCCGAACTGCAGCTCGAACCCCTCCCGGGTGGTCTGCTTCGGCGGGTACATGACGCCGGCGTTGTTGACCAGCAGGTCGATCTTCGGCAGCGTCCCGTGCAGGTCGGCCGCGGCGGCCCGCACCGAGTCGAGGGACGACAGGTCCAGCGCCTGCACGGTGACGTCGGCGTTCGCGCCGAGCCGGGCGGCGGCCTGCTTGCCCTTTTCGACGTCGCGGACGGCCAGCACCACCGTCGCGCCGCGCTCGGCCAGCACCTTCGCGGTGTCGAACCCGAGCCCGGTGTTGGCTCCGGTGATGACGGCGACGCGGCCCTTCTGACTCGGCACGTCGCGTTCGGTCCAGTTCTCGCCCATGGCGTTCCCTTCGTGGCGGCCCTTTCGGACCGGTGGTCTGTTATGTGAACGACGCTAAGGAACCATCGGTCTGTTGTCAAGAGACTGCCGGTCTTCAATTTCGGGCGGCGGGCGTTACGCTGGGTGGCATGACGTTCCAGCGGGCCCGCAGCGCGGAGCAGCGGGAGGAGCGGCGCCGCACGATCCTCGACACGGCGCTGGCGATGCTCGACGAGATGCCGGTGGCCGACGTGAGCCTCAACGAGCTCAGCCGGCGGGTCGGGCTCGCGAAGTCCAATGTGTTGCGCTACTTCGAATCCCGGGAAGCGGTGCTGCTCGAACTGCTCGACCGGGCGTTGCGGGGCTGGCTGGTCGAGGTGGCCGACGAACTGGCCGGCGGCGTCGACCTCGAGCGGCCCGCGGGGGAGCGCGGCGAGCGGTTCGCGGCGGTCATCGCCCACTCCCTGGCGCGACGCACCGTGCTGTGCGACCTCATCGGCGCGCAGGCGGGTGTCCTGGAACACAACGTGTCCACCGACGTCGTCGTGCGGTTCAAGCGGTCCGCGCTCGCCGGGCTGGACTCGATGGCCGAACTGATGCGTCGGTACGTACCCGAGGTCGGGGACGAAGCGGCGACGGTGTGCTTGTTCGCCATGATCCTGACCGGCGGCCTGTGGACGCACTGCCGCCCGTCGCCCAGTGCCCTCGCCGCGTACGAGGTCGACCCGGCCTTGGCGGCGCTGCACCTGGACCTGGCCCCCGCGCTGGAAAACGGCCTGGCGCTGCTGATCGCGGGAGCGCTGAGGCGGAACGACGACCGCCGGACCGGGTGAAGCCCATAAGCTCATTTGCTAGCATGTGGGCATGCCTCCCGACGCGAAGCGGCAGTTCAGCGTCTACCTGCCGGTCGAGCTCATCCGGCGGGTGAAGCACGCCTCCGTCGATGCCGACGAGTCCCTCTCGTCCTTCGTCGAGCGCGTTCTCGAGGACCACCTGCGACAGAGCGAGGAACGCCCGTGATGCGAGTGCTGCCGATCCGCTACAGCTCGGACGTCGAGGCCATGACGCGCTTCTACCAGACACTCGGCCTGCGGGTCGGCGAAGTGTCGCGGCCCGGCGGCTGGGTCGGGATGCCGGCCGACAGCGGCATGCTGGCCCTCCACCGGGGCGGGAAAGGCCGCTGCGAGCTGGCCTTCGAGACCGACGAACGCCTGGAAGACGTCGCGGAGCGGCTGCGGGCGGCCGGGTACGAGCCGGGGCCCGTGATCGACGAAGGGTTCGGACGCTCGCTGCGCGTCCAGGACCCCGACGGCGTCCCGGTGCAGATCAACGCGTACGACCGAGAGCTCTACACATGACCGTCCTGCCGCGGGGAACGCTGATCCTCGCGGTGGGGATCGTCGCGCTCGAGTTCGCCGCGGCGGTCACCAGCTTCGTCGCTTCCACCCTGTTGCCGGTCGTCGCCCGTGACCTGGACGCGGGCGACCGGCTCGGGCTCCTGATCGCCGGCTCGACCCTCGGGCTGTTCGTCGCGCTTCCGCTGGCGAGCCGGGTGCTGGGCCGGCTCGGCACTCGGGGCACTCTCGCCGCCGGGATGCTCGCCTACGTCGGCGGGCTCGTCGTGGCGGCCACCGCGCAGAGCGCCTGGGTGTTCGCCCTGGGCCAGCTTTCCACCGGGCTCGCCAGTGGCCTGCTCGCGGTGTTCGGCGTCAGCTCCGCCATCCGGCACCTCGACGAGCGGCTGCGCCTGCGGGTGGTCGCGGCGTCGTCGGCGATGTGGATCCTGCCCGCCCTGGTCGGCCCGGCCGCGACGCTGGGCCTGGAGCACCTCGTGGGCTGGCGCTGGACCCTGCTGGTGCCGGTGCCGTTCGTCCTCTTCGGACGGTTGCTGGTCGTGCGCGCTGTCCGCGACGACCCGCCCGCCGACGCCGCGAATCGCCCGCTGGGACGGACGTTGCTGGTGCCCCTGGGTGCGGCGGGCGTCGTGCTGAGCACCGGCTGGCCGCTCGCAGTGGCCGGCGCGGTGGTCGCCGCGGCCGGGATGGTCGCGATCCTGCCGGCGGGCACGGCGCGCCTGCGACGGGGGAGGCCCGCCGCGCTCGCGGCGATGGTCCTGTTCGCGGTCGGCCACTTCGGCGCCGACAGCCTGATCACCGTCCTGCTGACGACGGGGTTCCGGGTGAGCCTCGGCCAAGCGGCGATCGTCTTGAGCGCCGCGCCCTTGGCCTGGGCGGTCACGAGCCTGTTCGCGCGACGCTTTCCCACCACCGGCCTGACCCTGACCGCGCTGGGCACGGGAGTTTTGGCGATCGCATTGGCCACCGGCCGGCCGTTCGCGGTGGTGCTCGCCGCGTGGACGGTCGCCGGGATCGGCGTCGGCCTCGCCTATCCCGGCCTGTACGTCCGGGCAACCACCGCGGGGCCGAGCGGGTTCACCGCGACCGAGCTGGCGACCGCGGTGATCACGGCCGAGTGCGTCGGCCAGCTCCTGGGCCGCGCGATCGGCGGCGCCCTGAGCTCGGCCGGCGGGTTGTTCGCCTCCTACGTCGTGTTCGCGGTCGCGCTGGCCGCGGCCGCCGTGGTGAGCCGAAGGTGACCCGGCCGCACAAGTGATTCGGCGATACGCTCGGCGCCGACCTGGACGCGGAGGTGCTGTGGCGAAGCTGGTTTATTCGGCGATCGCATCGCTGGACGGGTACGTCGCGGACGAGGAGGGCGGCTTCGACTGGGCCGCTCCCGACGACGAGGTGTTCGCGGCGGTCAACGACCTCGAACGCCCGATCGGCACCTACCTCTACGGCCGCCGGATGTACGAGACGATGGTCTTCTGGGAGACCGCCGGCGACGACCAGCCCGCGGTCGCCCGCGACTTCACGCGGATCTGGCAAGCGGCCGACAAGATCGTGTACTCACGGACGCTCGGGACACCGTCGAGCGCGCGCACGCGGATCGAGCGGGACTTCGACCCCGCGGCGATCGCGCGGCTGAAGGAAGCCGGTGACCTCTCGATCGGCGGTGCGGAGATCGCCGGGACGGCGCTCGCCGCGGGCCTGGTCGACGAATGCCACCTCTTCCTCGTCCCGGTCGTCGTCGGAGGCGGGACGCGCGCATTGCCGGACGGCGTCCGCCTCCAGCTCGAACTGCTGGGGGAGCGGCGCTTCCGCAGCGGGGTCGTGCACCTCCACTACGGCGTCCGGAACGCTCGCCGGTAGGCGCCGGGAGTCGTGCCGACCTGGGCGCGGAACCGGCGCCGCAGGTTGACCGCCGACGTCAGGCCGACCCGGGCCGCGATCGCCTCCACCGGCAGGTCCGTCTCCTCCAGCAGCGTGCGGGCCGCCGTCACCCGGCGGGCCAGCAGCCACGCGCCGGGGCTCGTGCCGAGCTGGTCGGCGAAGCGCCGGGCCAGCGTGCGGGGCGAGACGCCGGCACGGGCGGCCAGGCCGGCCACCGACAACGCCGTTCCGAGCCGGTCGCCCGCCCAGCCGAGGAGGCCGTCCAGGGCGTCCGGCGCCGGGGGAGGCGGCGCGAACTGGGCCTGGCCGCCGTCGCGGTGGGGCGGCATCACCATGTGCCGTGCGACGAGGGCGGCGTGCGCGGGACCGTGGTCCTTCCGGACGAGGTGCAGGCACAGGTCGATCCCCGCGCCCGCCCCGGCGCTCGTCGCGACGTCGCCGTGGTCGACGTACAGCACGTCCGGCTCCACGCGCACCCGCGGGAACTCGCGCCCCAGCTGCTCGGCGCGGCCCCAGTGGGTCGTCGCGGACCGGCCGTCCAGCAGGCCCGTGCGGGCGAGCGCGAACACCCCCGAGCAGATGGTGACGAGCCGCGCGCCCCGGGCGTGGGCCCGCAGCAGCGCGCGGCGGACGCGCGGGGGCAGCGGCGCCTCCACCGGCGCCCAGCCCGGGATGATCACGGTGTCGGCGGAGTCCAGCGCCGCCAGGCCGCGCGCGACGGACATCGTGTACCCGGCCGTCGTCGGCACCGGGCCGGGCGTCTCCGCACACACCTCGAACTCGTAGTGCCGCGGCACCCCGGCCCGCGGCGTGCCGAAGACCTCGGCGGCGCAGCCGAGCTCGAACGTCGACTGCACCGGCCGCACCAGGGCCACCACGCGATGCATGGCAGGAAAGTACCCCAAGGTGTCTTCCCGGACACTGGTCCGGCCCGTCCCGCGCGGGCACCGTGGCGGTCATGCACCCCGAAATCCTCGAACAGAACGGCTACACCTGGGCCACCGTCCGGGAAGCGCCCGTCCGCGAACTGTTCCCCGGCATCCGGTTCCGTCCACTATGGACCGGACCGGGCGGCGCGCACGCCGGAGTCCTGGAGATGGACGCCGGTACGTCGTGGCCGCGCAAGGACGTCCACGAACCCGGCCCGGAGGAGGTCTACGTCGTCTCGGGAACATTCCACGACGGGGCGCGCGACCATCCGGCGGGCACGTTCCTGCACGCACCCGCCGGCACGTGGCACGTGCCCGCGAGCGCCACCGGCTGCACCCTGTTCCTCTTCTACCCGGAGGGCTGAGCGCCCCACCGCCAGTCCGGTTGCCTGGGGTGGCCGGGCAGTTCCCCGCGCCCGGTCGCCCAGAGCAGGGTCGGCCACGGATCGGTGTCCGTGGGCGCGCCGGGGAAGAAGCGGGCGAGCAGCCGGCCGCACACGCCGGCCTCCGGCGTCCAGGGGAGGCCGAGCCCGCAGGCGACGTCGTGCATGTGGACCAGGGTTTCGCCGACGGCCATCGCGGCGAAGCCCTCGGTGTCCAGGACGCCGTCGTCGTGGTGCGCGCGAACGTCCGCCGGGGTGCTCCGCACGATGGCCACCAGGAGGGCGCCGCACGCGTCGACGCACCGCAGCAAACCGGCCGGCCCCGCGGCCCGGTCGGCGAAGAGCACCAGGCCGGGGCCCCCTTCCCGGTGCTGGGCCCAGGCGAACGGCACCGACCGGTCGGTGGCGGCGACCCGCGGACCGAGCTGGGCCGCGTAGAAGAAGAAGTTGTCGGCGATGTGCTCGACCGTCTCCCAGCAGGTCCAGTCCATCGGACCGGCTTGGGCGTCCCAGTCGGCGTCCCGCGCATCGGCGAGGGTCGCGGTGGTCGTCCGCACGGTGGTTTCGACGTCGGCCGCGGTGATCGACATCGGCCGAGCCTATCGGGTAGCGACCCTGGTGCCGAACGGTTTACTGCGGTACAACCGGAGGCGTGGCCGAGCGCGTACGGCGCCCCGACCAGCATGCCGCGGTGGAGCGGGACGTGCTGGTCCGGTACCTCGACGCGTGGACGGCGAAGGCACTGCGGTCCCAGCGCGGCGGCACGTACGTCGAGTGCGGCGGCTTCGCGGCCGACGCGCTCCGGGTGTTCGGCGAGTTCTCCGACCGGCTCGACGATCACCACCTGGAGCTGGTGATCATCGGCTCGGCCGTGCCCGAAGGAGTGCCGGCGGGCCTCTCGGTCCGGGTCGCCGGAGATCCCCGCGACCTCGAGGTCACCGGCCCGGTGCTGACCCATTTGGACGGTCCGGACGCGTGGCCGCTGGTCGCGCCGATGGCCCGCGGCAAGGGGCACGAGGTGCTCGTCACCGCGCCGGCGGGGGACCACCCGGAGCAGGGGTGCTCGGTCGAGCTGGTCGCCGAGGACGGCGAAACACGCCTGCTGGTTTTCCTGACAGCGGACGAGAAACACCTCGCGACGTTCAAGAGCGAACTGTGGGCGGTGGACGAGTTCGCGGGCATCCGCTACCGCGACCCGCGGGACGCCGAGGGGATCCTGGTCGACATCTCGCTGACGCCGCAGCTGCTGCCGCTGCGGCGGGCCTTGGTGGCGGAACTGGGGCGCCGAGGCCGCCGCACGGTCGCCGAGCTGCAGCGGTTCACGCTGCTGGAGACGATCTACCGCCCGGAGGACGCGGTCGGGGCGCTGACGTCCGCGGTCACCGCCGGGGAGGTCACGCGGGAGCAGGAGAAGGGGCGGCTGACGCCGCGGACCGTGGTCGGCCTTCCGTAGCGGTGGTCGTCATCGAGGCGCGTCCGTCTCGAGAGCGGCTTCGCGCAGTGCCGCGGCGACCCGGGCCGCCGGCTCGGGCAGCGGTCCGGGGAGGTGGGCGAGCAAGACCCGGCGCTGTTCCCCGGGACCGCCGCGAACCTCCAGCACGCGCACGCCGGGCGGCGCCACCGCACCCATCGCGCCGGGCACGGTCGTGATGCCGCAGCCGGCGGCGACCAGCTGCAGCTTCGCCAGCCAGTCGCGGGCGGTGTGGGCGATCTCGGGCCGTTCGTCCAGGCCGGGCCACACCCCCAGCACGCGGTCGTCGCCCGAGCCCGCGATCCAGCGCTGCCCGCGCAGGTCGGCGACGTCGACGTAGTCCCGGCGCGCGAGCGGGTGGCTCGCCGGCACGGCCACGCGCAGGCTGCGCTCGGCGAGGGTCCGCACGGCCAGCGCCGGGGTTTCGCTGTCGGGCGGGCGGAACGGCGGCGCCGAGGCCACCAGCGCGAGGTCCAGCGTGCCGGCGCGCAGGGCGCGGACCAGCGCGGGCGTGCCGCCTTCCCGGCTGAGCACGGTGATCGCCGGGTGGGTGCGCCGCAGGGTGGCCAGGGCGCGGGGCAGCAGGTCGGCCCCGGCGGTGGGGAACCAGCCCAGCCGGACCGTGCCCTGCTCGCCGGGCAGCCCGGCCAGTTCGCGCGCGGTGGCGTCGAGCTGGTCGAGGACCCCGGCGGCGCGGCGCACCACGATCCGTCCGGCCGAGGTGAGCCGCACCCCGTCGTGGCGCCGTTCCAGCAACGGCGCACCCGCGGCGCGCTCCAGCGACGCGATCTGCCGGGAGACCGCGGACTGGGTGTAGCCGAGCGCGGTGGCCGCGGCTGTGAGCGTGCCCCGCTCGGCCACCTCGCGGAACACCCGCAGCGCGGTCAGGGAGGCGTCGGCGAAGGTCATGACATCTACGCATACCAGGTCTGCGGTTCTTTCGCTTTTCGCATGGCCAGACCCGGTCTTAGCGTGGAGGCATGACCCCGAAAGCCGCTCTCGTCACCGGTGCCACCCAAGGCCTGGGCCTCGCCCTGGTCGAAGGACTCGCGGCCCGGCTGTCCACCGAGGACACCGTCTACCTGACCGGCCGTGACGCCGGGCGGGTCGCCCAAGCCGTCGAAGCGATGCCCGCCGGCGGCGCCGAGGTCCGCGGCGAGGTCCTCGACGTCGCCGACCCCGGCGCGGCCGCCCGCCTCGCCGCGAAGCTGGCCGAGCGGCACGGCGGTGTCGACGTCGTCCTCGGCAACGCCGTCATGCGCGTCGGCCCCGAAGACGACCCGCGCGCGATCGTCGGGGACTACGCCGAGGTCAACAACTTCGGCACCACCCGGCTGCTGCGCGCGTTCGCGTCGCTGCTGCGCGACGGCGGCCGGTTCCTCGTCGTGGCCAGCTCGTTCGGCACGCTGAACCACCTCGCGCCCGCGCTGCACGACCGGTTCGACGGACTGTCCTCATTGGACGAGGTGGACAAGCAGGTCGCCGCCTGGCGCGACGCCGTCGAGGACGGCAGCGCCCGCGGCGGGGACTGGCCGGGCTTCGTCAACATCCCGTCCAAGATCGGCCAGGTCGCGGCCGTGCGCACGCTCGCCGCCCAGCGCCGTGCCGACGACCTGGCGCGCGGCATCCTGCTCGCCGCCGTCTGCCCCGGGATGATGAACACGCCGACGTCCGCACTCTGGTGGGACGTGAGTGCCGCGCCGAGTCCCGCTCGAGCGGCGGAAGCGGTGCTGGACCTCGTGTTCCGGCCCGTCGAGCCGGCCCAGTACGGCGAACTGATCCGTGCCGGCGTCGTCCTGCCCTGGACTCGGGATCAGCCGCCGAGCGTGGCGTCCAGCGAGCGGGACAGGACGGCGTCCAGAGTGGCCAGCGTCTCGCCGTCGAGCACGATTTCGCCCGCGGAGACGTTGCCCGCCAGGTGATCCGCGTTCGCGGTGCCGGGGATGAGGTGGACGTTCGGGGCCCGGTGCAGCAGCCAGGCCAGCCCGATCTGCGCCGGCGTGCGGCCCAGTTCCCGCGCGGTGGTCTGCACCGCAGGCTCGTCGGTCACCTTCGGCAGGCCGGGGAAGGCGCCGCCGAGCGGGAAGAACGGCACCCAGGCGATGTCCTCCGCGACGCAGAGCTCGAGCATGTCTTCGTCGTCGCGCCCGACGAGGCTGTAGGCGTTCTGCACGCACGCGATGCCGGCCGGGAGCGCCCGGCGCAGGACGTCGAGGGTGACGCTGCTGAGGCCGATCGCGCCGATCTTGCCTTCGTCGCGCAGGGCGGTCATCACGGCGAGCTGGTCGTCGAGGTCGACGAGCTGGTCGCCCTCGGCCACGACGCCGGGCCGCCGGTCCGCGCGGCGCAGGTTGACCAGCGGGATCCGGTCGAGACCGAGCGCCCGCAGGTTGTCCTCGACGCTCGCTCGCAGCTCCTCGGGCCGTTGCGCCAGGCGGAGCGGGATCGGGCCGCCGGGGTCGGGGTCGGCGCCGACCTTGCTGGCGACCAGGACGTCGTCCCCGGGCCGGACGGCCTCGCGGATGATCTCGTTGACGAAGCCGTTGCCGTAGAACTGGGCGGTGTCGACGTGGTCGACGCCGAGGTCGAAGGCCCGGCGCAGCAGCGCGACGGCCGCGCCGCGGTCGTCGTGGAGGCGTTCGAGCTGCATCGCCCCGTACCCGGCGCGGGCGACGGTCCGCCCGGCGAGCGCGCCGGCGCCACCCGGTCGCGGGGCACTTTCGGTGGAAGGCATGCGTAGTCCCGTCTTCGTGCGATGATGGTGAAGCGGAGGAACCTCCGTTAAGCCGACAGTAGCACAACCGGAGGTGCCTCCGTTTTGTCTTCGCCCGAACCTGACCGCCCGGTGCGCTCCGACGCGCGGCGCAACCGGGAGAAGCTCGTCGCGGTCGCGCGAGCCGCCTTCGCCGCGGCCGACGGCACCGTCGCGCTGGAGGCGATCGCCCGCGAGGCCGGCGTCGGCATCGGCACGCTCTACCGCCACTTCCCGACCCGCGAGGCGCTCGTCGAAGCCGTCTACGCGGCCGAGCTCGACGACGTCACCGCGAGTGCCCCGGCGCTGCTCGGGGAGCTTCCGCCCGATGCTGCCCTGCGCGCGTGGATGGATCGCTACGCGGCTTTCGTGGAGACCAAGCGCGGAATGGGCGACATCCTGCGCGCGAGCGTGGCTTCCGGCCGCATCGCGACGCCGGCGACGCGCCGGCGCATCACCGCGGCGATCGGCGCGATCCTCGACGCGGGCGCGCTCGCGGGCACGCTGCGCGCCGGCGTCGACCCGGAAGACGTCACCTTGATGCTGCTCGGCGTCTTCCTGTCCACTTCGGCCGGTCAGGACGCGGAGCGGATCGGCCGGATGCTCGACCTGATCGTCGACGCTCTGCGCCCGGAGCCCACAGTCACGCGGTGACGAGTCCGGCGGGGTGCGTCACCGCCCCATCTTCTCGAGCAGTTCGGAAGCGTCGACGACCTGCTCGAGGATCGCCGGGCTGGGATTCGCGCAAAAAGAACGGGCCCGGCCGATCCCAAGGATCAGCCGGGCCCGTCAGCAACTCGAACTCACGCCAGATCGAACCGGTCCAGCTCCATGACCTTCGTCCAAGCGGCCACGAAGTCCGACACGAACTTCTCACGCGCGTCGTCGCTTGCGTAGACCTCGGCCAGTGCCCGCAGCTGGGAGTTCGCGCCGAACACCAAGTCGACCGCCGTGGCGGTCCACTTCAGCTTGTCCGTGCTCACGTCCACGATCTCGTACACGTTCTCGTCGGACTCCGACGCCTTCCAGCGCGTTCCCGGGGAAAGCAGGTTGGCGAAGAAGTCGTTCGTGAGCACGCCCGGCTGGTCGGTCAGGACGCCGTGCTGGGCGCCGGCCAGGGCGCGCATGCCGCCGACCAGGACCGTCATCTCCGGGGCCGACAGGTTGAGCATGTACGCGCGGTCGACCAGGAGCGTCTCCGGCTGGAGCTTCTCGCCCGCCCGCAGGTAGTTGCGGAACCCGTCGGCGCGCGGCTCGAGCACCTTGAACGAGTCCGTGTCCGTCTGCTCCTGGGTCGCGTCCGTGCGGCCCGGGTGGAACGGCACCGTCGTCTCGACGCCGGCGTCGCGCGCCGCCTTCTCGACCGCCGCCGAGCCCGCCAGCACGATCAGGTCGGCCAGCGAGATCTGCGCGCCGCCGGCCTCGTTGAACTCGCGCTGGATGCCTTCCAGGGTCGAAAGGACCGTCGCGAGCTGCTCGGGCTGGTTGACTTCCCAGTTCCGCTGCGGCTCGAGGCGGATGCGGGCACCGTTCGCGCCACCGCGCTTGTCGGTGGAGCGGAAGGTCGCGGCCGACGCCCACGCGGTGTTGACCAGCTGGCCGACCGTGAGACCGGAGTCGAGCACCTTCGCCTTGAGGGCGGTGATGTCGGCGTCGCCCACGAGGTCACCCTCGACGGCCGGCACCGGGTCCTGCCACAGCTGCGGCTCGGCGACCCACGGGCCGAGGAAACGGCTGACCGGGCCCATGTCGCGGTGCAGCAGCTTGTACCACGCCTTGGCGAAGGCCAGCGCGAACTCGTCCGGGTGCTCCAGGAAGCGGCGCGAGATCGGGCCGTAGACCGGGTCGAAGCGCAGCGACAGGTCCGTCGTGAGCATCGTCGGCTTGTGCTTCTTGTTCGGGTCGTACGCGTCCGGGATGATCTCCGGCGCGTCCTTGGCGACGTACTGCTTGCCGCCGCCCGGGCTCGTCGTGAGCTCCCACTCGTAGGCGAAGAGGATCTCGAAGAAGCGGTTGCTCCACTCGGTCGGCTTGTCCGTCCACGTCACCTCGAGACCACTGGTGATCGTGTCGGCGCCCTTGCCGCTGCCGTGGGTGCTCAGCCAGCCGAGGCCCTGCGACTCCAGCTGCGCGCCCTCGGGCTCCGGGCCCACGTGGTCGTCGGCGACACCGGCGCCGTGGGTCTTGCCGAAGGTGTGGCCACCGGCGATGAGGGCGACGGTCTCCTCGTCGTTCATCGCCATCCGGGCGAAGGTCTCCCGGATGAAGTGGGCCGCCGCCTCGAAGTCCGCACTGCCGCGGGGACCCTCGGGGTTGACGTAGATGAGGCCCATCTCGGTCGCGCCGAGCTCGGGCACCATCTCGGTGTCGGTCGCGTAGCGCTCGTCGCCGAGCCAGGCGTCCTCGGGGCCCCAGAAGATCTCCTCGGGCTCCCAGGTGTCGACGCGGCCGAAGCCGAAGCCGAAGGTCTCGAAGCCCATCGACTCCAGCGCCACGTTGCCGGCCAGCACCAGCAGGTCGGCCCACGAGATCTTCTGGCCGTACTTCTGCTTGACCGGCCACAGCAGGCGGCGCGCCTTGTCGAGGTTGGCGTTGTCCGGCCAGCTGTTCAGCGGCGCGAAGCGCTGACCGCCGTCACCGGCGCCGCCGCGGCCGTCGTGGATGCGGTAGGTGCCCGCCGCGTGCCAGCTCATCCGGATCATCAGGCCGCCGTAGTGGCCGAAGTCCGCCGGCCACCAGTCCTGCGAGGTGGTGAGCACCTCGGTGATGTCCCGCTTGAGGGCATCGACGTCGAGCTTCGCGAACTCCTTGGCGTAGGCGAACTTCTCGCCCAGCGGGTTGCTCTTCGACGAGTGCGCGTGCAGCACCGTCAGGTCGAGCTGGTTGGGCCACCAGTCCTTGATGCCGCGCGGACGGCCGCCCGTCTTCGGAGTCGGCGAATCGATCGCCGGGTTCTCGCTCTCGCTGCCGTGCGAGGTCACCGAGTCGTGCGCGACCGGGCAGCCGGCCGCCGCCTTCTGGTCCACACCCTGTGCGCTCGAGGGGGTGTTGTCCTGGGTGTTGCTCATCTACTTCCTTCCGAACCGGCAATCATGGGGATGTTCGGGTCGGCCGCACAGTCGGGGCAGGTGCCCCAGTACACGACCTCCGCCTGGTCGATCACAAAACCGTGGTCGTCCGAGGCGGTCAGGCACGGGGTGTGGCCGACGGCGCAGTCGACGTCCGCGATCGCACCGCAGGTGCGGCACACGACGTGGTGGTGGTTGTCCCCGACCCGGGACTCGTACCGGGCGGTCGCGCCCGCGGGTTGGATGCGCCGCACCAGGCCGGTGTCGGTGAGCGCCCGCAGGACGTCGTAGATCGTCTGGTGCGACACCGTCGGGTGCTCGGCCCGCACCAGCGCGATCACCGTCTCGGTGTCGACGTGCGGGTGCTCGCGCAGCGCGGTGAGCACGGCCAGCCTCGGCCGCGTCACCCGCAACGAGACCGCCCGCAGCTGCGCCTCGAAGTCGGTCATCACTCCGGTCACCCTAGGGGGCTTCTCTGGAATGAGTCAAGTTATGACCGGCGTGTCACCCGGCCGGGTTTTTCATGATCAGCTTAGCCGGATCCGGTTGCGCGCGATGAGCTGGGCGGCGATGACGGTGCGCTGGATCTCGTTGGTCCCCTCGCCGACGATCATCAGCGGCGCGTCGCGGAAATAGCGTTCGACGTCGTATTCCTTCGAGTAGCCGTAGCCGCCGTGCACGCGGATCGCGTCCAGCGCCACCTGCATCGCGGCTTCCGAGGCGAACAGCTTGGCCATCCCGGCCTCCAGGTCGGCGCGTTCACCGGCGTCGAGCTTCTCGGCGGCGTCCAGGGTGAGCAGGCGGGCCGCGCGCACCTTGGTGGCCATGTCGGCGAGCAGGTTGCCGACCGACTGGTGCTGCCAGATGGGCTTGCCGAACGACTCGCGTTCCTGCGCGTACTTCACGGCGTCGTCCAGGGCCGCCTGTCCGACGCCCACCGCGCGGGCGGCGACCTGGACGCGGCCGACCTCGAGGCCGCGCATCATCTGCGCCCAGCCCTCGTGCGGCGTCCCGCCCAGGACGGCGTCACCGGGTACGGACATCGCGTCGAAGACCAGTTCGCACGCCTCGACGCCGCGATAGCCCAGCTTGGGCAGCTTGGGGGAGACGGTCAGGCCGTCGCCGGGCTCGACCAGCAGGACGCTCATCCCACGGTGGGCCGGCGAGGCGGCACGGTCGGTGACGCACAGCAGTCCGATCAGCCCGGAGTGCGCGGCGTTGGAGATCCAGGTCTTCGACCCGGTGATCGACCAGCCGGAACCGGCACTGTCGTCGGGAACGGCGTGGGTGCGCATCGCCTGCAGGTCGCTGCCGCCGCCGGGCTCGGTCAGCGCCATCGTGGCGCGGACGCTGCCGTCGGCCATGGCGGGCAGGTACTTCGCGCGCTGGCCGGGCGTGCCGAACGTCTTGATGAGGTACGTGATCACGGAGTGCCCGCCGATCGCCCCGGCGAGGCTCATCCAACCGCGAGCGAGCTCTTCGGTGACCCGGGCGAAACACGCGGCGCTGACGTCGACGCCACCGTGTTCGGCGGGGACCAGCAGGCCGAAGAACCCGAGCGTCTTCATCTCGTCGATCAACTCGGCGGGGTAGACGTCGTCGGCCTCGAATTCGCGGACGCGGGGGCGGACGCGCTCGTCGACGAACTCCGCGGTCAAGGCCACCATCTGCGTTTCGTCGTCGGTCAGCGTCATCACCCAAGCCTAACGCGGACGGCGTACTGTACCCCGGCTCCCATTCGCGCGCAGTCCGACGCCGACCTCCTCAGCGGATTCAGGCAAACCCCGAAGTCCCGATGGGCACCCGTCGCCCCGGTTCGTCCGTATCGACGTACTTTCGATGGCGAAGATCTTTTCCATTCCGGAGAAAGGAACCACAATGGCGAACAACTGGACCAGAACAGCCATGACGGCCGCGGCTGCCGCGTCGGTCGTTTCCCTGCTCGGCGCCGTTCCCGCGGCTGCCGCGAACGTCACCCGGCACTGCGTGCTGAATTCGGAAACCGGTGTGCAGCACTGTTCTTCGGGCCTGCAGCGCTCGATGGCCGTCGCGGAAGCGGACGGCGATGTCGTGCAGGGCACCTTCTTCGACGGTCCCGACTACACCGGGAACTCGCTGACGATCACCGGACCCGAACTGTGCAAGAAGGACGGCTGGGTCAACTGGCAGTTCGACCTGGGCGACGACTGGAAGAACAAGATCTCGTCCGTGCAGCCGTGGGGCGACTGCTGGGTCTGGCTCTACCCGGAGCCGAACCTCGGCGGCGACCGGGACGGCCCGTTCAAGGAGAACACCGGGAACGTCGGGTCCTTCATGAACGACCGCACGCAGTCCATCGGTTTCAGCTGAGCGAAGGAGTGCCACCATGACCAGCAAGCGCAACGCGTGGACGGCGGCGGGCCTCGGTCTGCTGACCGCGGCCGGCCTCGTGCTCACAGCGCCGGGCGCGTCGGCCGACGGCCAGCCCACCGCGCGCGAACTGCTCGACAAGTGCGACAACGGCACGGATTCCTGCGTGTTCCACCCGTCTGGTCCGCCGGAGGAGCACACCGGGGACGGGCACCAGGTCGGCGAAGCGGCTTTCAACTGCACCGGCGATTTGCAGCGCAGCACGGTGAACTGGTCCGACACGACGGGCGAATCGAACAGCTTCGGCGTGTCGCTGTCCGCCGAATACGGTTTCTCGGAAGTGTTCAAAGTGTCGATCGAGACGTCCTACCAGCACACCTGGGAGTCTTCGCACACCGAAGGACAGGCGACCAACGTCGACGTCCGGCCCGGGGAAAAGGGCTGGGTGGAACGCGCGCCGAGGATGCAGAAGGTGCACGGCACCTACGAAATGCATTTCCCGGACAAGTTCTACGACCACTACATCTGGTACCAGGACTTCGACGCGGACGGCCCGGTGCCCGGCTCGACCGGGGACATCACCCAGCACACCGCGCCGATGACCGACCAGGAGCGCGCCGAACATTGCGGCTGAGCTCTCCGGCCGCCGCCGCGCGAGGGGTGCGGCGGCGGTCGGCCCGCTCACACCCGGGAATCATTTCCGGTCGCCGGACGCTGGGAGAGGTGTGAAAAAGATCGGCTTCCTCTCGTTCGGCCACTGGTCGGCGAGCCCGCACTCCGAGACCCGGTCCGCCGCCGACTTCCTGCACCAGTCGATCGACCTGGCGGTCGCGGCCGAGGAGCTCGGCGTCGACGGCGCGTACTTCCGCGTGCACCACTTCGCGCGGCAGGCGGCGAGCCCGTTCCCGCTGCTCTCGGCGATCGGGGCGCGCACCTCGAAGATCGAGCTCGGCACCGGCGTGATCGACATGCGCTACGAGAACCCGCTGTACATGGTCGAGGACGCGGGGGCGGCCGACCTGATCTCGGGCGGCCGGCTCCAGCTCGGCATCAGCCGGGGATCCCCCGAGCAGGTGATCGAGGGCTGGCGCTACTTCGGGTACGCCCCCGCCGACGGCGAGACCGACGCCGACATGGCCCGGCAGCACACCGAGGTCTTCCTCAAACTGCTCGACGGCGAGGGCTTCGCGCAGCCGAACCCGCGCCCGATGTTCGCCAACCCGCCGGGCCTGCTGCGGCTCGAGCCGCACTCCGAGGGCTTGCGCGACCGCATCTGGTGGGGCTCCAGCTCGAACGCGACGAGCGTCTGGGCCGCGAAGCTGGGGATGAACCTGCAGAGCTCCACGCTCAAGGACGACGAGACGGGCGAGCCGCTGCACGTCCAGCAGCGCAAGCAGATCGAGGCCTACCGCGAGGCGTGGACGGAGGCCGGTCACGAGCGCGAGCCGCGCGTGTCGGTCAGCCGCAGCATCTTCGCGTTGACGAACGACCAGGACCGCGCGTACTTCGGCGGCGACCGCAACTCGCGCGACCAGGTCGGCATGATCGACGAGAACACCCGCGCGATCTTCGGGCGCTCGTACGCCGCCGAGCCGGACGAGCTGGTGCGGGAGCTCAAGGAGGACGAGGCGGTCCAGGCCGCGGACACCCTCCTGCTGACCATCCCGAACCAGCTGGGGGTCGACTACAACGCGCACGTGCTGGAGAGCATCCTCACGCACGTGGCCCCGGAGCTCGGCTGGCGCTGACACTCACCCGGTCCGGTGGTGGCGGCCACCGGGCCGGGAGTGGTCAGCCGTGCGAAACGGTCAGGCCGTAGAACGCGACCCGCGCGCCCTTGGTCGTGCTGCTCGACGAGGACTGGTTGTACGAGCCCGCCTTGAAGTACTGCTTGTACGCCTTGAACGACGACGGGATCGAGTAGTGGGTGACGCTGCCGTTGACCGTCAGGTCGATGGTGTTGCCACCCGAGATCCCGATCGTGTAGGTCCACGTCTTGCCGACCGCCACGTGTCCGACCGTGTGCGACGTCTGGCCGCCGTCGGGGGAGTTCTCCGTGCCCAGGACGATGTCGCCGCTGGAGCGGTAGTACAGCTCCAGCAACGGTTTCGTCGATGATCCGCCGGTGCCGAGGTGGACCTGGCCCACGCACACGTTCGACGTCACCGACACCACGCGCAGCGTCGCGTTCAGCTTGTGCGACCCGCTCAATGACCAGTTCGCGGCCGAGCCGTCGCGGTTCATCTCGCGCAGCTCGGACCGCGCGTAGTTCGAGTTCGGCGTGGTGACGCCCTTTTCCGGCGCCCAGAACGTCATCGCGCCGTCGCGGGTGTCGGTGTAGAAGTAGCTGTCCTGGAAGCCGTTCGCGCCCTTCAGGCGGGACGAGGAGATGGTGGTCGGCGACCCGGGGGAGCCGACCGGCTCCTGCAGCTGCCAGATCCCCAGGTCGAAGTTGCCACCCGGGGCCACCGACGGGTCGGCCGCCAGCGCGGGGAGGGCGGTGGCGGCGGCCAGGGCCGGAATCGCCAGCAGGACGAGCAGGGAACGCACGCGCATCGAGGTGTCCTTTCACGATGTAAATGGTCTGGACAACCCGGCGGCGTGGGAAAACGGTAAGTCCCTGTTGGCGTCATGTCAAGGATTGACCTGTGACCTACCGCGTCCCGTGATTCTCCGCCACTCAAGTCGGACAAAAACCAACCAATGTTCCCAACTTGTCAGGAAGCGACTTTCGTAGCTAACCGCGACCACGGCCGGTCTGGTCTGCTCCCCGGGTACCAGCTTCCAGGTCCCCGAAGGGAGATGTTCATGCAGGTAGACGGACGTTCCGTGGTCCGGCGAGCCGCGATGGTCCTCACCGCGGCAGCAGCCTTCGCCGTCGTCGCCGCACCCGGTGCGTCGGCCGGTGACCCGCGGATCGTGGGCGGCACGCCGACCACGATCGACGAGTTCCCGGCCACCGTGATCTTCAACGTCAACGGCGCGCAGCACTGCGCCGGCACCCTGGTCGCGAAGAACAAGGTGCTGACCGCCGCGCACTGCACCGACGGCGTCGAAGCGTCCCGGATGGAGATCATCGGCGGGCAGACGAAGTTCAGTGACACCTCCGGCACGAAGGCCGGCGTGAGCGACGTCTGGCAGAACCCGGGCTTCGACATGAGCGGCATGCAGCACGACAACTCCGTGCTGACGCTCGACAAGGACCTCCCGTACGAGCCGGCCACGCTGGTGCAGTCGGCCGGTGACGCGGCCTACCAGGCGGGCAAGGACGTCACGGTGGTCGGCTGGGGCACGACGTCCGAGGGCGGCGACGTCTCCGACACGCTGCTCAAGGTGTCGGTGCCGGTGGTGGACAACGACACCTGCGCGGAGAAGTACAGCACCGGTGGGGCGAAGTACGACAAGGCGTCGATGTTCTGCGCGGGCGTGCCCGAAGGCGGCAAGGACTCCTGCCAGGGCGACTCCGGTGGCCCGGCCTACGTCGACGGCAAGCTCGCCGGCATCGTCTCGTGGGGCGAAGGCTGTGCCCGCAAGGACTTCCCGGGCGTCTACACCAACGTCGGCAACGACTACTCGGTGCTCAGCTCGCACCTGGGCTGAGCCGGACCGGGTGGCGGTGGATCAGGCGGGACAGCTGAAGTCGTGGTGGGGTGTCTTCAGGGTCAGCAGGTAGCCGTCCACCGCCGCCCGGGTGCACGGGGTGCGCCGGTAGGCCCCGTGCCCCGAGCCTTCGTAGGTCAGCAGCGTCGTGTTCGCCGGCGCCTGGCGGTGGGCGTTCACCGCCCAGGCGTACGGCGTCGCCGGGTCGTAGCGGCTGCTGAGCAGCAGGATCCGCGGCGCTTTCGAGACGTTCAGCCGGTGCGGCGGGTTCGCGGGCGGGCCGGCGACACCGAGGCACGCGGTCGCTTCGTCGTGGCCGATCGTGCTGCCGCGCATGATCGGCGACCGGCGCAGCTCTTCGGCGTGCATCGCCGCATATCGCGCGAAGGTCGGCATCCGCAGGTCGAAGTCCTGGCAGACGACGGCCAGGCGGATCGACGTGTAGTTGTAGACGAACTCCGCCCGCATCGGCGAGGTACCGGCCGCGGTGTCGGCGATCACCCGGCCCACGTCATCCCAGTCCGGGATGCGCATGTCCTGGTGCACCCGGTCGCGCAACCAGTTGTGCGGGAACGGCATCGCGTCGGCGGCGACCTGAGCCTGACGCCAGGTCGCCAGGACGTCCCGGCCGTGCAGTGCGCACGTCGTGGTGGCGGCGCACCACGCGGTGAACTGCCCGAACAGCTCGTCCACGGCGGCGGCCCGGTCACCCACGAAGTGCTCGAGATCGACGCTGTGGTCGATGACGCCGTCCAGCACCATCGCGCGGACGTGGTCGCCGTACCGCTCGGCGTACTGCTGGCCGAGCAGCGTGCCGTAGGAGGCGCCGTGGAAGCTGATCCGGTCCTCGCCCAGTGCGCGGCGGACCGCGTCCAGGTCGCGGGCGTTGACGGCGGTGTCGGCGTGGTCGAAGACCGGCAGGTTCCGGGCTCGGCAGTCCGTGACCACCTGCCGGTCGTAGGCGCGCAGCGCCTCGAACCGCGCCCGATCGGCGGGCTCGTTGTCGGGTGCGGCGTCGGGGATCTCGCAGCCGATGTAGCTGCTGTTGCCGGTCCCGCGCAGGTCGAAGCCCACGACGTCGAACCGGGCCTCGACTTCCGCGCCGAAGTAGCCGGGGGACAGCGGGATCTCCGCGCCGGACGTGCCGGGGCCGCCGGCGTCGGCCATGAGCACGCCGACGCGGTGCGCCGGGTCGGTGGCGCGGTGCCGGGCCACCGCGAGGCCGATCGACGGCCCGTGCGGCCGGTCCCAGTCGAGTGGCACCCGGAGCGTGCCGCATTCCCCGTCGGGAACGCCGGGGTTGTCCGGGTCGTCCGGACAGGTCGTCCAGGCGATCGGGTACGGCGACCACGTCGCGTCCGCGAGCGCGGGAGTCGCGCCGGTCAGCAGGACGGTGCTTGCCAGGAAAGCGCTTGCCAGAAGAGTGCTTGCCAGGACAGCTCCGAACGCCCGCACGGTGCCCCCTCGACGTGTCGGTCCGCATCCGACCGTAGGACTCCCGTGGCCGGACCACAAGCGTTCGCGGCAAGGAAAAACCAACCGGTCGCCGGGCGTCGATCGTGCTTATGCTGACGGCCCTCGTTCTCTCGCGAAAGGGTCCCCGCCATGGAACAGCCCGAGAGCCAAGCAGTCGCTTCGCCGTCCGCCGACGGCGTCAACCGGCGGAGCCTGCTCGCCGGAGTCGGCGGTCTCCTCGCCGCCGGGGGAGTCGCCACGGCGCTCGCCCCGGCCGCTGCGGCGGACCCCGCGGTCCGGCCCGAACGGAACCCGCGGGTCGAGGACCTGCTCAGGAAGATGACCCTCGCCGAGAAGCTCGGGCAGCTCCAGCTGGTCGGCACCGAAGACCTCGCACGGACGTCGCTCGCGACCGGGCAGCTCGGCGGAGTGTTCTCCGTGGTGGGTGCCGCGAAGCTCAACGCGCTGCAGAAGATCGCCGTCGAACAGACCCGGTTGCGCATCCCGCTGATCTTCGGCCTCGACGTGATCCACGGGTACACCACGAACTTCCCGATCCCGCTGGCCCAGGGCGCGAGCTTCGACCCCGGCGTGCCGGCCGCCGACGCGACGGTCTCGGCGAAGGAAGCCCGGCGCAGCGGCATCCACTGGACCTACGCGCCGATGATGGACGTCACGCACGAGCCGCGCTGGGGGCGCATCGCGGAAGGGAACGGCGAAGACCCTTACCTGGACTCGCAAATGGCCGTCGCCAAGGTCCGCGGCTACCAGGGCGGCGACTACTCGTCCCCGGACCGCCTCGCCGCCTGCGCCAAGCACTTCGTCGCCTACGGCGGCGCGGAAGGCGGCCGCGACTACAACACCGTCGACGTCTCGCTGCAGCGCCTGCACAACCTCTACCTGCCGCCGTTCAAGGCGAGCGTCGAGGCCGGCGTGGCGACCGTGATGGCCAGCTTCAACACCATCAGCGGCGTCCCCGCGCACGGCAACGGCTACGTCCTGCACGACGTCCTCAAGGGAATGTACGGCTTCCGCGGGTTCGTCGTCAGCGACTACACGGGCATCGAGGAGCTGATCCTGCACGGCTTGGCCGGCGACGGCGCGGACGCCGCGGCCGCCGCGCTGCCGGCCGGGGTGGACATGGAGATGGTCAGCACCAACTACGTGAAGTTCGGGGAACAGTTGCTGGCCCAACGGCGGATCACCCGCGACCAGATCGACGACGCCGTCCGCCGGATCCTGCTGGTCAAGGTCAAGCTCGGCCTCTTCGAACGGCCGTACGTCGACGAGGCCGGCGAGGTGAAGGCGCCGTCGCCCGCCGCGCTCGCCGCGTCGCGGCAGGCCGCCGGGCGGTGCATGGTGCTGCTCAAGAACGACGGGCCGGTGCTGCCACTGGCCAAGTCGGTCGGCTCGGTGGCCGTGGTCGGCCCGCTCGGCGCGGCGACCTACGACCTCAACGGCACCTGGGCGGGCCTGGGCACCGGCGCGGGCACGACCCCGCCGGTGACCGTCGTCGACGGGATCAAGGCCGCGGCGCCCGGGGCCGCGGTGACCTACACCGCGGGCTGCACCGTCGACGGGACCGACACCAGCGGGTTCGCCGCCGCGCAGCAGGCCGCCCGCGCGGCCGACGTCACCGTCGTCGTGGTCGGCGAAACCGCCGCCATGAGCGGTGAGGCGGCCGCTCGCAGCAACATCGACCTGCCCGGGGTGCAGCAGCAGCTGGTGGCCGCGATCAAGGAGACCGGGAAGCCGTTCGTGGTGGTGCTGGTCAACGGCCGGCCGCTGACGATCCCCTACCTGCACGACAACGCGCCGGCGATCCTCGAGGCGTGGGCGCCGGGGGTGCAGGGCGGGCACGCGGTCGCCGACGTCCTGTTCGGCACGGTCAACCCGGGCGGCAAGCTGCCGGTGAGCTTCCCGCGCGCCGTCGGCCAGGTCCCGATCTACTACAACCACGAGAACACCGGACGCCCGGCCGATCCGAACAACAAGTACACCTCGAAGTACCTCGACCTGGAGTCCGGTCCGCTGTACGAATTCGGCTACGGCCTTTCGTACACGACGTTCCGCGTCGACGGCCTGCGCCTTTCGGACACGCGGATGTCCGCCCGCGGCGGCCGGATCCAGGTGACCGCCCGGGTGACCAACACGGGCGGCCGCGCGGGCGACGAGGTCGTCCAGCTGTACCTGCGCGATCCGGTCGCGAGCATCGTGCAGCCCGTCCGGCGGCTGCGCGGGTTCCAGCGGGTCACCTTGGACGCGGGTGCTTCGAAGACGGTCTCGTTCACCCTGACCCCGGACGACGTCGGCTTCTACGACAACGCAGCGAAGTTCCGCGTCGAGCCGGGAAAGATCGAGGTCTACGTGGGCTCCAGTTCGGCGGCCACGCTGACCGCGAGCTTCACCGTGGGGTGACGCCGATAACGCAGGCGACCGGCGGGTCGAGGTCGAGCGTCTCGACCCGCAGCTCGGTGAAGCCCGCCTTGGCGAGCAGGTCCTGGAGTTCGCCGGCGGCCCTGGTCGTGGTGTCCCGGTTCGCGCCGGGGCACCGCGGCTGGGACGCGAGCGCGATGCGACCGCCGGGACGCAGCAGGCCCCGCAGCTCGCGCAGCCGCTGCGGGGGATCGGGCCAGAAACCCGAAGAATTCACCGCGAGGACGGCGTCGAGCGGTTCGCCGAACGACGGCAACCGCTCCACCGAGGCGTGGATCAGTTCGATCCGGTCAGCCGCGGCCCGGTTTCGCCGGCTCGCGCGCCCGACCATGACCGCGGAGTGGTCGACGCCGTAGACGCGGCCCCGGGTGGCGCGGGCGGCCAGTTCGCCGAGGGCGATCCCGGGGCCGAAGCCGACTTCGAGCACCCGGTCCTCGGGCTGGATGTCCAGCAGTTCGACCACCCAGATGTTCCGCCGCCGGTTCGAGCTCCGGTGGGCCATCACAAACCCGGCCACCCGCCCGCCGACGCCGCGTGGGTGGTGGAACTGCTCGATCATCCGCCGCTTGAGCCCTGTCTTCGCCATGCCGCGAGTCAACGGCTTCAAGTACGCTCGAAGTCAAATGTCCGAGGAGCTGCTGACGATCGGCGAGCTGGCCCACCGCACCGGCGTGGCCACCTCGGCGCTGCGGTACTGGGAGGAGCAGGGGCTGCTCCCGGCGCCGGAACGGGTCGCGGGCCAGCGGCGTTACCCGCCTTCGGCCGTCGAGCTGGTCGGCGAGATCCTGATCTTCCGGGACGTCGGGTTCACCCTGCGCGAACTGAAGACGCTCATGGACCTGCGCACGTCGGCCGCGGAGGGCTGGCGCGAGCTGCACGAACGCAAGCTCGCCGAGCTCGACCGGCGGATCGCCCAGGCACAGGCCGCCCGCACGGCGATCGCGCACGGCCTGGCGTGCCCGCGCGAGGACGTCCACGACTGCCCGAACTTCCGCCGCGGGGTCACGGCCCGCCTGGCGGGAGCCACTCTGGAAGAGGCCCACTCGCACTGACGGGTCGGGGCCGGGACGTCGGTGCCCAGGGTGCGGGTGAACGTCTCCGGGATCCGGACGTCGTCGCGGCCGAGATCGTGGATGCTGCGGTGCCCGAGGGCCGGCAGCGTCGAGTCGATGCCGCCGACGGTGACGTAGAAGACCTGCATGGGCTCGAACTCGTCGATCAGTGCCTTGCACTCCGCGGTGCTCAGCTCGCCCGGGGAGTAATGTCACCGCGTGTCGATAATCAAGGCTCTCGAAGGAACGGCACCCGGATGACCGATGACGTGCTCGCCCGGCCCGCGAACCGCCGGGGCCGCCCGCCGGGCACCAGCGCGCGCGAACTAGAGGTCGCCGCGCTGCGGCTGTTCAGTGAGCAGGGCTTCCACGAGACGACCGTCGACCAGATCGCCACCGCGGCCGGAGTCAGCAGGCGGACGTTCTTCCGGTACTACGACGCCAAGGCGGACGTGCTCTGGAACGAGTTCGACACCGAGGTCGCGACGATCCGGGCCCTGCTGGCCGAAATGCCGGCGGACCTGCCGGTGCTGGAGGCGGTCCGCCGCGCGGTACTGGCGGCCAACCACTACCGCGCGGACGACGTGCCGGAGCTGCGCAGGCGGATGACGCTGCTGAGCACGGTGCCGGACCTGGCCGCGAGCGCGGCGGTGCACTACGACGCGTGGGAGCGCGCGGTGAGCGCGTTCGTCGCCCGCCGATCCGGGCAGCCGGAGGAGTCGCTCTACCCGCTGGTGGTGGGGCGCGCGGTGCTGGCGGCCTGCCGCGCGGCGTACGACCGCTGGTCCGCCCGCGCCGACGCCGATTTGACGGTGTACCTGGACGCGGCGCTGCGGGCTCTCGCGGCCGGGCTCGCCGACGACGTGCTCGGGGTTGAACCCGACCCGGTGCCGGGCTGACGTCCGTCCGGCGCGCTACCAGTCGCGTTCGGCGAGGACGCCGGGCAGGCCCTCGGTGAGCATCCGGCGCCGGACCCGGTGCAGCAGCCGGGACATGAAGAACCCGCCGGCGCCGCGGAACCCCGTGTGCCGGTAGGTGAGGCGGGTCCCGGTCGCCGTCTCGGCGAGGTGGCACGTCACGGTGCTGGGTGGGTCGGTTTCCTCGTTGCGCCAGCTGAAGCTCAGGAGTTCGGGTGCGTCGGCCGCGAGGATTTCGCAGCGGACGATGCCGTCCCAGCCCGGGACCGGCCGGCCGACGAACCGGAACTTCGTGCCGACTTCGGGTGCGAAACCTTCGGGTCTGCCGCCGCGGCCGGTCGACGTCCAGCGCGGGACCAGGGCCGGGTCGGTGAGGGCGCGCCAGACCCGGGGGCGGGGCTGCGGGTACTCGCGGACGATCTCGAACTCGCTCATGGGTCGCTCCATTCGTTACAGTCACTGTAAACAGTACTCCTGCTGTACGATGGGCCGGTGCGGGAACCCGAGACGCTGCGGGAGCGGCGGAAGCGCGAACTGCGGCAGCAGCTGTCGGACACGGCGACCGTGATGTTCCTGGAGCGCGGGTTCGACGCGGTCCGCGTCGCCGACGTCGCGCGCGCGTGCGGGGTCACCGAAAAGACGGTCTTCAACCACTTCGGCAGCAAGGAAGCGCTGCTCGCCGACCGCTGGGACCCGCAGGTGGAGGCGCTGAGCGCGCGGCTCGCCGACACCGCGCCCCTGGACGCGGCGCTCGAGGTGCTCGGCGAGGAGCTGGACTTCCTGGTCGCGTCGGCGCGGCGGCACAGCTGGGCGGAGGTCCGCCGGTTCGGCGAGCTGATCCGGACGACCCCGGCGCTGGTGGCGCACCACCGAGCGGCCCGCGACCGGCTGACGGAGGCCGCGGTCGAGGCGCTGGCCACCCGATCAGGCGCCACGCCCGACGACCCGATCGTCCGCATCACGGCGGCGGCGGTCACGGGGCTGTGGAACGTGTACGCGCTGAGTCTCCAGCGACACCAGGCGAAGGGCGCGGCGCGGGCGGCCCGGGAGGTCCGCGCGGACCTCGCCCGGGCGGCCGACGCGCTGCGGCAGGGACTCTGACCGGCGCCGGTGAACTGCTGGTTCAGTGGGGGAGCGGCCCCGTCAACTGCTGCTCCGAAGTGACCTGAAAGGTGCACACCGCAGCGGACTTCCCGGCCAGCCAAGCCTTGCTGTCGGGGTAGAAGACCCCCACCGAGGCTTCGACCGGCGGGACGTACCCCGGCCCGAACATCGCCGCACGCTGGGCATCGCAGCCGGCCTTCGCCTGGGCTTCCAGGGTGTCCTCGCCCGGGTACTCGCCCTCGAAGTAGCCTTTCAGCGGCACCGTCGCGAACGCTTCGCCGTCATGGGGAACCGTGCACGACACTTTCGTCGCGTCGAGGCTGTACGCCGGCGGCGTCGTGTAGCACTCGCCGGGCTTCAAGCCGACGATCGTCGGGGTCGTTCCCAGGAGTTCGGCGCGGTTCACCAGGACGATCACGCCGATCGTCAGCGCACCCACCCACACCAGGCTGATCACGATCCCGGCGATCGCCATCCCGCGGCCGGTCTGGTTGGTCCGGCCGATCTGCACCAGCGCCACGATGCCGAAGATCAGTCCGAGCACGAGCGAGAACCCGCAGACGCCCAGGATCCCCAAGATCAGCGACGCGACCGCGAACGTGTTGCGCCCCCGGGGCCCGGGCGGCGCCGGCGCCACCTGCATCCACTGCGGCGGGTTGGGCGGCGTGGCGCCGGGTGGGTACTGCTCGGACATGGATCCCCCTCTGCCGGACGCCGCCGAACGGACGCCCGGCCTGAGCATAGTGGCGGATCGTGACGCGATGTCACACTTGACGCCTTGTCGCTCGATGGGGTGACTGCTTACAGTTTTTCCTCCGGCTTCGCGGGGAGGAAGCATGCACGCCAGACGGCGCTCGATCCGGTTCAGCGGCACGGAAGTCACCATCAGCGCGGCCCTCAAGGACGGCCTCTTCGGCACCGACCGCAAGCACACCTTCAGCGTCACGAAGATCAAGAGAATCAGCAACTCCGAGCCCGGGTTCTCCCGGCCGGGACGGCTGACGTTCGTCGTCGACGGCGCCTCCACCGAAGTTGTGAAGAACCCCGCCAGCGGCGGGGACCAGGTGGACATGAACACGTTCTGTTACAACAGCGTGGACGCCGGCCAGGTGCGCAAGCTCGTCGCGGAGATCAAGAAGGCCATGGGCGTGACGTAGGAGTACCCGTTGCGCTCCGAGGCGGCGAAGCTATACCGTGAGCAAACTAGAACAGGTTATAGTTTGTGGCGGGCCGGATCGAGGAGCGGACATGGCGAAGAAGGCGCCGCGCGGCGACGAGGCCGACTACGTCGTCGTCGGGTCGGGGAGCTCGGGGGCGGCGATCGCGGGCCGGCTGGCGCAGTCCGGGGCCAGCGTGATCGTCCTCGAAGCCGGGAAGAGCGACGAGCAGCTGCTGGTCAAGAAGCCCGGGCTGGTGGGCCCGATGCACGCGGTGCCGCAGCTCAAGGCCCTCAACGACTGGGGCTTCTACGGCATCCCGCAGAAACACGTTCTCGATCGCCGGATGCCGGTGCCGCGCGGCAAGGTCGTCGGCGGCTCCAGCTCCATCAACGGCATGGTCTACGTCCGCGGCAACCGCGCCAACTTCGACTCCTGGGCCGCCGAGGGCAACACCGGCTGGGACGCCGACCGCGTCAACGCCGCCTACAAGCGCATGGAGGACTTCGAGGACGGCGAGAACGCGTTCCGGGGCGCGGGCGGCCCGATCCGGGTCACCCGTGCCAAGACCCCGCAGGAAGGCTCGCTGCAGTTCATCGACGCCACGTCCGACGCGCTCGGTTGCAAGGTCCTCGACGACTACAACGCCGAGTCCCAAGAGGGCGTCAGCCGGATGCAGCAGAATGCCGCCGACGGCCTCCGCTACAGCGCCTCACGCGGCTACCTCCACCACCTCGCGCCGCCGACCCTCCAACTGCAGTCCGGCGTGCTGGTGAAGAAGGTCCTCTTCGAGAACGGCCGCGCCGTCGGCGTCGAGGTCGTCGACGGCGGCCGGCCGCGCACGATCCGCGCCGGCAAGGAGGTCATCCTCTCCGCCGGGTTCGTCGGCTCCGCGCAGCTGCTCATGCTGTCCGGGATCGGCCACGCCGAGCACCTCAAGGAGCACGGCATCGACGTCCTCGCCGATCTGCCCGTCGGGGACAACATGCACGACCACATGTTCCACGCGCTGACGTTCCACGTGTCCTCCAGCAAGAACAAGGGCGCGGCGTCGTACTTCGCCCGCGGCCTGGCCCGCGAGCTGCTGAAGCCCGGCACCACGTTCCTGGCCAACTCGGTCTTCGAGGCGGTCGCGTTCCTGAAGACCTCGCAGGCCGACGCCGTTCCCGACCTCCAGCTGCACCTCCTTCCGTGGGCGTACGTCTCGCCCAACCAGGACGCGCCGATCCGGCACGACGTCGACAAGCGCCCCGCGCTGACTGTGCTGTCGACGCTGATCTACCCGAAGAGCCGCGGCACGCTCCGGCTGGCGTCGGCCGACCCCACGGCGGCGCCGCTCATCGACTTCCAGTACCTGTCCGATCCGGGCGACCTGGAGGTGCTCGCCGAGGGCTCGGAGATGGTCCGCGAGATCTTCGCGTCGAAGGCGTTCAAGGGCGCGGTCAAGGAAGAGATCCACCCCGGCACGAACCTGCGCGGCCAGGAGCTGCGCGACGCGATCCTCAACCGCGCGACGTCGGTCTACCACGGCGTCGGAACCTGCCGGATGGGCGTCGACGAGCTCGCGGTCGTCGGTCCCGACCTCAAGGTGCGCGGCGTCGAGGGCCTGCGGGTCTGCGACGCCTCGATCATGCCGTCGATCACCGGCGGCAACACCAACGCGCCCGCCATCATGATCGGCGAAATGGGCGCTCGGCTCGTCCTCGGGAGCGGATCGTGACCGTGACCCCGCTCGAACTCACCCGCCCGGCGTCGGTGACCGACGCGTTCCTGCGCGAGCTGGTCGCCCGCGTGCCGGGTTCGTCCGGCGAAACCTGGAAGCTCACCGAGGTCTACACCGGCGACGTGCTCGTCGAGCTGCCGCAGTCGACGCCGGCCGACATCGAGCAGGCGTTCGCCGCCGCCCGCGAGGCGCAACGCAGGTGGGCCGCCACGCCGCTCAAACAACGGCTGGCGGTGTTCAAGCGGGCGCACGCGCTCTTCGTCGACCGCGCCCGGGCCGTGACCGACCTCATCCAGGTCGAGAGCGGCAAGAACCGGCGGATGGCGATCGAAGAAACCTGCGACCCCGCGATGGTGATGAGCCACTACCTGCGGCGGGCCGCCAAGCTGCTGGCGCCGACCAAGCGCGGCGGGCCGGTGCCGCTGCTGACGTCGTCGACCGAGGTCCGGCAGCCCAAGGGAGTCGTCGGCATCATCGCGCCGTGGAACTTCCCGTTCGCCACCGGCATTTCCGACGCTATCCCGGCGCTGATGGCCGGCAACGCGGTCGTCCTGAAGCCGGACAACAAGACCGCGCTTTCGCCGCTCTACGGCATCAAGATGCTGGAGGAGGCCGGCCTGCCGGAGGGCCTGTTCCAGGTCGTCTGTGGCGAGGGCCCCGACGTCGGCCCGACGCTGATCGACCAGGCCGACTACGTGATGTTCACCGGCTCCACGGCCACCGGACGCGTGATCGGCGAGCGGGCCGGGCGCAACCTCATCGGCTGCTGCCTGGAGCTCGGCGGCAAGAACCCGATGATCGTCCTCGACGACGCCGACATCGCGGAAGCCGTGCAGGGCGCCATTTTCGGCGCGTTCGGCAACACCGGTCAGATCTGCATGCACATCGAGCGGATCTACCTGCCGGAGTCCCGGTACGACGAGTTCAAGGACGCGTTCGTGGCGGCCACGAACGCGCTGGACGTCCGCGCGGCCTACGACTTCGGGCCCGACATGGGCTCACTCGTTTCGCCCGACCACATGCGCCGGGTCAAGGAGCACGTCGACGACGCGGTCGCGAAGGGCGCGACCGTGCTCTGCGGCGGCAAGCCGCGCCCCGACCTCGGCCCCGCGTTCTTCGAGCCGACGATCCTCGAAGGCGTCACCAAGGACATGGTCTGCGGCGTGACCGAAACGTTCGGGCCGGTCATCGCGCTGCACCGGTACCGGACCGTCGACGAGGCCGTCGAGCTGGCCAACGACACCGACTACGGCCTCAACGCCTCGGTCTGGGGCCGCGACATCGGCGCCGCGCGAGCGGTCGCGGCGCGCCTGGAGTCCGGCAACGTGAACGTCAACGACATCCTCGCGACCGCGTTCGCCGCGAAGGGGACGCCGTCCGGAGGCGTGAAGAGCTCCGGGGTCGGCGCCCGCCACGGCGACCAGGGCCTGCTCAAGTACACCGACGGGCAGAACCTGGCCGTGCTGAAGAAGCAGGTCATGGGCCCGCGGCCCGGACAGGGCTACGAGAAGTACGTCGAAAGCATGCTGTCCGGGCTGAAGCTCATGCGTCGCCTGCGTATCCGCTGATCAGTTGAGCTTCCGGGTGTCGGCGGGCAGGCCGCCGCCGGCGTAGACGTCTTCGGCGAGCTTGGCCAGCGCGGTCAGGGCGACGTTCTGGCTCCACGGGCCGTACGACACGCGGGAGACGCCGAGCTCCTGCGCCCGGGCCAGCGGGATCGAGCCGGGGATGCCGATGAGGTTGACCTTGCGCTCGCCGAGTTCTTCGACGAGCCGCGCGACCTGGGCCTCGTCGAGCTTGCCGGGCACGAAGAAGTTGGACGCGCCCGCGTCGAGGTAGGCGCGGCCGCGAGTGATCGCCTCGGTCAGCGCGGTCTCGGGGTCGGTCTTGATGAAGGCGTCGGTGCGGGCGTTGAGCACGAAGTCGACCCCGGCCTTCTGCGCGGCCTCGACGGCGGCTTCGACCGCCTTCACGGCGTCGCCCAGGGGCTTCATCTGGTCTTCGAGGTTGGCGCCGACCGCGCCGGCCTCGATCGCCCGGGCGATGGTGCCGCCGGGATCGCCGTAGCCCGCTTCGAGGTCGGCGGTGACGGGCAGGTCACCCGCCGTCCGCACGATCAGCGCGACCTCGGCGATCATTTCGTCGCGCGGGATCTTCTCGCCGTCCGGGTAGCCGCGCGAGGCGGCGATACCGTGGCTGGGCGTGGCGAGGGCCTGCGTACCGGGCGTCTCGGCGACGACCTTGGCGGTGATGGCGTCCCAGACGTTGACGACGAGCAGCAGCTCGGGCGCGGCGTGCAGCTCCTGCAGCCGGGTGGCCTTCTCGGCGGTGGAAGTCATGCCGCCAATCTAGAGCGGGCCGCCGATCTTCGCTTCAGCCGTCCACGAGGAGTCCACGCAGTGGTCCTTGCAGCCGGCCCGCCCGCCGGGACACGCCGGGGAGCAGCACGAGCCGGTGGGTGCGGCGCTCGCCCCGGCGTTCGCGCTCCGCCTGCTCCTCCGCCAGTGGCCGCCAGAGGTCGTCGACGACGTCCGCCGGGTCGCCGTCCACCTCGGCCACCTCGCGGCCGAGGTGCTCGGCCCACAGGCGCAGCCGCGTCGTGCGGGCCAGCTCGGGGTCGTCGGTCGCGATGTTGACCTCGGTGTCGTTGAACAGCGAGTGCTCGTTGAGGTTCGCCGACCCGACGGTCAGCCACTCGTCGTCGACGATGCCGAGCTTCGCGTGGACGTAGACGGGGGAGGAGGCGTCGCCGTCATGCGCGCTGATCGTCGTGGCGAGCAGACGGCCGTGGCCGTCGTCGGCGTCGAGCAGCCGCCCCAGCTGGCCGCGGGTGGTGTCGGCGCCGTTGCTCGGTTTCCGCGGCAGCAGCAGGACCATGCGGAAGCGGTCGTCGGGCGGGTTGCGCAGCTTGTCGAGAAGCACTTCGGCGATCTCGGGCGACCACAGGAACTGGTTTTCCAGGTAGACCAGCCGGCGCGCCGACCGCAGCGCCCGCAGGTAGCCGTCGAGGATGGTGAACTCGCCCTTCGGCGCGAAGTCGTACGTGCTGTTCGGCACCGTGCGCAGCAGCTGGACACGGGTGCCGCCGGCCGGTCCCGGCACGGCCGGTGCCGGCAGGTCCTCGTCCGCGACCTCCGTCCACCGTCGCCGGAAGTGGTCGGCGACGTCGGCGACGATCGGGCCGGCGAGCCGGGACGCCAAGTCGTGCCAGCCGATCGGCCGCGGCGGGTGGTCCGGGCTGTCGTGGCGGTCGCCCTCCAGCGCGGTGAAGTCGACGCCGCCGACGAACGCGATCTCGTCGTCGACCACCACGAGCTTCTCGTGGTGGCAGTGCATGGTCCGCTCGCGGGAGTCCAGCACACAGCGCACGGCCGAGCCGTCGGTGAACTTCCGCTGCTCCCGCTGCGCCAGGCCCCGCGTCGGCTGGAACGCCGGCACCGGCGGCCCGGCCCACAGCAGGACCCGGACTTCGACGCCGCGCTCGGCGGTCTCGGCCAGCAACTCCCGCAGGGTGAGGGCGCCGGGCTCGCGCGTCAGCCGGAAGTCCGCGCTCGCGTGCCAGTTGGCGATGTGCACGTGGGACTTCGCGCCGCGGATGGCGTCCTCGATCGCCGGCAGGGTCTCCTCGCCGTCGATCAGGATCTCGACGCGGTTGCCGTCGCGGACCGCGGCCCGGCCGCCGAGCCGGTCTTCCGCGCCGCCCGGCTCGAGCACGTCGCCCCACCCCAGCGCGCGAAGGCGGCGCTGGTGGTGGGCGCACAGGACGTGCTCGAGCCCGTCGCCGAGCCGTTCGTCTACCTTGTCCAAGAACGAGTGAAAAGACTTCACCCGTCCTATGTCACTACAGATCGGCCCGGTTCGCCGATCAGCGGCTGCCGCGCAGGGTGGCGCGGCCGGCGTACCGGGCTTCGGCGCCCAGCTCCTCCTCGATGCGGATGAGCTGGTTGTACTTGGCCGTGCGGTCGGAGCGCGACAGCGAACCCGTCTTGATCTGGCCGCAGCCGGTGGCGACGGCGAGGTCGGCGATCGTGGTGTCCTCGGTTTCGCCGGAGCGGTGGGACATCACGGCCGAGTAGCCGGCCTTGTGCGCGGTGTCGACGGTCAGCAGCGTCTCGGTGAGCGTGCCGATCTGGTTGACCTTGACCAGGATCGAGTTCGCGATCCCGCGGTCGATCCCGTCCTGCAGCAGCTTGACGTTGGTGCAGAAGACGTCGTCGCCGACGAGCTGCACGCGGTCGCCGATGCCGTCGGTGAGCTGCTTCCAGCCGTCGTAGTCGTCCTGCGCGAGGCCGTCCTCGATGGAGACGATCGGGAACCGCGTGGTCAGGTCGGCGAGGTAGGCGACGTGCTCCTCGACGCTGCGCTTGCGGCCCTCGCCGCGGTAGTCGTAGACGCCGTTGTCGTAGAACTCCGACGCGGCCGGGTCGAGCAGCAGCGCGATGTCCTCGCCGGGGGTGTAGCCGCTCTCCTCGATCGCGCGGACGACGAACTCGAGCGCTTCGTCGGCCGACGCGAGGTTGGGCGCGAAGCCGCCTTCGTCGCCGACGTTGGTGCCGTGCCCGGCCTTCTTCAGCGACGCGCGCAGCGTGTGGAAGACCTCCGAGCCCATCCGGACGGCCTCGGCGAAGGTCGTCGCGCCGACCGGGCCGATCATGAACTCCTGGAAGTCGATCGGGTTGTCGGCGTGCGCGCCGCCGTTGATGATGTTCATCATCGGCATCGGCAGCTGGTGGGCGAAGACGCCGCCGACGTAGCGGTACAGCGGCAGGGTGTTCGCCGCCGCGGCCGCTTTCGCGACGGCCAGGGAGATCCCGAGCGTGGCGTTGGCGCCGACCCGGGCCTTGTTCGCCGTCCCGTCGGCCGCGATCAGCGCGGCGTCGACCTCGGACTGGGCTTCGGCGTTCAGCCCGATGACCGCTTCGGCGAGCTCGGTGTTGACCGCCGTGACGGCCTTGCGGACCCCTTTGCCGTGGTAGCGGGCTTTGTCGCCGTCGCGGAGTTCGACCGCCTCCCGCGTGCCGGTGGAGGCACCCGACGGGACGGCGGCCCGGCCCAGCGAGCCGTCCGCCAGCACGACGTCCACCTCGACGGTCGGGTTGCCCCGGCTGTCGAGCACTTCACGACCATGAACACGGGCGATTGCCGTCATTTCAGCTCCTTGAAGATGTTCCCCAGGGGCGCCGGCGGCGCTGCCGTGCGCGGGTCCGTGCCGCAGGCTAGCAGAGGGTGTCTGAATCGATAAGGGGCAATCACGCGGCCGGTGCGGCGACGGCCGGCACGCCGAGCAGGATCCGGTACTGCGCCTCGAAAGCGCTCAGCGCGCCGTCGATGTCGTGGCGGGCGACGAGGGCCCGCGACCGCGCGCCCATGCGGACCCGCTCGGCCGGATCGGCGGCCAGCTCGGCGATCCACCGCGAGAGGGTCGTGACGGCGCCCGGTTCGAACAGGTAGCCGTTGGCGCCGTGGTGCACGAGGTGCGGCAGGGCGAGCGCGTCCGCGGCGACGACGGGCAGCCCGGCGGCCATCGCCTCCATCGTGGCGAGGCTCTGCAGTTCGGCCGTGCCGGGCATGCAGAAGACGTCGGCGGCGGCGTACCGGCGGACGAGCTCCGCGTCCGACACGAAGCCGTGGAACGTCACGCGGCCGGCGATGCCCAAGTCGGCGGCGAGGGAGGTCAGCTCGGCCCGCCGGGTGCCGTCGCCGACGAGGTCCGCGCGGACGTGCGGCAGCGGGGCGAGCGCGCGCAACAGCTGGTCGACGTTCTTCTCCGCGTCCAGGCGGCCGACGAACAGCACCGACATCGGTTCGCCGGCCGGCCGCGCGGCGGCGGCGTAGTGGGCGAGGTCGATGCCGCAGGACACGACCTCGACCGCGCGCTCGAGCCCGATCCCGGCCAGCACCTCGGCCGCGCGCGGGGTCGGCGTGGTCACCAGGCGCGCGTCGCGGTAGACGCGCCGGAGGTCGCGCCACGCCCAGCGGGCGAGCGTTTCCCGCACGCGGCGGGGGAACGGCGTGTAGCCGAGCAGGTTGTCCGGCATGAAGTGGTTCGTGGCCATCCCCGGGATCCCGCGCGCCGCCGCGGCTCCGAGCAGGGCGCGCCCGACGCCGAAGTGGGCTTGGACGTGCACGACGTCGGGCCGGAGCCGGTCCAGGAGCGGTCCGACAGCCTTGCAGGCGCCGGCCGGGGTGCAGAAACGGTAGTCCCCGTGGAACGGGATGGCCCGCGACCGGATCCGGTGGACGGTGTAGCCGTCGCGCTGCTCGGTCCCGGCCGGACCGGCGTCGGAGGGGCAGGCGACGTGGACGTCGTGGCCGCGTCGCGCGAGTCCTTTGGCGAGACGTTCGGCGAAGAAGGCGGCACCGTTGATGTTGGGCGGGAACGTGTCGGCACCGATCAGGACGCGAAGGCCGGACGACGGGGGCACAGGGATCTCCTCGGCTCGGGAACGGGCTGGCGGGACGGCACCGGCGAGCACGCGCACACCGGCGAGAGCGACGACCGCGGCGATCGCGGCGGCGGGTTTCGGGGCCTCGCCGTAGGCCAGGGACGCGACGGCGACGGCGGTGAGCGGGTCGAGGACGGTGGTGGTGCCGACGACGACGGCGGTGGGCCCGGCGGCGTAGGCGCGGTGCAGGACCACGCCCCCGGCGCCGAGCAGCAGCAGGGCCTGGCCGCCGAGCAGCACAGCCACGCCGGGCGACTGGGAAGCGGCGGCGTGCACGACCGCCGAGCCGAGTCCGAAGAGGACGGCCGCCGCGGCGGAGAGCACGGCGCAGCCCGCCCGGGTTCGCCACGCGACGGCGGCGATCCCGAATCCGGCGAGGGCGACCGCCTCGGCGGTGCCGGCGGTGATCGAAGTGGCGGTGGCGGTCGACGCGGCGAGCGCCACGAACCCGGCCACGCCCGCCACGACGAGCACGACGGCGGTCAGTATCCGGCGGTCCCGGACCCGCCGCCCGAAGACGACGGTGAGGACGAGGCTGAGCACCCCGAGCGGCTGGACGACGGGAAGAGGGGCGAGCGAGAGGGCGACGAGGTGGAGGAGGCTGCCCCCGATGGCCAGCCCGGTGCCGGTCCACCAGCCGGGGGACCGCAGGAGCCGCGCGAGGGCGCGCAGGCCGGGGCTGCCCTCGGTGCCGAGGCCGGCGACCTCGGCATGCTGCCGGACCGCGGCGGCCGCGAAGAGCGCGGCGCCGAGCAGTGCGCAGACGACGGCGAGCGCGGTCATCGGTCGGCCTGCTGTGGCGTGGCGCCGAGCGGTGCGGCGGCGGGCGTGGTCATCGGCCGAGTCCGCCGCGGCGCTGCTGCCGCGAACAGTGCCGCGCCGGGCAGCGCACAGGCGAAGGAGCGCGTGGTCATCGGTCGGCCCGCCTTGCCACAGGCGCGGTCGCGGCATCGCCCGCGGGCATCCCGGCGTCGACTCCCCGCCGCGCCGCCGTCGCCACCGTGGCGATGATCAGGAACTCCGCCAGCAGCGCCAGCCGCTCCAGCAGGCCGGCCGGGAGCCAGCCGACCACCTGCGCCACCCCGAATGCCGTCGCCGTCACGACCCCGGCGACCGCGCCCCGCCTGACCAGCGGCGCCACACCCAGCCAGCGCGCCTCCGACCGCAGCCGGATGCTCAACGCCCAAGCCGCCGACGGAAGGCTGGCGAACAGCACCGCCCCGCCCGCACGGTGGATCGAACCGGACGTCGTCGGGTCCGCCGCGCTGACGTTGCTCGGGAACACCGCGACCACCACCAGCCCGGCCGCCCACAGTCCGAAGAGGACGATCACGCGCGGCGGCAGCGGCAGCGCCGCGAGGCGGGCCGCGACCGCGAGGGTCACCGCCGCCGCGAGGAGCAACAACACCGCCAGCGTGAACAGGAACCGGCCGCCGTGGTGCCACGCGTAGTCGCTGACCGGGTCGCGCAGGGGGTCGACCGGGCCGGCGAAACCGACCGTCAACCCGGCCATGATCGCCTGGGCGATGAGGGCCAGGACAAGCGTCAAGGTCGCGGGCGTCGGCCGTGGGGTCACCTGTCAGACAGTGCTGGCCGTCCATGAGAGTTCGATGAAGATCGCGCGCAGTTTCCTTAAGAAGACGGCAGGACCAAGTCGAACCGC
Source organism: Amycolatopsis sp. NPDC051371 (assembly GCF_040682155.1). NCBI lineage: Bacteria > Bacillati > Actinomycetota > Actinomycetes > Pseudonocardiales > Pseudonocardiaceae > Amycolatopsis > Amycolatopsis sp. NPDC051371. The sequence goes on from NZ_JBFBAG010000001.1 coordinate 460,668, forward strand.
GCGCCGCCGGTGTCGGCCCGCGACGCCGAGGCGTGCCCGCCGTGCTGCGTCAGCACCTGGTCGACGATCGCGAGCCCGAGCCCCGAGCCGGGCAGCGCGCGGGCCGCGTCGGCGCGGTAGAACCGCTCGAAGACGTGCGGCAGGTCGGCTTCGGCGATTCCCGGGCCTTCGTCGTCGACGCGCACCCGCACCGCCATCGACGTCACCGCCATCGACACCCGCACCGTTCCCCCGGGCGGCGACCACTTCGCGGCGTTGTCGAGCACGTTCAGCACCGCCCGTTCCAGCGCCGCCGGCCGGGCGACGACTTCCGCGTCGGTCAGTTCGGCCGTGAAGGACACCTTCGGCCACCGCGAGCGCGTGCGTTCGAGAGCCGAGCCGACGACGTCGGCCAGCGCCAGCCGTTCCGTCGCCTCGCTCGGCCGCTCCCCGGTGGACAGGTCGACCAGCTCGCCGATCAGCGCGGTGAGCTCGGTGGCCTGGGTGTCGAGGTCGGCCAGCAGCCGCGAGCGGTCCTCGGCCGACAGCTGCCGCTCAGGGTTCGCCTCGGCGTGGATGAGCAGCTCGATGTTGTTGCGCAGGCTCGTCAACGGCGTGCGCAGCTCGTGACCGGCGTCCTCGGCGAGCCGCCGCTGCTCGTCCCGGGAGCGCCCCAGCGCGCCGAGCATCTCGTTGAACGACGTCGCCAGCCGCCCGATCTCGCCCGTCGCGGTGACGTCGATGGCCGCCGACAGCTCCTGCGTCCGGGCGATGTCCTCGGCCGCCGCGGTCAGGTCGTCCACCGGGCGCAGCGCCGAGCGGGCGACGGCCCGGCCGGCCAGCGTCGCCCCGAGCACACCGCCCAGCGACACGACGAGGAGCCAGACACCCAGGCGGGCCAGCGTGTCCTCGATGTCTTCGGAGTCCTGGGCGACTTCGACCGTCCCACCGCCGGCCCGCTGGGCCGTCCACACGCGGAACCGGTCCCCGCCGACGCGGCGGACGGTGGGAGTGTGGCCGTCCGCCGTCGGCGCGACGGGCTCGTCCGGCGCGCGCGGGAGGAACGACAGCGCGCCCGCGATGCCCGTCTCGGTCCCGGTGGCGGACAGGAACCGCACGGTCAGCCCGCCGTCTTGGCCGAACCCGGGGCCGTCTTCGGTGGACCGGAGGGTTTCCAGTGCTTCCTCCGGGGACGACGTCTTCGCCGCCAGCTGGGCGTAGGACTGCAGCCGGGCGTCGAACTGGTCGTAGAGGTTCGCCCGGGTGATGCTCCACGAGCTCGCCGACACGGTGACCACGGCGATCGCCACCGCGGCGGCCACGAGCACGCCCAGCCGGGCCCGCAGCGACAGCGTCTTCCAGCGGGGCCGTTTCACAGCGGTTCCTCGCGCAGCACGTAGCCGACGCCGCGCACGGTGTGCAGCAACCGGGGCTCTCCCTCGGCCTCCAGCTTGCGGCGGAGGTAGCTCACGTAGACGTCGAGGCCGTTGGACGCGGTCCCGAAGTCGTAGCCCCACACATTCTCGAACATCACGGTGCGGGTCAGCACGATCCGCGGGTGGCGCAGGAACGTCTCGAGCATCGCGAACTCGGTCCGGGTCAGGTGCACCGGCCGCGCACCGCGGAACACCTCCCGCGTCGCCGGGTCCAGTGCCACGTCGGCGAACCGCAGCGCCGGGGGAGCGGCGGGCGCGGGCGGGGTGTTGTAGTCGGTGCGCCGCAGCAGCGCGCGCACCCGGGCCAGCAGCTCCTGCAGCGCGAACGGCTTGACGAGGTAGTCGTCGGCGCCCGCGTCGAGCCCGGCGACCCGGTCGGTGACCGCGGTCCGCGCGGTCAGCATGAGGATCGGGACCGTGTTGCCTTCGGCCCGCAGCACCCGGCACGTCTCCAGGCCGCCGAGCACCGGCATGGTGACGTCGAGCAGGACGCCGTCGGGAGCTTCGTCGCGGATCATCGTGAGCCCGGCGGCCCCGTCGCCGGCGACCGAGACGGTGTAGCCCTCGAAGCGCAGGGTGCGCGACAGCGAGTCCTGCACCGCCGTCTCGTCGTCGACGATCACCAGGTGCACCCGGTGCCCCTTCCTCCGGCTTCCGATGACACACCGTGACTGTAGTCGAGGTCGCCGCGGGGGCGGCCAACTCTCATCGAACGTTAACGATCGAAGGCGTCCGGCCGCGATTTCCGGAGCTAGCCTCGGGGTCGGGGACTTCACCGACGCGGAAAGAGAAGACGATGAGCGACAACGTGCCCGGCACCTTGGCGGAAGACGGGATCCGCTGCTCGGATGCGGAACGTGAGCAGGTTCGCGCCGCCCTCTACACGGCGGCCGGCGAAGGACGGCTGACGATGGACGAAGTCGAAGACCGCCTGGGCCGGCTCGAGGAAGCCCGCTTCCGGCACGAACTCGCGGCCATGACCGCGGACCTGCCGGCCTCGGAGCCGGCGGAGGCGACGGGCTGGCGGCCGATCCTGGCCGCCGCCCGCCGGACTCTCCTCGCCGACCTGGCCGTCCTCTTCGGACGGTCCGCCGAGCCGGCCCCCGCGCGCCGGCGGGTGCTGATGATCGTCGCCGCCGTCATCGTCCTCGTGCTGATGGCCGCGATCGCTTTGCAGGGCTTCGAATCGCACGGCTTCGATCCTCGCGGCCTGGAGCGCGGCTGAGGACGAAGACGAGGACGGCCACCAGCACGCCGGCCCCGGCCCACATCGACTGCCGCCAGCCGTCCACAAAGGACTCCTGGGCCGCGCGCAGTACCGCCGGTGGTGCGGTGAGCGCGTTCGCCACGCCCTGGCGGGCGCTGTCGGCTCCCGGAATCCCCGCGAGCCGGGAGTCGACGGCGTCGCGGTAGCCGGCGGTCAGGACCGTTCCCAGCAGCGCGACGCCGAGGGCCGTGCCCAGTTCCCGGGTGACGTCGTTGAGCGCGGACGCCACGCCCTGGCGGTCCCGCGGCAGCGAGCCGGTGATGGCTTCGGTGGCCGGGGTCATCGTCAAGCCCATGCCCAGTCCCATGGTCAGCATCCCGGGCAGGATCGACAGGTACCCGCCGTCGACGGACACGAAGACGGCCATCAGCGCCAGTCCCGCCGCGCCGACGGCGATTCCCGCCGCCATCACGGCGCGGCGTCCGGCGCGCGCGGCGACCCGCGGGGCGAGCCCGGAGGCGGCCATCATCAGCAGCGCCGTCGGCATGAGCGCCAGGGTGGCGCGGAAACCGGACCAGCCGAGCACCGCCTGGAAGTACGGGAACAGCACCACGAAGATCCCCGCCTGCACGCCGAAAACCGCCAGCAGGGCCACGGAACCGCTCGTCAGGCCGCGCTCGCGGAAGAGGCGGACGTCGAGCAGCGGCGCCGGGTGGCGCAGCTCCCACCCGACGAAACCGAGGACGCCGAGCACTCCGGCGGCCAGACTCAGCAGGGTGACCGGCGCGGTCCAGCCGCGTTCCGGTCCTTCGTGGAGGACGAAGACGATCCCGACCGTGGCAACCATCGACGTCAGCGCGCCGACGACGTCGAAGGCGTGCCGGGACGCCTCGCGGGAGTCGGGCACCGAGCGCAGCGTCACGACGACGGCCGCCACGACGAGCGCGATCGGCAGGGCGAACAGCCAGCGCCAGCTCGCCACGTCGACCAGCACCGCCGACAGGAACATCCCGAGGATCCCGCCTCCGCCGGCGACGCCGGTCCACACGCCGATCGCGCGCGAGCGCTCCTCGTCGGGGAAGGTCGCCGTGATGACGGCCAGCGTGACCGGCATGATCATCGCGCCGCCGACGCCGCTCAGGAGCCGGGCGCTCAGCAGGATTTCCGCGGACGGCGCGAGAGCCGCCAGCAGGTTCGCGAGCCCGAAGAGCGTCAAACCGCCGAGCAGCACGGGTTTGCGGCCCCACCGGTCGCCGGCGGCGCCGAGCGGCAGGAGCAGCGCGGCGAGGCTGATCGGGTAGACGTTGACGATCCACAGGACGGTGGTCTGCGACGCGCCGAAGCCGACCGCGAGCTCCGGTTGGGCGACGTTCAGCCCGGACACCGACGCGATCACCGCCATGAGCGCGAGACAGACGCCGATCAGGACCGCGCGGCGGCGGCGCGGGTCGTCGATCGTGGTCATGCTGACCTCCTCGCGCGCACGACGACGTCGTGACCGCGGTCTTCGGCGGTGACGATCTCCCAGCCGTCGAGGAGGGCGGTGATGGCCGGCGCCGCGGCCGACGCTTCGGGCACGTGGTGTCCCTCGGCGTGCCCGACGACGAGCAGCGTGCCGCCGGGTGCGACCCAGCCCGCGATGCGGTCGTAGAAGGCCGGTTGCGGCATCGCCGGGTGGGCGTAGTGGGTCATGACCAGGTCGAACTGTCGTTGTGGCGTCCACGTCGTCAGGTCCGCCCGCACCCAGGCCACGGTGTTCGCGGCCGCCTGGATGAGGGCTTCCGCCGAGATGTCCACCGCGGTGACGGCCCAGCCGCGCGCGGCGAGCCAGGCGGCCTCGGCGCCCCGGCCGCAGCCGGCGTCCAGCGCGGTGCCCGGCGTCAGGCCGGCGGTCTCGTGGACCAGGTGAGGGTTGGGGTCGGTGTCGTGGTGGCGGGCGTGCCGCCAGTGGTGCTCCCAGTAGGGCTGGTCGAAGTCGTTCACGGGACCACCGTGCCGGGCGGTCGGCCGGATTGGCAAAGCTTCTTGCCGATCGGCAAAATGGCGGCATGGACGATGCGATCGACCGGGCGCTCGACGCCGTGGGGCCGAGGCTGAAGCGCCTCCGTCAGCAGAGGGAAACCACGCTCACCGCGCTGGCCGAGCAGACCGGCATCTCGGCGAGCACCCTGTCCCGCCTGGAGGCGGGGCTGCGCCGGCCTACGCTCGAGCAGCTCCTGCCGCTCGCGCGCGCCTACGGGGTCACGCTCGACGAGCTCGTCGACGCGCCGCCGACGGGCGACCCGCGCGTCACGCTGCGGCCGGTCGCGTGCCGGGACGGCTCGACGATCATCCCGCTGACCCAGCGGCCGGGCGGCATCCAGGCGTACAAGTTCGTGCTCACCGCCGGGGACGCGGAGCCGGACCTGCGCACGCACGAGGGCCACGACTGGGTCTACGTGCTCAACGGGACGCTCCGGCTGGTGCTCGGCGAGCACGACCTCGTCCTCGGGCCGGGGGAGGCGGCGGAGTTCGACACCCGCACGCCGCACTGGTTCGGGGCCACGAGCGCGGGGCCGGTCGAGTTCCTCAGCCTCGTCGGGCGGCAGGGCGAGCGGGCGCACGTCCGCGTGTCGGCCAAGCCGGCGGGCTGACCGGGGTACCCGGAGGGTCAGTTGGCGTACCTGGAGGGGTCGGCTCGCGTGATCCGGGGCGTGACTCGCGTGATTGGGGACGTAACTCGCGTGATTGGAGACGTAACTCGCGTGATTGGGCGGGCATCTCGCGTGATTGGAGGGGCATCACGCGTGTCTGGGGGCGGCACGGGTGGTCAGTCGTCGGTTGAGGTGAGGCGGTTGCGCTGGTGCTCGGTGATGTCGGCCAGCGTGCGCTTGAAGCGCTCGTAGTCCTCGTGGCCGAGGCGGTCCGCGTGGCGCTGCTGGATGGCGGCCATGATCGCGTCCGCCGCGCGCATCTGGGCGAGGCCGCGCTCGGTCGGGCAGATCAGCTTCGCGCGGCGGTCACTCGGGTCCGGCTGCCGCTCGACGTACCCCAGGCCCTCCAGCTCGTCGATCAGCGTCCCGATGATCTGCTTGTACTGCCCCGAAAGCCGGGACAGCTCGGTCGCGCGGACGCCGTCCGGGTCCAGGTAGGCGAGCACGGCGCCGTGCCGGTGCTTGAGGTCGTCGAACCCCTGGGAAGCCAGCGTCGCGAACAGCTCCCGCTGCACCGCGAACAGCAGCCGTCCCGAGAGGACACCCAGGTCGGGGTCCGTCGCGTTCCGCTCCGCGCGGGTGACCATCGGCTGCCCTCCTCACCGTCGGCCCCCACCCTAACGATCGTCACGAGCCGAGCGTGGGAAGGAAGGCCGGGGCCCGGCGCGCCGGGGCGGCCCGCTCGAATGCGGCCGCGAAGGCGAGGACCCGGGCGTCGGCCCAGCGACCGGCGAAGAACGAGACGCCGATCGGCAGCGGGCCCGCGAACCCGGCCGGGACCGACACGTTCGGGTAGCCCGCGACGGCCGCCGGCGTCGACGAACCGAGGACGAACGCGTCGCCGGCGGCGTAGTCCGTCTTCCACGCCGGGCTGTTGGTCGGCGCGACGATCGCGTCCAGGTGCAGCCGCGAGAGCGTCTCGTCGATCGACCGCTGTGCCAGTGACGTGGCCGTCGCCCGCTGCTGCCGGTACGTCGGGTCGCTCGGTGGCGGCGCGGCCGCGGCCTGCTCGAACAGCTCCTGGCCGAACTTCGACAGCTCCACCGGGTCGCGACGGTTGAACGCGATCAGCTCGTCGAGCGTGGCGGGGTGGCCCGGCCGGTGCTTGAGATACGCGTTCAGGTCGCGCTTGAACTCCGTGAGCAGTGCCGGGGTTTCCGCGGCGCCGATCTGGTCCTGGTACGGCAGGTCGACCTCGACCACCGTGGCGCCGCGAGCGGTCAGCGTCCGGACGGCGTCGCCGACGACCCGGTCGACGTCGGCGTCCAGGCCGGCCAGCCGCCAGACGCCGATCCGGGCCCCGCGCAGAGCACCCGGGTGCAGGAGGGCCGCGTAGTCGCGCGGCTGCCCCGCGGGGATGGCCGCCGTCGCGGGGTCGGCCGGGTCGCGGCCCTGCAGCACGGACAGCGTGACGGCGGCGTCGACGACGTGACGCGCCATCGGCCCGGCCGTGTCCTGCTCCGCGGAGATCGGCACGACGCCGGTCCGGCTGACGAGCCCGAGCGTCGGCTTCTCGCCGACGACGTCGTTGGCGCCCGCCGGGCACACGATCGAGCCGTCGGTCTCGGTGCCGATCGCGACCTGGGCGAGCGTGGCCGCGACGGCGGCGCCGGAGCCCGACGACGAGCCGCACGGGTTGCGGTCGAGCACGTAGGGGTTGTTCGTCTGGCCGCCGATCCCGGACCAGCCCGACGTCGAGTGGGTGGAGCGGAAGTTGGCCCACTCGGAGAGGTTCGTCTTGCCGAGGATGACGGCGCCGCCGCGCTGCAGCCGGTTCACCAGCGCCGCGTCGGCGGCCGGCCGGCTGCGCGGCAGGGCCCGCGAACCCGCGGTCGCCGGCTGCGCGCGCGTGTCGATGTTGTCCTTGAGCAGCACCGGGATCCCGTCCAGCTGCCCGAGCGCGTGGTGCGCGCGGCGACGGGCGTCGCTGGCGGCGGCCGCGCGGAGCGCACCCGGGTCGACGGCGACGACCGAGTGGACCTTGCCGTCGAGGGCGTCGATGCGGTGGAGGTAGGCGGTGGTCAGCCGGACGGCGGTGAGGCCACCGTGGTCCATCCGCTGCTGGAGTTCGGGGATGGTGGCCGCGTCGAGGTCGAAACCCAGGCCGGTCGAGGCGGCGGCGGGGACCGGGGCCAGTAGGGAACCGGCGAGGACGACGAGCACGGCGGCCGAGCGCAGACGATTCACGGCGTCCATGGCACTCCTGAACGCGGCGCCGGTCAACCCTCCTTTGGTCGGGCGCCTCCTCTGTCCACAAGGGACTCGATACCGGGCGGGAGGCTCGCGCGGTCGGCCACGAACCCGACGATCGCGGTGCGCAGCGCCCGGACGGCCCGGGTGGGCTCGACCTCCTTGCGGTAGGCCAGCTGCACGATCCGGGTCATGCCCGCGTCCGGCGCGAAGCGCGTCATCAGGAACCGCTCGCCCGCCACGGTGCTCGGCACCACCGCGGACCCGACGCCCGCGCGCACCAGCTCCAGCACGGCGTCCATCTCACCGCCCTCGATCGCGAACGACGGCTCGAACCCGGCCGCGCGGCAGGCGTTGACCGTCGCTTCCCGGACGTCGTAGCCGCGGCGGAACATCACCAGCGGGACGTCGGCGAGCTCGCGGACGTCGAGCCGGGCGCCCGCGCGGGGCACCGGCGCGTCCGCGGGGGAGATCACGACCAGCTCCTCGAGCAGCAGGGGCGTCGCCGCCAGATGGGGGTCGCCGGACATCCGGGCACCGGCCAGCAGGGCCAGGTCCAGCGCTCCCTCGGCCAGCCGCTGCCGGAGGTCGCCCGACCCGCTTTCGTGCAGCTCCAGCTGGATGCCCGGGTACCGGCGGCGGAACGCCGAGAGCATCGCCGGCAGCAGCCCGGTGCACAGGCTGGGCGGCGCGCCGAGCCGCACGCGGCCGCGGTCGAGCTCGTCCAGCTCCCGGATCGCGAGCCGCGCGGATTCGGTCTCCGCCAGAATCCGCCGCGCGATCGGCAGCAGGACCTCGCCGGCTTCGGTGAGCGAGACGTTGCCGCGGATCCGGTGGAACAGCGGCGCGCCGAGGTCGTGTTCGAGCGTGCGGATCTGCTGGGACAGCGACGGTTGCGCGACCCGCATCTCTTCGGCGGCGCGGGTGAAGTGCCGGTGCTCGGCGACGGCCACGAAGTAGGCGAGCTGGTGCAGCTGCATCGCTCTATGATAGCTGTTGGCTATCAAGTGTAGAGTTATGATGTCTTTGACCTCTGGTGAGCGCGCTCCTAACGTCGGTCGGGTGGTAAACGACCTCGCGGTGCGGCGGCGCTCGAACATCCGCCGGTTCTGGGACTCGACGATCGGCAAGAAGATCGTCATGGCGGTGAGCGGTGGGCTCCTGCTCGCGTTCGTGTTCGCGCACATGGTCGGCAACCTCAAGACGTTCCTCGGTGCCGGCGACCTCAACCACTACGCGCACTGGCTGCGGACCATCGGCGAGCCGGTCCTGCACTACGCCTGGTTCCTCTGGATCCAGCGCGCCGTCCTGCTTCTCGCGCTCGTCCTGCACGTCACGGCGGCGGTCCAGCTGGTCCGGCGCGACCTGCGGGCACGGCCGGTGCGCTACGTCCACCGGCGGCCGGTGCGCGCGACCTTCGCGGTGCGCACGATGCGCTGGGGCGGCGCGACGCTCGCGGTGTTCGTCGTCTGGCACATCCTCGACTTCACCGTCGGCACGGTGAACCGGGACTTCGTGCCGGGTGACCCGTACCACAACCTCGTCGCGGACTTCCAGGTCTGGTGGGTCAACGTGATCTACCTCGTCGCGCTCGCGATGCTCGGCCTGCACATCCACCACGGCTTCGCCAGCGCCGCGCGCACGCTGGGCGTCACCAGCGCGCGACGGGAACGGGTGATCAAGATCCTCGGCAGCACGACGGCGGTCGTGATCGCGGGCGGCTACGCGCTCGTCCCGGTCGCGGTCATGACGGGACTGGTGGACTGATGTCCGACTACATCGAGGGCGACCCGATCGCCGACACCAAGGCGCCCACCGGTGCGCTGGAAAACCGGTGGGACGAACGGAAGTTCACCGCGAAGCTGGTCAACCCGGCGAACCGGCGCAAGCACCGCGTGATCGTCGTGGGCACCGGGCTGGCCGGCGGCTCGGCCGGGGCGACCCTGGCCGAGCAAGGCTACCACGTCGTGCAGTTCTGCTTCCAGGACTCGCCGCGGCGGGCGCACTCGGTCGCGGCGCAGGGCGGGATCAACGCCGCGAAGAACTACCGCAACGACGGCGACTCGGTCTACCGCCTGTTCTACGACACGGTGAAGGGCGGCGACTTCCGGTCGCGGGAGTCCAATGTGTACCGGCTGGCGCAGGTGTCGGCGCAGATCATCGACCAGGCCGTGGCGCAGGGGGTGCCGTTCGCGCGGGAGTACGGCGGCCTGCTCGACACGCGTTCGTTCGGCGGCGTGCAAGTGCAACGGACGTTCTACGCGCGGGGCCAGACGGGTCAGCAGCTGCTGATCGGCGCCTACCAGGCGTTGTCCCGGCAGATCGACGCGGGCAACGTCGAGCTGCACCCGCGGACGGAGATGCTCGACCTGGTCGTCGTCGACGGCCGGGCGCGCGGGATCGTCGCGCGGGACCTGGTGACCGGGGAGATCGAGACGCACCTCGCCGACGCCGTCGTCCTCGCGACCGGCGGCTACGGAAACGTCTTCTACCTGTCCACCAACGCCAAGGGCTCCAACGCGACCGCGATCTGGCGGGCGCACAAGCGCGGCGCGTACTTCGCGAACCCGTGCTTCACCCAGATCCACCCGACGTGCATCCCGCGTTCGGGGGAGCACCAGTCGAAGCTGACGCTGATGAGCGAGTCGCTGCGCAACGACGGCCGGATCTGGGTGCCGAAGCGCAAGGGCGACACGCGGCCGCCGGAGGAGATCCCCGAGGACGAGCGCGACTACTACCTCGAGCGGCTGTACCCGAGCTTCGGCAACCTGGTCCCGCGCGACATCGCGTCGCGTGCGGCGAAGAACGTGTGCGACGCGGGCCTCGGCGTCGGGCCCGGCGGCCTCGGTGTCTACCTGGACTTCGCCGACGCGATCGAGCGCATGGGCCGCCCGGCGATCGAAGCCCGCTACGGCAACCTCTTCGACATGTACCAGCGCATCACGGCGGAAGACCCGTACGCGGTGCCGATGCGGATCTACCCGGCCATCCACTACACGATGGGCGGGCTGTGGGTGGACTACGACCTGCAGAGCACGATCCCCGGGCTGTTCGTCATCGGGGAGGCCAACTTCTCCGACCACGGCGCCAACCGGCTCGGCGCGTCGGCGTTGATGCAGGGCCTGGCCGACGGCTACTTCGTGCTGCCCGCGACCCTCAACGACTACCTCGGCGGAACCCGTCTGGACGAGGTTCCCGCACGCCACGACGAGGTCACGCGGGTGGAAACCGAAGTGCGCGAACGGATTTCGCGGCTGCTCGGGGTCGGGGGGACGCGGTCGGTCGACTCGTTCCACCGCGAGCTGGGCCTGCTGCTGTGGGACCACTGCGGGATGTCCCGCAGCCGTGAAGGCCTGCGCAAGGCCCTGGAGCGGATCCCGGGCCTGCGCGCGGAGTTCTGGCGCGACGTCCGCATCCCCGGCGGCGCGGGCGAGCTGAACCAGGAGCTGGAGAAGGCGAACCGCGTGGCGGACTTCCTGGAGCTGGCCGAGCTGCTGCTGATCGACGCGCTCGCGCGGGAGGAGTCCTGCGGCGGGCACTTCCGCGAAGAACACCAAACGGCCGGCGGCGAGGCACAACGCGACGACGAGCACTTTTCGTACGTCGCGGCGTGGGAGTACGGCGAGAAACCCGTGCTGCACCGCGAGGACCTCACCTTCGAGCACGTCCACCCGACCCAGCGGAGCTACACATGAAACTCACCGTCCGCATCTGGCGGCAGGCCGGCCCGGCCACCGAGGGCCGGCTGGTGTCCTACCCGGTCGACGACGTCAGCCCGGACATGTCCTTCCTCGAGATGCTCGACGTGCTCAACCAGGAGCTGATCGCCAACGGCGAAGAACCCGTGGCCTTCGACCACGACTGCCGCGAGGGCATCTGCGGCTCGTGCGGCGTCGTGATCAACGGGCAGGCGCACGGCCCGGAGCGCACGACGTCCTGCCAGCTCCACATGCGATCGTTCGAAGACGGCGACGTCGTCGACGTGGAACCCTGGCGGGCCCAGGGATTCCCGGTGATCAAGGACCTGGTGGTGGACCGTTCGGCGCTGGACCGGATCGTCCAGGCGGGCGGCTACGTCAGCGCCCCGACGGGCAGCGCCCCGGACGCCCACGCGACCCCGGTCCCCAAGCCGGACGCGGACCTGGCGTTCGACAACGCGACGTGCATCGGCTGCGGCGCCTGCGTGGCGGCGTGCCCCAACGGCTCGGCGACGCTGTTCACCGCGGCGAAGGTCACGCACCTGAGCCTGCTGCCGCAGGGGCAGCCGGAGCGGGCGCAGCGGGTGCTGGACATGGTGGACACGATGGACGCGGAGGGGTTCGGCGGGTGCACGAACACCGGTGAGTGCGTGGCGGCGTGCCCGAAGGGGATCCCGTTCGCGAGCATCGCCAACCTCAACCGGGAGTTCCGGAAGGCGAGCCGCTCGGGTCGTCCTTGAGCGGCTCGCCACCCGGGGGTTCAGCGCTTGAGCGTGAAGGTGAAGTCGCCGGAGAGCTTGCCGCTCAAGCGGACCGCCGAGACGACCTTCCCTTCCTCGATCAGCCGCTCCACCTCGGCCCGCGAAAGAGCGCACCCTTCCGCGATTAGCCGCGCCGGCCGGATCGGGATCGGCTCGGCGAAGCGGACCGAGACGTCGAGCAACTCACGGTCGAGGTAGTCCGACCCGCCGGTGTCGAGGCGCCAGGCACCCTCCCAGTCGAGGGCGACGTGGTTGCGGCGCCGCAGCACCGGATCCCGGATCAGGATCGTTGGCGTGCAGCCGGTCCAGCAGCTCGGGGCGTACGGCGCGCACGTCCACACGCTCCAGGACTGTGAGCTTCACGGTGTCTCCGCACCGGTGCGGAGCGCGAGGAGCCACCGGTTCCAGTGAGAAGTCCGCGGCAAAAGGCGCGCGGCGCGCGACGGTTCAGCGCTCGGGAGGTCTCATGCGATGTACAACGGCGGGTCCTTCGGCCGGACGACGGGGCTCGCAGGACAAAATGGCGCGCGGCGGTGCCGTTCCACCGATTTTCGCGCGCCGCCGGGACGAGAGCCGGGTCAGCTCGGCGTTCACCTACCGCTGGCCCGGCTCGGCGTCACTTCTTGAGCTTGGCGTACACGATCACGTTGTCGAGGTAGTTCCGGTTCGCCGCGTCGTACTTGCCGCCGCAGGTGATCAGGCGGAGCTCGGCGTCGGAGGTGTTGCCGTACACGGCTTCCGTCGGGAACTCCTTCTTCGCGATCTGGTCGACCTTCGTCACCTCGAACGTCAGCTTTCCGCCGTCGGCGCGGTCGACGTGCACGGGATCGCCCGGCTTCAGCTCGTGCAGCCGCCAGAAGATGCCCTTGCGGTGGTCGCCGTCGATGTGGCCGAGGATCACCGCCGGCCCGATCTCACCGGGCGTCGGGCCGTACTCGTACCAGCCGGCCTGGAGCGGCTGGTCGACCGGCGGCACCTCGACGGTGCGGTCCGGGTTGAGCCCGAGCGACACCAGCGTCGACTTCGCGTCGATCGCGGGGACGTCGAGCGCGGTCGGCAGGGACCGCGTCAGAGCCGCGGTGGCGGGAGCAGGCGGCGGAGCGGCAGGGGTCGCCGTCGCACCGCAACCGGCGAGCAGCAGCGCGGAAACGGCGATGAGGAGGGCGCGGCGCAGCATCGCCTCAGCCCTCGGTCGCGAGGCTGCCGTCGCCGGTCTGCGGGGCACCGGCGGGGATGACGACGACCTGCCCGGGCCCGGTCGGGCGCGGCGGCGCTTCGGGGGCGCGTTCCTTCGACGGGCCGCAGGTGACGGAGGCGAGCTTGACGTCGCCGCTGCCGAGTGCGCCGGTGGTCTTGCCGCCGAGCAGCTTGATGTGCAGGGCCGTCACTTCGAGGGAGCCGTCGTAACGCTGGAGCTGTTCGTTGACGATCACCTCGGCGACCCCGGGGATGCCGAGCTTCCGGTTGGGCGAGGTGGCGGCGGGGAGCGTGCCGAGCCGGCCGAGGTTGACGCCGGCGAGGTCGCTGCTGCCGGTGACGTGCCCGTCGGCCGAGGCGCAGCGCGCACTGATCAGCCGGATCGACGGCACGCGCCCGGCGGCCGCGGCGAGCAGCGGCAACGTCACCTCGGCGACGCTCGCCTTGGCGGCCACGGACCCGGTGCCGTCGACGACGGAGCTGCTGATGGCCTTGGCGGTGACGAGCCCCTTGAGCGGGACATCGGCGACGCTCGCTTCGGCCGGGCCGGCGCTGCTCGACTTGGCCAGCTGCCCGGTGTCGACGGTGATTCCCTTGCCGTCGGTGAGGACGCCCGGCAGGAGGGAGACACTCGCCGACGCGCCGAAAGCGGACCCGGTGACGGCGTCGTCCGCGGCGGCGACGCCGGTGGAGCCGGCGAGAACGGCGACGGTCACCCCGGCCAGGCCCCCGGCTCGGAGCAGGGTCGTGCGCATGAAGAAGTCCTTTCGCCGGAACGGAAAACGGGGAGACACCGCAGCGGGATGTGACCCGGCGGCGAGGGAAAGCCCGGCCACGCTATCAAAATCGCTACGCGGGGCAAGGAACCGTTGCGACGGCGGGGATCGCGGCGGTTCGCGAAACGTGATCTTCCGATGCGGGGACGACACGAAGCGGTCACTCAAGCGCTCGGGTTTTCAGAATGTGCCGACGCGGAGTAGTGCGCACTGCGGCATTCGAGGGGGTTCGGCCGGGGATCAGACACGGAAGAGTGATTACCTGGACGGGCGGCGGCGAACACTCAGGGTGATGTGACCACCACGGCCCTGGGCCGGTGGTGGAGCGGGCGCGCCGATGACGTGAACGACTCTTCCCCGTCGTCCGGGTGACAGGAAAGAGTCGTTCACGACATCGTCCGGCGGCAGCCGTTCAAGCCCGGTAGGGGCCGTGGTTCCCGAGATCCGGGCTCACCCGCGGCGGCGGACCGCTCTGCCCGGGCACCGGCGTCACGGCCGTCTGCTCGATCCCGGTCTCCACCGGCTGGACGTACAACTCACCCGGCCGGTCGGTCTCCCGTTCCTGGTAATGGGATTCGACGATCGTGTCCTGCCGGCGGCGGCCGAGAACGGCCAGGGTCAGCCCGTGCGCCACCGCCAGCAGCAGCAGGAACACGCCCAGCCTGCCGACCAGGGCGGCCGTCGAGCCCGACCAGCCAGGGCCCACCACCGACAGCAGGGCCAGCACGCCGAACGCGACCAGGTGGAAGACCGTCACCACCATCCACGCCATCGAGCCGGTTCCTTCGCCGCCGTCCGGGCCGCTCAGGTAGCGGCGGCCGCCGCGGTAGAGGATCTGACCGTCGGCGATCACGAAGATCAGGCCGATGATCAGGAACCCCGGGAGTTCGTTGTCGGGCATCGTCTCCTCCTCCTTTCGGCGGGGGTACCCGGGGACGGCGGCGCGATGGGCCGCTTCACCGGATCGGGCGACGGCCGACCTGGAGGAACCCCGGGTTTACGATCGCGATCATGCGATTCGCCATCAAGACCTCGCCCCAGAACACCGTCTGGGCGGACATGCTCGCCGTGTGGCAGGCCGCCGACGAAATCGAGCTCTTTGAGTCCGGCTGGACCTTCGACCACTTCTATCCCATCTTCTCCGATTCGACCGGTCCCTGCCTCGAAGGCTGGGTCACGCTCACCGCGCTCGCCCAGGCCACCCGGCGCCTGCGGCTGGGCACGCTGGTCAGCGGGATCCACTACCGCCACCCGGCGCTGCTCGCGAACATGGCCACGACGCTCGACATCGTTTCGGGCGGCCGCCTCGAAATCGGCATCGGCGCCGGCTGGAACGAAGAGGAGTCCGGCGCCTACGGCATGCAGCTCGGCACGGTCAAGGAACGCAGCGACCGCTTCGAGGAGGGCTGCGAGGTGCTCGTCGGCCTGCTGACCCAGGAGACGACGACGTTCCAGGGCGAGCACTACCAGCTGACCGATGCCCGCTGCGAGCCGAAGGGCGTGCAGAAGCCGCACCCGCCGATCTGCATCGGCGGCAGCGGCGAGAAGCGCACCCTGCGCACGGCCGCGAAGTACGCCCAGCACTGGAACTTCGTCGGCGGCACGCCCGAAGAGTTCGCCCACAAGCGCGAGGTGCTGCACCGCCACTGCGCGGACATCGGCCGCGACCCCGCCGAGATCACGCTGTCCTCGCACGTCCGCCTCGGCCCGGACGGCGACTACGCCAAGGTCGCGGCCGAAGCGGAGGCGCTCGGCGAAGCGGGAGTCGATCTCGCGATCGTCTACCTGCCGCCGCCGCACACCCCGGCCGTGCTGGAGCCGCTGGCGAAGGCGCTCGAACCGCTGCGCTGAGGAAGGCGGTTCTCACCCGGGCGTGCGGAGTGGATCACCCGCCCGAGTTGCCCGGAATGCGCGACCCCGGACCCGGTGGCAGCGTCGGGAGACCGAACTGCTTTCCCGCCACGGATCCAGGAGTCGCGCATGACCACCACCGAGATGCCCGCCGTCCACGAATGCACCGTCAGCGGCTGTTCCTACAACCACGACGGCTGCCACGCCTTCGCCATCACCGTCGGCGGGGACAACGGTTCCGCCGACTGCGGCACCTTCGTCCCGCTGAACACGAAGGGTGGCCTCGACCGCGTCGTGGCTCAGGTGGGCGCCTGCTCGCGGGCCGACTGCCGGCACAACTCCTCGCTGGAGTGCACGGCTTCGAGCGTCCGGGTCGGGCCGGGCGAGGGCGCCCACTCCGCCAACTGCCTGACCTTCACGAAGTAGCGCTACGCGTCTCCGGCGCCGGTCGGCTCCCGACCGGCGTCGCGGCGCGCCGCCGCACCAGGTGCAACCCGGCGGCGGCCACCGCGCCCACCGCCGTGACGACTCCCACCGCCACCGGGCTCAAGGATTTCGACAGGCTCGGCGCCGTGCTCGGCCCGGCCAGCCAGACCGCCAGCGGAACGACGTAGGCCGCCGCCATCAAGCCGCTCCACCAGCGGGCCGTGCGGGACCGCAGGGTGCGCGCCAGCACGATCGCGACCGGGATCCCGGCGAGCAACGCGAACTGGCCGAGCACCATGACCGGGAACGCCCACGCCGCGACGAGCACGGCCTTCGACGGGCGAGTGGGTACAGACATCGCATTCTCCTTCGAGATCAGCAGTGGCGGGCTTCGGCGGCGGTCTTGAGGTCGGCCAGCCACCGGTCGAGGCCGGGGGCGAGGTACTTGATGGCCGTGGCGGGGTCGGCCTCGATCTGGGCGCCCGTCCAGCTCTCTTCGGTGCGGACGACGACGCCGCCCCGGACCGGCGTGAACGTCCAGACGTGGACGCCCCGGTCGATGCTCAGGCCCTCGCCGATCGCCGGGCCCGTCCAGCGGATGCACCGGTCGCCCTGGACCTGCTGGACGGTGGACGTGATGACGAGCGTCGTGGCGGGGGAGGACGGCGTCGCCGGGGCCGGTGTCGTCCAGCGGAACCGCGAGCCCGGGTGCAGGGGCCCCGGGTCCAGCCGCCGCACGCTGGTGACCGCGGCCTGCCAGTCCGGCCAGCCCTCCACGCCGGTCTGCACCTTCCAGACGGTGCTCGGCGGCGCTTGGACGAACGTCTCGGTCCGGTGGTGGAGCTGCGCGGCCGGGTCGATGCCCTGACCGCGGCAGGTCACCGTGTCCGCGGTAGCCGTGTTCGTGGTGGCCGCGTCCGCCGGGGCGGCGGCCAAGAGGGCCGCGGCGGCCATGGGGACGGCGACCAGGGCGGACCGCAGCGGGATGGTCGGGAACATGGGGTCTCTCCTCGTTTAGTTAGTGCCTATTGCTGTAGTTAGAAGCTATAACCAATCAGGGCTTAGTGTCAATAAGGAAAGTGATAGCCTCTAACTGTCGGGAAGGAGTCACTCATGACGGACGCGGGGCCGAGCTCACGCGAGCGCTACCGGGCGCAGGTGCGCGCGGAGATCAAGCAGCACGCGTGGGAGCAGATCGCCGAGGCGGGCGTGCCGGCCCTGTCGCTCAACGCCATCGCCAAGCGGCTCGGCATGAGCGGGCCCGCCCTCTACCGGTACTTCGCGAGCCGGGACGAGCTGATCACCGCGCTCATCCGCGACGCGTACCGGAGCGTCGCCGACACCGTCCGGGCGGCCCACGACGGCGGGGCGGACCTGGCCGGGCTGGCGCGGGTCATCCGGGACTGGGCCCGGAAGGACCCCCAGCGGTACTTCCTCATCTACGGAACGCCCGTCCCCGGCTACCGCGCTCCCGACGACACCACCGCGATTTCGCACGAGGTGATGGCGGTGCTCATCGAAGCCTGCGGCGCGCGGCAGGCGGAGGCGCCGGCGACACCGTTCGACACCCACCTGGAAGACCACCGCGAGTGGGCCGGCGACCACCCGGCACCCGCGGCGGTGCTGCACCGCGCGCTGTCGTTCTGGACGCGCCTGCACGGCGTGCTCTCGCTCGAGCTGGCCGGCCACTTCGCCGGCATGCGGTTCGACCCCGGCCTGCTGGCCGACGAGGAGGTCGCCGGTTTGGCACCGGGATCCGAGGGGTAGCCGAACCGACATGCCCGGACGCGAAGACCTGCCCAGCACCCTCCTGCGTTCGCCGCGCAAGGCGCAGGACACGTGGGTGGCCGCGCACGACTCGGCGCTGGAAACCTACGGCCCCGGCCGGCGCGCCCAGCAGACGGCGTACTCGGCGGTGAAGCACTCTTTCGAGAAGGTCGGCGACCACTGGGAACCCAAGCCCGAGCGCGGCCCGTCGGACGAGCAGGCCGCCCGGGGCGCGGGGGAGCCGGCCAAGCCGACGCGCGGGGGTGTCAACGCGACCGCGAGCCGGCAGCACCTCTACGAGCGGGCCAAGCAGCTCGGCATCCCCGGCCGGTCGCGGATGTCCAAAGAGGACCTCGTCACGGCGCTGGAGAAGGAGAACCGGCGGCGCACCGACCGGGCCCGGCGCTGAGCCGCCGCTCTCAGGTGACGGACTTCGCGGCCGGCGCGACGATGCCGGCCAAGCCGAGCCGGGCGAGTTTCCCTTCCACTGCGGCCGACGCCGTGACGATCACCCGGGGGCCGGCGCCCTGCAGGTAGGGGATCAGCGCCGCGACGGCCTCGGTGGTGAAGTGGTCGACGCCGGACAGGTCGACCAGCACGGTCGGTGCGCCGGCGGTCGCGGTGGCCAGCGCGGCGGCGAGACCGTCGGCCGGTGGTGCGCCCTGCGCCCGGACGATCACCGTCTCCCCGGCGGATCCACTGACCTCGATCGTGCCGTCCGGCACCGTGCTCATCGGGGGTTTCCTTCCGACGGTGAAGTGGTCGTGGGGCGTTCGGAGCCGGTCGGCGTCCGGATGGGGGCCTCAGGGGGTGAAACAGCTCAGCGACGGGAGCGCCGCCGCGGAGCTGTCCGACAGTTCGACGAGCCACACGAGCAGGTGGATCACGACGGCGACGACGTCCTCCGGCTCCCCGCGGGTGGCCAGCTCCACCTGGATGTCGCGGCTGGCCTCGTCGTCGCCGAGGGCCGCGAGCAGGGCCCGCAGCGCGGCCAGGGGCCCCGGCGGCAGCCGGTCCACCTCGACCGGCCGGGCCTGGTCGTCGGCCACGACGATGGTGAAGATCGACCCGGGATCGGCCGGGTGGCGGGCGCGGACCAGGGATGCGCACCGGCCGACCAACTCCCCGGCGATCTCGGCGGGGACGTGCGGTGAGCCGGCGCGGGTGAGCACGCCCAGCGCGTCGGCCACTTCGTCGTATGCCCCGGCCGTCGCGGCCCCGACGAGGTCGGCGGTGAACTGCCCGACCGCCCCGCCGGAGTTTCGGTTGTCCGTCATCCGATCGAGGTACCCGGCCGGCCCGGGGTTAATCCGTCAGCGCGGCTCCGGCAGCGCGAAGAGGGTGTGCTGGGCGGGATCCTCGGGTTCGCCGCCGAGGCGCAGGCACTTGCGGCACGTCACCGCCAGGTCGACCGGGGTGATCTCGCCCGCCGCGCCGAGCCCGGACCACCCCTGGTGACAGGCGGGCGCCGGCAGGGTCAGGTCGTCGAGCCAGGGCACCCACGCGACCCGGTGGGCGACGCCGGAGCGGCCGATCCGCAGCCGCATCCCGGTGAAGAGGCGGTGCTGCGCGGCCGCGAACCGCTCGGGATCGACGCGGGTGACCGGGAACAGCGGGATCGGTTCGCTCACCCGCCCAGTATGCGGGGCCCGGGTACGTGTGCGCGGTGGCCGGCCGGTCGGGGGGCGTGCCGCCCGGCCACCGCGTCGAACAAGAAGAGGGGCCCCGCCCCCGGCTATGACGGCCGGACGGTGGGTTCACCGGTTCGGGTGACGACCTCAGCCGGCGGCCAGCCAGTCGAGGTTGATCGAACCGGTGTCCCCCGAGGCGTACGACAGCGTGACCACCGTGTCCCGGCCGGCGAGCGGGACGTCGGCGAAGGTCACGGTGCCCCAGGCGTCCCAGCTGTCGGAGACCTTCGGGAAGCTCACCTGCCGCAGCGGTCGCCCGTCCACCGACAGCATCATCGTGCGGGTGTCGCTGTTGGCGTTGGCGTAGCGCACGGTGATGGCGGTCGTCGCCGAGCCGCTCGACGTGCGGTGCAGCGTGAACGACGACGCCGCGCCCTGCGCCCAGAGCCCGTCGAGGAACGCGCGGCCGGAGTAGCCGGTGTGGTTCACGTTCGTCTTCACGCCGCCGGTGTTGACCGCGTCCTCCGCTTCGAGGTGGCCGGGGGCCGGGCAGCCGTCGACGGTGCCCGCGGTGTCGGCGCAGCGGTCGGTCGCGTCGGGCACATGGTCGCCGTCGCGGTCGCCGGCGGCCGCGCCGGTCATGGTGATCACGATGGTGTGGCTCCCGCTCAGCGTGGCCGGGACGGCGTTGCCCGGCGCGGGCCGGCCGTCGATCGTGAACGAGCCGACCCGGGTGCCCGCGCCGCGCAGCGTGATCGTGAGATTCGCATTGCGGTAGCTGAGGTTCCGGAGGGTGACGTCGCCCCAGCCGGCGGGGAGATCGGGCGCGAACGTCAGGCCGCGGTCGGTGAACGTCAGCCCGAACAGGCCGGTGTGGATCATGTCGAGGAACGCGGTCGCCGACCAGGTCTGGTCGGGTTCGGACCCCCAGTGGAACTTCACGGTGTCGCCGAGCCGCTGGTAGCCGCCGTCCACGACGCCGGTGTTGCCGTTGTAGATCTCCCAGAACCCGCTGTTGCCGTCCGCCAGCTTGGCCAGGCGCGCAGTCTCCGACGCGAAGGCGCCCTGGTTGCCCTGCCCGGCCAGCGCTTTGGCCCACAGGCCCTGGACGAGCGGCCAGACGATCGCGTTGTGCCGGCCCGGTTGCGCGTCCGAATAGCGGTCCCAGTTCGGGAAGGTGTCGGGCATGCCCCACGGCATCTCCCGGACCTGGGCGACGATCGACCGCGCCTGGGCCGGGTTCGCGATGCCGAAGAGCAGGGCGAACGCGAGTCCGGTGCCTTCCTGGTAGGCGCCGCGGGTGCCGTCGGCGAGGAGCTGGTAGTCGTACAGGCCGGTCTTCCCGTTCCAGAAGTTCCGGTTGATCGCGGTTTTCAGCGCGTTCGCCTTGGTCCGGTAGCCGGCGGTCTCCGCGCCCGGACGGCCGAGCTTCTCCGCCATGTTCGCGGCGTTGACGTACGCGGCGTAGTAGACCTCGTTGGTGCTCAGGTACATCCCGCTCGCGACGCCCGGCCACGGCATGCTTCCGGTGCTGACCGACTCGGTGGCGTCGGCGGGCGGCGCGGGGTAGCCGGCGATGCCGTCGTTGAAGAAGGACGCGCCGGTGAACAGCCCGTACTTCGTGTTGAAGCCCGCCGTGGTGGCATGTTCGCGGATGGTCAGCGTGTCCGCCGTGGTGCGGTAGGCGTTTTCGAGGAACCCGCCGTCGCCGGTGACCAGGTAGTGGTGCCACGCGGCGGTCGCCCAGATCACCTGGTCCCATTGCTGGTCGTCCTGCTGGACGCGCAGGGCGCCGCCGGCGTCCTTGTCGACGACCGCCCACAGCGTGTTCTCCGCCAGGGCGGGGGAGAGGAGGCTGGTCGCGTTCCAGCTGTTGATCGAGGCGTCGCGCGTCCACGGCTGGTTGTAGCCGCCGCCGGCGCGGACGAGGCCGGTCGACGGGTCGAGCAGGCCGCTCTTGTCGTACTTCGCGTCGTAACCGATCGTGTTGGTGCGCAGCAGGTTGTCCAGCGCTTCGCGGTAGGCGGTGCCGAACAAGGTCTGGCTGGCGGGGTTCGCGAACTCGAGCTGCGGCGGCGCCGGACTCGCGGACGCCGGGCTCGTGGACGTCGGAGCGGCGATGACGCCGCACGCGACAGCCACGGCGAAGAGTGTCGAACCGACCCGTTTTCTCATGCGCATACCTCTTTCGGCGCCCGGGGGACCGCCGCCAGTGCACCACGGAACGCGAGTTCTTCCCGGAGAACAGGGGAAACCTGTCCGTTTCTGTCCGGCGGTCCGAGCGGCCGTCACGGTCCGGTAAAGATCGTTGTGCCTGGTAGCACCGTGTGATCGGGTGTCGGGACCGTGACCCGAGTCCGGTGAGGAGGATCGGTGGCGTTCTTCCTCTCGCGGCTGTTCGCGCGCTGGATCCCGAACCACGGCTGGCTCCTGCCGGCGGCCGTGGTGGTGGTCGTGTTCGCGACGAGCTGGCCGCTGATGGCGCTCGCCGAACCGGCCGGCAGCGAGCTCGTCCGGCCGGGCAACTACTGGTGGTACTTCGTCGTCACGACGACCACGGTCGGCTACGGCGACTTCTCGCCCGAGACGGCCGCCGGGCACGTCGTGGGCGCGTACGTCATCGCCGGCGGGCTCGCGACGCTCACCACGGTGTTCACGAAGCTCGCGTCGGTGCTGGAACAGGCGAAGGGACGGCGGATGCAGGGGACGGAGGCGGTGCGGGCGACCGGGCACACGGTGCTGATCGGGTACGCGGCCGGGCGGACCGAGCGGATCGTCGCCCAGCTGCTGGCCGACGGCGTGACCGGGCTGGTGCTCTGCGCCGAGGTACCGGTGCACCCGATGCCGGGGCAGCCGGTGGAGTTCGTCCGCGGCGAGCCGACAGCCGCCGACGTGCTGGCGAGGGCAGGCGTGTCACGCGCGGCCGCCGTCCTGGTCGACATGGCCGACGACAACGAGGCCCTGGCCGTCGCGGTCACCGTGGACCACGCCAGCCCGGCGTCGCACGTCGTGGTCACCCTGCGCGACCTCGAGCGGGCCGAGCTGGTGCGGTACGTGGACCCGCGGATCCGCTGCGTCCAGTGGCACACGCCCCGGATGGTGACCGAGGAGCTGACGTCGCCGGGGATCGCCGAGGTCTACGCGGAGCTGATGACGGCCGGCGGAGCGGACACGTTCTCGGTGACGCTTCCGGAGTCCCTCGGCCGGCTGCCGGCATCCCGGTGCCGCATCGCCCTCGGGCGCGCGTACGGCGCGACGGTGCTGGCCGCGCGCACCGGGGAGGACCTGGTGGTGAACCCGGGCTGGGACGCGGAGCTGGCGGCGGGAGCGGTCCTGTACTACGTCGGCCCCCGGCGGCTCACGGGCGGTGAAGTCGAGACGGCGTTGCGGGACTCTGACCTGTGATTCAGGCGCTTTGTCCGGATTTCTGCGGGCTGATGGTGGCCGGTTCGGGCTGGGGGTTGCATACTTCGACCATGGCGCGAGGGAAAGCGGAGGTCGCGCGGTGAGTCCCCGGGAGGGGCCGCCCCGCCCGAAGTTCGGCAGGATCGACCCGTTCTGCCTGATGGCGGTGCTGCCGGTGCTGCTGGTGGCCGGCATCATCGGGTCGCTGGTCAACCTGGCACTGGGGCTGGGCTGCGCGGTGTTCGCGGGGCTGATCGTGCTGTTCGACTCGTGGGCGAACCGCCCATCCCGGGCCCGGACGCCCGAGCCCGAGCCGGAGAGGCGCGAGCGAGCGCCCCGCCCGGCGGCGGCGCGTCCCCCGGTGCGGCGTCCAGGGCCGCCCCCTCCGCGACCGCAGGTGCCCCGTGGGCAGGCGCCACGGGCCCAGGCGCAGCGTGGACAGCCTCCGCGCGCACAGGCGCCACGGGCGCGGCAGGCGCCGCGTGAGGCGCCTTATCATTGAGCGAAGGTGCGCGTACCGCGTGTAGCCGGAAGCGGTTCGCGGCGCTCTGGCTTCGCGGCGGCGTTCTCAGTTGCCCGCAGTGACGCCGGGCGGGCCACCGACGTCGGGCCGGACGCGCGGTGCGGGTGCGGCGCGATCAGTGTGACGGGTCGGACTTGAGCGTGGCTTCCGGCTGCGCTGATGCCGACGGCGCACCAAGCCCGAGCCTCCTGCGGCCGCGCAGCGAGTGCCTCGCACGGTTCCACCGCTACGCCGGGCAGATCCGCGCCCCTCGCCGCCGCCTTCCGCGATTTCGCCGGCCTACCGCCGTGCGCCCGCGTACCTCTTCGTGGCGCACGGGTTCGCTCCCTCGCGACCGCACATGCCTCGCCAGGATCACCCGCGCAGTCCAATTCAGTCCGAAGTGGACACCGCAACCCCTCCGTTCAAACGGCCCCCATATCCAGCGAAAGCCAATGCTCGGGCCGCAAGAACACCACGATGTGCTCCCCGATCTGCGTCCGCTCGAACTCCAGGTACCCGGCGACCTTCTCCTCCGGCAGGTACCGCGCCGCCATCTCCCGCGCCCGCTCCGGCGAGTCCGGTTCCGTCCTCGTCACCGGTCCCTCCACCGAGACGTACCGGACCGTCGGCGCGGTGCGCTGAGCCATCAAGCTGAACCGCCCCGCCGCGTCGATCGCCTTCATCTTGCGAGACCCCGGCGACGTGCGCACCCAGAGCTCGCCGCCCGGGGTGTACTGGTACCAAAGGGGAACCGTCAGTGGCGCGCGGTCCGGCCGCTCGGTCACCGACAGCGCGCCGATGTGGGGCTCGGCCAGGAAGTGCTCGCGTTCCTCCGTCGAAAGTGCCATGCGCCGGACGCTACCGCGCACCACCGACAAGAACCGACGTCCGGAACGGACCGGCGTTCAGGAGTCCTGGTGCTGCGCCATGTACCGCGAGTACCAGACCGGCCATTCCGCGTCGTACTCCCCGGTCTCCTTCTCGTGCTCGCCGTGCGCGGCGGCGGCCTCGCGCAGCGCCCGCTCCAGCTGCTCCGCCGAGCCGTACGTCACGCCGTCGACGCGGCCGGGGAAGCGGGTCGTGATCTCCTGCAGCAGCCAGGTGTTGCCGTCCAGGTCGCTGAACGACGCGAACGACGAGTACGTGCCGCGGTCGGGGTGCACGCCCGGGGCGAACGCGCCGGTGTCGTCGCGGTGGAAGACCTCGCTGACGTCGACGCCGTGGCCGGCGAGCTCCTTGCGGGCCGCTTCGATGTCCTCGACGACGAGGTAGGTGCTGCGGACCGAGCCCGGCGCGGCGTCGGTGATGCCGGTGCCGAAGTGGACCGACGTCGGTGATCCCGGCGGGGTCAGCTGCACGATCCGGGAGGTGCCGAAGGCGATGTCGGCGTCTTCGCGCCAGCCGAGGGTCTTGTAGAAGTGCTTGGTCCGGTCGACGTCGGTGACGGGCAGGACCACGACTTCAAGCTTCATGTCCATGAGCGGAACTCCTTCGGGTGAGGCGAGCGGGCTCGGTGCCGCTCGAGACCACTTTCCCGCGGCACGGGGCCCGTTCGCCCCAGGGAGACACCCTGGTGTACCCCCGGGGCCCGGTAATGTCACCGAGCATGTCGGGTCACGGGCTCCGGTTGCTCGGCCGGGACGACGAACGCGCGGTGCTCGACCGGCTGCTCGCCGACGCGCGGGCGGGGGCGGGCCGGGCGCTCGTCCTGCGGGGCGAGGCCGGCATCGGCAAGACCGCGCTGCTCGACCACTTCACGGCCCACGCCTCCGGGTGCCGGGTCGCGCGGGCGATGGGCGTCGAGTCCGAGCGGGAACTGCCGTACGCCGGGCTGCAGCAGCTGTGCGCGCCGTTTCTCGACCGCCTGGACCACCTCCCCGGCCCGCAGCGCACCGCCATCGGCACGGCGTTCGGCCTGACCGCGGGCGCGCCGCCGGACCGCTTCCTCGTCGGCCTCGCGGTGCTGACCCTGCTGGCCGAAGTGGCCGAGGAGGAGCCGTTGGCCTGCGTGATCGACGACGCGCAGTGGCTCGACCGCGTGTCCGCGCAGACCCTCGCGTTCGTCGGAAGGCGGCTGCTGGCCGAACGGGTCGCCCTGCTGATCGCGGTCCGCGAGCCCGCGGACGAGCTCGACGTCGCCGGGCTGCCGGACCTCGCCGTACGCGGCCTGGGTGACGCCGCCGCCCGCGCGCTGCTGGACTCCGTGCTCAAGGGCCCGGTGGATCCCCGCGTCCGGGACCGGATCGTCGCCGAGACGCACGGCAACCCGCTCGCCCTGGTCGAGCTGCCCCGGTTCTGGACGAGCGCCGACGGGTTCGGCCAACCCGGCGTCCTCCCGCTGGCCGGCCGGATCGAGCAGTGTTTCGTCCAGCAGCTGGAACCGTTGCCCGCCGACACGCGGCGGCTGCTGCTGACCGCGGCCGCGGAGCCGCTCGGCGACGCCACCCTGCTCTGGCGCGCGGCCGGCGAGCTCGGCCTGGGCGCCGACCCGGCGGCCGCGGCCGAGGCGACCGGGCTGATCGAGTTCGGCCCGCGGATCCGGTTCCGGCACCCGCTGGTGCGCTCGGCCGTCTACCGGTCGGCGCCGGCCCGGGAACGCCAGGAGGTGCATCGGGTACTGGCGGCGGTGACCGACGCGGACGTCGACCCGGACCGCCGTGCGTGGCACCGCGCGCAGGCGACCGTCGCCCCCGACGAAGACGTCGCGGCCGAGCTGGAGCGCTCCGCGGGCCGGGCGCGGGCACGCGGTGGCCTGGTCGCCGCGGCCGCGTTCCTCGAAACCGCCGCCGCGCTCACCCCCGACCCGGCGCGCCGCGCCCGCCGTGAGCTCGCCGCGGCGCGGGCGAAACGCGGCGCGGGCGCGCTCGAAGCGGCGCTCGGGCTGGTGAGCGCGGCCGAAGCCGGGCCGCCCGACGCCGTCCGCGGCGCGGAGGCGGAGCGCCTGCGCGGCCAGGTCGCGTTCGACCAGCGGCGGGGGAGCGAGGCGGCCCGGCTGCTGCTCCGGGCCGCCGCCCACCTCGCGCCGGTCGACGCCGGTTTGGCGCGCGAGACCTACTTGGAGGCGCTGGGCGCGGCCGTCTGGGCCGGGACCGGGCTCACCGAAGCGGCCGAAGCCGCGTGCGCCGCACCGCCCGCGCGGGTGCCGCCGAGCGCCGCCGACCTCGTGCTGGACGCGCTCGCGACTCGGCTCACCGCCGGCTACCAGGCTGCGGCGCCGCTCCTGACCAGCGCGGTCGAAGCAGTGCAAGCCCTCGACATCGCGACCGAGGACGCCGACCGGGTGCTGTGGCTGCTGGGCAACCGCGCCGGCGGCACGATCGCCGCCGAGGTGCTCGACTTCGCGGCCGGGCGGGCGCTGGCGGCGCGCCAGGTCCAGCTCGCGCGCGACACCGGCGCGCTCGTCCAGCTGCAGTTCGCGCTCAACTTCCTGGCCAACCACGAGCTGCTGGCCGGCGACCTGGCCGCGGCGGAGACGATGGTCGAGGAGGACCGGCTGCTCGCCGGCGTGACCGGCGGTCCGCCGGTCGGCTACAGCGCGATCCTGCTGGCCGCCCTGCGCGGCCGCGAGGCGCCGGCGGCCGAGCTGATCGCGGCCACGGCGAAGCAAGCCGCGGCGCGCGGCCAGGAGCGAGTGGTGACGTTCGCCGACTACGCGAACTCCGTGCTGTGCAACGGGCTCGGCCGGCACGACGCGGCGCGCGACGCCGCCCGCCGCGTGTTCGAGCGCGACGCCGTCGGCCACCAAGCCCTCGCGACGGCCGAGCTGGCCGAAGCGGCGTCACGGACGGGGGACTCGTCGCTGGTGGCCGCGGCGTTCGAACGGCTCGAGGTCCGGGCCGCGGCGACGCCGAACGCGTGGACGCGCGGCCTCGCCGCCCGGCTGCGGGCGCTGGCGGGCATCGAGCCCGAGCGCCACCACCGCGAGTCGATCGACCTGCTGGCCGGGACGCCACTGCGGGTGGAGGTGGCCCGCGGCCACCTGCTGCACGGGGAATGGCTGCGCCGCGAAGGCCACCGCGTCGAGGCCCGCGAACACTTGCGCACGGCGCACGACCTGCTGGCCGCGATGGGCCTCGAAGCGTTCGCCGACCGGGCGCGGCGCGAGCTGCTCGCGACCGGCGAGACGGCCCGCAAGCGCACCGCGGAGCCGACGGGGGAGCTGACCCCGCAGGAGCTGCAGATCGCCCGCCTCGCCCGGGAAGGCTTCTCCAACCCGGAGATCGGCACCCGGCTGTTCCTCAGCCCCCGCACGGTGGAATGGCACCTGCGCAAGATCTTCGGGAAGCTCGGGATCAGCTCGCGGCGGCAGCTGCGCGACACCGAGCTGACGGTGTAGGGCGCCCCGGCGCGGACCGCACCGGGGCGCCGGGGCTCACTGGCAGGCTTCGCAGTCCGGGTCGTCGATGCGGCAGGCCGCGCCGTCGGTGAGCTCGAAGTCGAAGTCGTCGAGCGCGGGCACCACCGGAGTGGTGGACGCTGCTTCCGGCGTGGTGGTGGCGGACATGGCCCTCCCTAGGGATTCGTACGGTTCCTACCCTCTGTAGCGCCCAAGATCGACGCGCATTCCGTGACGCGGAGCACATCCGCTCTGGTAGCTTCCCGGCATGCGCCTCGCCTTCGTCCGGACGCTCGCGATCCTCGCCTCCCTCCTGATGTTTTCCCTGGTCAGCTCGCCTGCGAACGCGGCGCCGCGGCCCGGTTGCGAGTGCTCGACGCCGTCGATCGACCGGTTTCAGCAGTGGCTCGCGAGCGGTGAAGGCACCACCGTCCCGCCCACCGGGAACCTTCTTGTCCCCGAGGGACACCAGTACGCGGCGAAGGTGACGTTCCTCAACGCCGAGTGGCACGTCGTCGTGGTGTGGCTCGGCAACCAGTTCGAAGCGCAGGCCGATCTCTCCCGCTCGGCCGGCTTCTGGCTGACCTACCGCGCGACCGACGACCTCTACGTCCAGCTGCGCCCGGCGTCGCACTGGAGCGGCGGCGACAAGTGGCTGACGCTGGTGCCGTCGACCCGCGGGAAACTCGTCACGAAGTTCTTCAGCTTCAAGCCCCGGAACTGGACGTCGCTGCCGGAACTGGGCACGCCGGCGTACTCGTTCGCGTCGGCGCTGACCGAAGCCCGCGGCCTGGTCTTCGTCGGCAAGACGCCCAACCGGCTCGAGTTCCGCGGCCTGCGTGTCGACGGCTACCGGCCGCCCTGCCTCTGACGCACACATCGCCGGCGAGCGGTCAGTCGTGGGCGGAGATGGCCTCCTCGGCCGTTGGGTAGGTCGGGAAGAAGTCCGCCAGCCCGGTCAGCGCGAGGGTGCGGATGAGCCGGGCCGGGACGGCGACCAGCGCGACCTTCGCCTTGGCCGCCTCGGCGACGTTCCGCGCCGCGATGAGCGCGGAAATCCCGCTGGAGTCGCAAAAAGTCACGCCCGCCAGGTCCACCACCAGCAACTGCCCGGCCGTCAGCGTCAGCTCCGCGATGCGGGCGCGCAGCCGGGGTGCGGTGGCCACGTCGAGCTCGCCGCGGACGGTCAGGAGCGGGCCCGTGGCCGCCGGGTCGGTCGAAGTCGAAAACGGGCTAGTCATGGCTGGTCGCCTCCGGGCAGGGGGATGCTGAACGCCAGCAGCGCGGTGTCGTCTTCGACGCCGTCGCCGAAGCCCGCCAGCAGGTCGGTGACCGCCTCGATCACCGTCGGCGCGGTGGTCGAGGCCGAGCCGGTCAGGTCGGCGCGCAGCTGCTCCTCGCTGTAGCGAGTGCGGCCGTGCGTACGGGCTTCGGTCAGCCCGTCGGTGTAGAGGAGCACGGTATCCCCGGGCTCCAGGCGAACGTCCACGGCGGTGAAGCGCGCGCCGGGCAGGGCACCGACCAGCTGGCCGCCCGGGATCGGCAGGAACGTCGCCGTCCCGTCGGCCCGGATCAGCAGCGCCGGCGGGTGGCCGCCGCCGGCCAGGGTGACCGTCGCGCTGTCGCCGTGCGGGCGGATGCGGCCGTGGATCACCGTGCAGTAGCGCGGATCGGTGCCGTGGAACTGCTGGTTGAGCACCGTGTTGAGGATACCGAGCGCGACAGTCGGGTCCGGGTCGTGGACCGCGGACGCCCGCAGCGTGTAGCGCGCCAGCGACGTCACCACCGCGGCGGCGGCGCCCTTGCCCGAGACGTCGCCGAGGAAGAATCCCCACGTGTCGCCGGTGACCGGGAACAGGTCGTAGAAGTCGCCGCCCACCTGGTCCGCCGACGCGGGGTGGTAGTACGCCGCCACCTGCATCCCGGGCACTTCGGCCAGGGTGGGCGGCAGCAGCGTCTGCTGCAGCGTCCTCGCCAGCCGCTGCACCCGGTCGCGTTCGCGCTCGGCGTGGTCGCGTGCCCGCAGCAGCTCTTGTTCGTAGGCGCGCCGGTCGCTCGCGTCGAACACCGTGGTGCGGATCAGCTGCGCCTCGCCGCCGGAGCCGGTCTTGACGGTCGAGGTCACCAGCACCGGCAGCCGGGCGCCGCTCGCCGTCTTCATCTCGAAGGCGACGCCGCCGAGCTCGCCTTGCATGCGCAGCAGCGGCGCGAAGTGCGTCTCGTGGTACAGCCGGCCGCCGACGGTGAGCAGGTCGGAGAACCGGCGGCGCCCGACGATCTCGTCGCGTTCGTGGCCCAGCCAGCCGAGCAGCGTTGTGTTGATCTTCGCGATCGTGCCGTCCAGCAGCGTCGAGAGGTACCCGCACGGCGCGTTCTCGTAGAGGTCCTCCGCGCTGTCCTCCAGCAACGCCGAAAACGCCGGATCGGCGTTCTCCCGGCCGCCCGCGTCGGCTTCGGCCATCATGGGCCGCTCACGAAGGCCGTGATCGCGGCGGCGGTGGCTTCCGGGGCGCTCAGCTGCGGGCAGTGCCCGATCGCGTCGAGCGTCACGAGCCGGCTGCCCGCGATCCGCTCGTGGGTGAACCGCCCGACCTCCGGCGGCGCGATGGCGTCCTGGGCGCACTCGAGGACCAGCGTCGGCACGGAGACCTTCGCCAGGTCGTCGCGGTTGTCGGAGAGGAACGTCGCCCGCGCGAAGACGCGCGCGATCGCGGGATCGGTGCGGCAGAAGCTGTTCGTCAGCTCCTCGCCCAGCTCCGGGCGGTCCGGGTTGCCCATGATGACCGGCGCCATCGCCGCCGACCAGCCCAGGTAGTTCGACTCCAGTGCGTCGAGGAGCTCGTCGATGTCCTCGCGGCTGAACCCGCCGCGGTAGTCCTCGTCGTCGATGTAGCACGGCGACGGCGTGAGCAGCACCAGCTTCGCGAACCGGTCCGGCTCGCGGTTGGCGGCCAGCACCGCGATCATCGCGCTGACCGAGTGCCCCACCAGCACGACATCCCGCAGGTCCAGTTCGTGGCACAGGGCAAGGACGTCGTCGGCGTACCCGTCGAGCGTGCCGTAGCGCTCCGGGGTCCAGGCCGACAGGTCCGAGCGCCCGGCGCCGGTGTGGTCGAACAGCACCACGCGGTACCGCTCGGCCAGGTCGGGAACGACGAGGCGCCACAGGTTCTGGTCGCAGCCGAACCCGTGGGCGAGCAGAACCGTGGGCCCGGCTTCGCGGCCGGTCACGACCACGTTGTTCCTGGTACGCATGCTCACCCGGCACATCCTGCCACCCGGGCACCCGCGGCGTGGGGCGAGCCGCCGGTTGTTTGGGCACCTCCGTAACTGGGTAAAGGAGAGGGGTTTAGAAGGAGTGTGAAGATGATGCCGACGCGCGAGCTCGGCACGGGCGCGGGCCAGCAGGCGCAGGTCCGGGAGTGGGCCCAGGGCCTGCTGACCGGCCTGGATCGGGACAGCCTCGCCGACACGGTGCTGGTGCTCGACGAACTGGTGTCGAACGCCCTGTGCCACGGTGTCGGCCCGGTCCGGGTGCGGCTCGTCCGGGACGCCGGTCACCTGCGGGTCGAGGTCACCGACGCCAGCCCGTGGCCGGCCCGGCCGCGGCAGCCGGATCTCGACGGCGGGCGGGGACTGCTGCTGGTCGACGCCTGCAGCCGGCGATGGGGACAGTGGCGGCACGACACCGGCAAGACCGTCTGGGCCGAACTGCCCTTCGCGGTGACGTCGTGACGGCCGCTACGGGCGGGAGTTCGCCGGGTTCTGCCCGCTCAGCGTCGACCGGTGAACGCCAGCAGTGCTTCGGCGGTCCGCGGCGGATCTTCCAGCATGGGGGAGTGACCCACCCCGGGTAGCGGCACGACCCGCGCGCCCGGCACGGCGCGATAGGCCGCGAGCGCGGTCGACGGCTCCCACCGCCGGTCGTCCTCGCCGAAGAGCACCAGCACCGGCGTGCCCAGTGTCGTCAGCCGGTCCGGGATCGGTTGCCGCGCAAGGTATTCGACGGCTCCCTGCTGCGTCGCGGTGAACGAGGCGAAGGTCATCCCGCGCACGTCGTCCACGAGCGACGCGGGAGCCTCGTAGCCCGGACGGCTGAAGGCCGAGGTCATGGCCTGGCGGATCTGCTCGTCGGTCAGCCGCGCCCACTGCTCGGCTTCGAACGCGAGCCGCGGGCCGATGTAGGTGTCCAAGCTCGGCCCGCAGTTGACGAGCACGAGCGCGGTGACCAGTGCGGGCCGCTGCTCGGCGAGGGCGGTGGCGACGAGGCCGCCGCTGGAGTGGCCGACGACCACGGCCTGCCCGACGTCGAGCCGGTCCAGCGCCGCACCGGCCCGCCGGGCCTGCTTGGGGACGCCGTACGCGGCGTCGTCCGGCTTGGCCGACCGCCCGTGCCCGAGCAGGTCGATCCGGACCACGCGGTGGGTGCCGGTCAGCAGGGGGAGCAGTTCGTCCCACGAGTGGATCGAAGAAGCGGACCCGTGGATCAGGAGGAGGACCGGGGCGTCGCGCGGGCCGTCGTCGGTCACGTGGAGGTTCGTCATGCTCCGACCCTGGCCGCGCGGGCGGGCCGGTGGCTTGGACGAATGTTCCGCGTAGCTTGGGAACCATGGGGCCGGCCGACGAAGCGCTGTGGGACGTCGCGCTCCCGGCGTCGCCCGGCCGGCCGCCCGGGGTCACTATGGCGGGGTTCTCCGACCGCGGCCGCACGCCGCCCGGCCTCCGGCTGATCCCGCCCCCGGCCGTGACGCTGGCCCTGATGTTCGGCCCCGGCACCCTCGAACTGTCCGACGGGGCCGCGCGGGGGAGCGTCGTCGCCGGGCTCGGGTTCGGCACCACCCGGGTGCGGCAGGCGGCGGACTTCGCCTGCGTGCAGGTGCGCCTGCCGCCGGTGGTCGCGGGCGCGGTCCTGGGCGTCCGCCCGGCCGAACTGGGCGGCGCTTTCGTGGCCCTGGACGACCTGTGGGGCCGAGAGGCGGCCCGCCTCGCCGAGCGCTTGAGCGAAACGCCGTCGTGGGAAGAGCGGTTCGCCGTGACGGACGCGGTGCTCGCCCGCCGCGCCGAAGCGGGACCGGCGGCCGACCCGGAGGTCGCGTGGGCGTGGAGCCGGCTGGTCCGCACCCGTGGCCTGGTCCGCGTCGAGCGGCTCGCCGACGAAGTGGGGTGGAGCCGCAAGCGCCTGTGGTCCCGGTTCCGGGCGCGGATCGGCCTGCCGCCCAAACGCGCGGCGCGGCTGGTCCGGTTCGACCACGCCGTCCACCGCCTGGTCGCGGGCGTGGAAGCTGCTCGCGTGGCGGCTGACGCGGGTTACGCCGATCAATCCCACCTGCACCGTGAAGTCCGGGCGTTCACAGGGATCACGCCGACGGCGGTGGCGGGCGAGCCCTTCCTGACCATCGACGACGTCGCGTGGCCCTCTTCGCGGTAGGCGCTGTCCGGTTACTGTGCGGATAGTCGACCAAGGGCGAATTGCCCGGTACCTATCTTTTGTCCTGTACGACGAAAGTCGCTACCACCGCCCCCGGCCGCGGCTCACCCTCGGGACACCGGACACCCACCGCGACCGGCGCGGCCATCCCTCGCGCCGGTTCCCCCGTGAAAGCGAGTCCCGGCATGCGCACAAAACACCTGCTCGCCCGCTCCGCGACCACCCTGGTGGCCGCCGTCGCGGTCGCCGGCTTCCTGACGAGCCCGGCCACCGCCGTCACCATCGACGGCTATTCGCCCGACGTGCAACGCGACGCCGTCGCCTCCCTCGCGGCGGACGCCGGGATCAGCGAGTCCGCCGCCGTCGCGTTCCTGCGGACGCAGGCGGCCGGCGTCGAGACCCTGCACCAGGTCACCGCGGCGCTCGGCGCCCAGGCCGTCGACGGCTACCTCGACGCGGCCGCGAAGCCCGTGGTGAACGTGCTCGACCAGGCGGCCGCCGACCGGGTCACCGCGACCGGTGCGCAGGCCCGGGTGGTCAAGCACTCGAGCGCGGCGCTCGCCGGCGCGCAGGACGCCCTGCAGGCGCTGCCCGCGGTCGCGCACACGTCGATCGGTCTCGACCCGAAGACCAACCAGGTCGTGCTGACCGTGGCGGACGCGGCACGCGGCACCGACGCCCTGCTGAACGCGGCTTCCGCGCTCGGCGACCGCGTCCGGGTCGAGCGGGTCGCCGGCGAGCTGCACGCCGCGATCTACAACGGCGAAGCCATCACCGGCGGCGGCACCCGCTGCTCGGCCGGCTTCAACACCAACCGCGGTGGCGTGAACTACATCGTCGACGCCGGCCACTGCACGCGCGCGGTGTCGCAGTGGAACGTCGGCCCGTCGCAGGGTTCGAGCTTCCCGGGCAACGACTACGGGCTGATCCGCAACAACACCGGCAGCGCACCCGGCGCGGTCACCCTGTGGAACGGCTCCACCCAGCGGATCAGCTCCGCCGGCACCGCGACGGTCGGCCAGCGGATCAGCAAGAGCGGCAGCACCACGCACCTGACGTCGGGCTCGGTCACGCGGACGAACGTGACCGTGAACTACGCCGAAGGTTCGGTGTCCCAGCTGATCCAGACCAACGCACTGGTCAACCCGGGCGACTCCGGCGGCTGCCTGTTCGCCGGCAGCGTCGGCCTGGGCATCACGTCCGGCAAGGGCACCGGGACGTCGTTCTTCCAGCCGGTCGGCGAGGCGCTGAGCGCCTACGGCGTCAGCCTGAACTAGTCGCGGCGGCTCCGGCCGAAGGCCATCCGGTAGATCACCAGGATGATCAGCGCACCGAGGACCGCGAGGCCCCAGGTGCGCAGGTCGAAGAAGGTGCCGAGGTCCGTGTGGAACAGGGTCTTGCCGACCCAGCCGCCGACGAAGGCGCCGCCGATGCCGAGCAGGATCGTGATGA
Source organism: Amycolatopsis sp. NPDC051371 (assembly GCF_040682155.1). Lineage (NCBI taxonomy): Bacteria > Bacillati > Actinomycetota > Actinomycetes > Pseudonocardiales > Pseudonocardiaceae > Amycolatopsis > Amycolatopsis sp. NPDC051371. The sequence continues at coordinate 495,406 of NZ_JBFBAG010000001.1, forward strand.
TGCAGCCGCCGGGGTCCTTGCCCGGCATGAGGACCTTCGCGATCACCCCCGCGATGAGCCCGAGCACGATCCAGCTGATGACGCCCACGGGTGCCTCCGTCCGCCTGTCTTCCTGACGGCACAGGATGGCAGGCGGACGGCACCCGGGCACGGTGAGCCACGCCGACGTGACGGGCGTCTCAACCGGCGAGCGGCCGGTAGCCCGAGCACAGGACGCGCAGCCAGTCGATCTCGCCGTTGCGCGCGGTGTAGTAGGCCTGCTGCTCGACGAGGTGGTCCACGCCGTCGCGCTCGACCCGCAGCCGGTAGGTGACGTGCCCGCAGTCCGCGACCCGCCCGGTGGTCACCGCGCACAGCTCGAGGATCTTCCGGCCGGGACCGAACCAGTGGCCGAAGATCACGTCGTCGACGATCTCCGCCGGGTCCGTGGCCGTCCAGTGGCGGCCCGGGGTGAGCGCGGCGAAGTCGACTTCCTCGGCCAGAACCGCCTGCAACGCGGCGGAATCGCGCGCCGCGAGCGCGTGGGCGAACTCTTCGCCTTCGGTGGTCATGGCTTCAGTAGCTGAACGTCGTGACGGGCTCGTCGCCGATCCACTCCCACATCGGCACCGTGCCGCCGAGGGAAGCGTTGGCGACCAGGCCGTCGTCGGTCAGGTGGCGGGCGGTGAAGCAGATCGGGCAGACCAGGAAGCGGCCACCGGCGGCCTCGTAGCGCTTGACCAGCTCGGCCAGCGGCGGGCAGCCCTCGCACGCCGTGGCCTGGGCGAAGCCGTCGAGCGCGAGCCGGACCGCCTCCTTGGTGAGGAACATCAGGGTCGCGCGGTGCTGTTCGGCGGCGCCGACCGCGACAAGGAACGCCACGGTGACCTTTTCGGGGTCTTCGAGTCCGGTGGTGAGGCTGATGACGGCTCGGGTGGGCATGGTGAGCTCCTTTCGAAGGAGCTCAGCCTCGTTCGCGCCCGGCCGCCGCCGCATGGGGCGGATGCCTCATCTTCCGGGGAGACCGCTGATCCCGTGCTCGAGGGCGAACAGCCCGGCGCCAGTCCGGTTGGAGACCCCGGCCTTGGCGTAGATGTGCTCGACGTGGTTGCGGACGGTCTTCTCGCTGATCGACAGCGTCCGCGCGATCTCGCGGTTCGTCGCGCCGCCGGCCAGCAGGCGCAGCACCTCCACTTCGCGGCCGGTCAGCCCGGCGGGGTGGGACGGCCGTCGCCGCGCGTGCCCGGCGGCCAGCAGCACGGCCTCGACGGCGTGGGCGTCCAATCGGGACTCTCGCGCGTGCTGCCGCAGGATTTCGGCGGCGTCGACGGCGTCGCGCGCCGGGCGGTGCGGCCGCGGTTCGCGCAGCGCGTGGTAGACGTCGGCGGCGGCGAGCAGGCGCGCGTGCGGCGCCAGTGCCGCGCCGGCCGCGCCGAGCGGGTAACCGGAGCCGTCGAGCCGCTCGTGGTGCGCCGCGGCGATGACGGCGACCTGCTCCAAACCCTTTACGCGGCGCAGGATCCGCCCGGTCAGGTAGGGGTGCAGCCGCACCCGCTCCCATTCGGCTTCCGACAGCGGGCCCGGCTTTTCCCAGATGCTGTTGGGCACGCCCATCCGGCCGAGGTCGTGCACCAGCCCGGCCCGCCGGACGAGCCGGACGTCCACTTCGGACATCCCGCTGCCGCGCGCGGCTTCGGCGGCGAGGGCGGCGACCCCGCGTGAGTGCCCCAGGGCGAACGGGCACTTGAGGTCGGCGAAGTCGCCGATCGCGGTCAGCAGGTCGTCCAGCTCGGTGTCGGTGAGCGTCCGGTCGCGGTCGGGAGCCTGCTCCAGGGCGGCCGTCCAGACGTCGTCGTCGAGCAGGCCGCCGAGAATCTCGCCTGCGCCGCCGGCGAACGCCTTCACGACGGCGGGGTCGAAGTGGGTGCCGCTGCGCGCTTCGGCCATCGCAACGGCGGCCGGGACCCCGCCGCGGCGCAGGTACACCTCGGCGACCTCGGCGAGGTGCACCACGCGCACCTCGATCGGGAGCCCGTCGCCGCGGGCGCCGGTGGGCAGGCCGCTGCCGTCCCAGCGCTCGAAGGTGCCGGCCAGCGCGGTGCCGACTTCGGCGCCCAGGCCCAGCCGATCGGCGAGCCTTCCGGCGGAGGTGCAGTGGGAGTGGATCAGCTCGGCGAGGCGGCCGCGGGCCTTCGTCAGGAACGCGACCGCGAGCATCGCCTGCGCGACCGGGGCGCGGTCACGTCCGGCGTGCGTGGCGAGCAGCCGCAGGAACGGCCACCCCGCCCAGTCGACGCGGTAGGTGGCGGAGCGGAACGCGATGTCGTCGCCGAACCAAGCGGCGAGCTCATGCGAATCGGCGTGGCAGCCGATCCAGGCGACGAGGGTGGCGTAGAAGGTCGTACCGCGCTGGTGTTCGTCCAGGCCGAGCCGCTCGGCGAGCCGGGTCGCGATCAGCGCGGAGCGCAGCATGTGCTCCATCGGCTGCCCCAGCCCGAGATCGATGGCGAGCGACAGCGCGGCGAGCACCTCGGCCCGCCGCGGCCCGCTCGGCTGGACGGCCATGGGATCGCCTCTCCTTCGCCAGAAGCGTGCCACCCGGATGGTCGGTGACCAAGCTGCTCCGTCCGGGTGACCATCGGTAACGGTGCGATCGCTCTCGGCGTCTGACCTCTCGGTGCCTGATCTTTCGGGACCCCGACGACGCGGAGGCCGTGGATGAAGATCGACCTGTTCAACGAGATCCAGAACCCGCGGCCCTGGCCCGAAGGCCACGAACAGCTGCGGTTCCGGCAAGCCATTGAACAGGCAGTCCTCGCCGACGAGCTGGGCTACGGGTGCTGGTGGCAGGTCGAGCACCACGGCGCGGGGGAGTTCAGCCTGTCGTCCGCGCCCGAGCTCATGCTGGCGGCGCTTTCCCAGCGCACCAGCCGGATCCGGCTCGGCCACTCCGCGGTGCTGGCGCCGGGACGGTTCAACCACCCGATCCGCGTCGCCGAGCGCGCGGCGACGCTCGACCACCTCAGCGGCGGCCGGGTGGAGCTGGGCCTGACCCGGTCGACGATCCCGGAGTGGCGCCTGTTCGGCATCGAGCCGGACGACGCCCGCGCCCAGACGCAGCAGGCGTTCGAGATGGTGCCGAAGATGTGGACGTCCGAGCGGTTCTCGTGGGAGAGCGACGCCTACCGCGTCGACGACGCCGGGATCGGGCCGAAGCCGCTGCAGAAGCCGCACCCGCCGCTCTGGCAGGCAGCGGCGAGCCCGGCGTCGTTCGAAGAGGCCGGCCGCCGCGGGGTGGGCGTGCTGGGCACGACGATGTGGGAGTCGCTGGAGCGGGCGAGCCGCTTGATCGGCCTGTACCGCGCGGCGGCCGCGCAGTGCACGTCGCCGGTCGGGGCGTTCGTCAACGACCAGGTCGGGTTCTTCACCTTCGTCCACTGCGCGGACACCGACGAAGAGGCGATGCGCAACGGCGCGGCGGCGGCCGCGGCCTGGTACACGGTGACGGCCCTGACGTTCTTCGAAGCGGCCACGGAGTTCGTGCGCGCCAACGCCCGCAACGAAGAGCTGGCGAAGTCCCCGGGCCTCACGGGCGACTTCCTCCGCGGCGAGGCGGCCGACGGGCCGTCGGAGGCGAACCTGCTGATCGCGCGGGTCCTGCAGGGCGAGCAGGTGCGCGACGAGGAGGTGTTCGAGGTGCTGAGCGCGCAGGACTCGCTGATCGTCGGCAGCCCGGAGACGTGCCGCAAGAAGCTGCGCGCGTACGCGGACCTGGGCATCGACCGGATGATGTGCCTGCAGCAGATCGGCGGCATCCCGCACGAGAAGGTGCTGAAGAGCATCCGCCTGATCGGCGAACTGATCCCGGACCTGGAGTGAGGTCCGTGGAGGCCACCTTGAGGAAGCACAAGTTCCTCAAGGTGGCCTTCACGAAGTCAGGCCGTGAAGCCGCCGTCGACCGGGAGGACTACGCCGCTCAAGTGGCTGGCCCGGTCGCTCAGCAGGAACGCCGCCGTCGAGCCGACTTCCGCGCCCGTGCCCGCCTTCCGCAACGGCGTCGCCGCGATGCGGGCCTCCACGCCGCCCGGGATGGTGCGGCGCAGCTCGTCCAGCATCGGCGTTTCCGTCGGGCCGGGCGCGATCACGTTGACGCGGATGCCCAGCGGCCCGAAGTCGTGCGCCGCGGTGCGGGTCAGGCCGATCACCGCGTGCTTCGTCGCCTGGTACGCACCCATGCCCGAACTTCCGCGCAAGCCGCCGATGCTGCTCACGTTGACGATCGAGCCGGCACCCTCCATCGCGCGGACCTCCGCACGAAGGCACAGCCACGTGCCTTTCACGTTCACCGCCATGATCCGGTCGAAGTCCGCTTCGGACACTTCGTCGAGACGGCCGCTGCCACCCATCGCCGCGTTGTTGAACGCGCCGTCGAGGCGGCCGAAGCGCGAGACCGTGGCCGCCACGAAGGCGTCCACACTGGACGCGGACGTGATGTCACCCGTCGTGTAGGCGACGTCGTAGTCGGACAGCTCCGCGGCGAGTTTCGCCAGCGGTTCCTCGGTGCGGGCGACCAGCATCACCGAAGCGCCGTCCGCGGCGAACACCCGCGCCGCGTCCGCGCCGATGCCCGAACTGGCCCCGACGACCAGGACCACCTTTCCGGTCAGCAAGCTCATGCTTCTCCTCCTCGCAGTGCCAGCATCGCGCGGGCGTCGGCGGGCGTGGCGATGGGCTTGCCGAGATCCTCCACCACCGCCCGGATCTTCCGGACCTGCTGGGCGTTGCTCTCCGCGAGCTTGCCCTTGCCGATCCACAGGCTGTCCTCCAGGCCGACCCGGACGTGCCCGCCGAGCCACGCGCTGTGCGTGCCGAAGCCCACTTGGTCGCGGCCGGCGGCGAACGCCGAAAACGCGTAGTCGTCGCCGAAGAGCTTGTCCGCGATCCGGACCATGTGCTCCAGGTTCGCGTGGTCGGCGCCGATCCCGCCGAGGACGCCGAACACGCCCTGGATCAGCAACGGCGGTTTCGCCAGGCCGAGCTCGACGAAGTACGCCAGCGAGTACAGGTGCCCGATGTCGTAGCACTCGTACTCGAACCGCGTCCCGGACTCACCGAGCGTCCGCAGTGTGTGCTCGATCTTGTCGAAGGTGTTCACGAACGGCTTCGAGTACGTGTTGAGCACGTACGGCTTTTCCCAGTCGTGCTTCCACTCCGTCACCTTGTCGGCGATGCCGGAGTAGACGAAGTTCATCGACCCCATGTTCATCGACGCGAGCTCCGGCCGCAGCCGGTAGGCGGCCGCGAGCCGTTCGTCCATCGTCATCGAGGACGCGCCGCCGGTGGTGATGTTGATGACGGCGTCGGTCTCCGCGGTGATCCGCCCGACGATCTTCTCGAAGACACCGGGATCGGGCGTCGGCCGCCCGTCCGGTTCCCGGGCGTGCAGGTGCACGATGGCCGAGCCGGCTTCGATGGCCGCCAGCGCGGCGTCGGCGACTTCGTCGGCCGACAGCGGCAAGTACGGGCTCTGCGACGGGATGTTCACCGATCCCGTGATGGCGGTGGTGATGATGACCTTTTCGGCCGTGCGCATCAGTTCTCCTCTTCGGCGAGTGCGCGGTAGGCGTCGAGTTTCGCGTCGTCGAGCGGCCCGACCAGGCTCAAGGCCACCTGCGTCGCGCCCGCGTCGTACTGCGCCCGCACCGCCTCGCGCACCTGGTCGGGCGTGCCGCACGCGACGAGCGCGTCGATCAGCCGGTCGGACCCCGGTGGCGCGAGATCCGCTTCGGTGAAGCCGAGCCGGGTCAGCTTGGCGATCTGGTGGGGGAGCGTCAGGTAGTACGCGAGCCGATCCCGTGCCACTTCGCGCGCTGCTGCGCGGGAACGACCGACCACCGCCCACTGGACCACCGATAGGAAGAGGTCCCCGATCGTTTCCCGCGCCCAGCGGGTGTGCTCCGGCGTGACGAGGAAGGTGATCAGCCCGTCGGCGCGCTCGGCGGCCAGCTTCGTGATCCCGGCCGAGTACGCGCCGAGCACCTTCGGCACGCCGTCGGCCACCTTGTCGACGCCGTCCAGGTACTCGCGCAGGAACGGCAGCGGTCCGACCCCGCGTTCGCGGACCGCGCCGCTGACCCCGAGCCCCAGCACGTACCGCCCGGGGTAGCCGGCGGCGAGATCGCGTGCCGCCGACCCCGCGGACTTCGGCACGCGTTCCAGCGCCCGCGCGACGCCGTTGCCGACGATCAAGGTCGAGGTCGACGCCAGGACCAGGGAAGCCGTCGTGAACGCCTCCCGCCCGGCGACCTCGGGAAGCCAGACCATGCGGTGGCCGTACTCCTCGAGCGCCCGCACGAACCGCACCACGCCGTCGTGGTCGAGCTGGTCCGGCTCGGCGATCGACAGCGCGGTGCGCGGCAAGGACAGTGTCATGCGGTCGCGTCCCGGAACGCCCGGACCAGACCGCGGGCGGCCTCGGCCAGCATCGTCGTGTCGTTGCTGAGCAGGACGAAGTCGCAGCCGTCCCGCACCGCCTGCGCGGCCTTCTCCGGAAGCCCGCCGAACGCCAGCCCGCAGCGCTTCCCGGCGTCGTGCGCGGCTGCGATCGCCGAGGCGATCAGATCGAGCACGTCGGGTGACGCGGGTGTCGAGCCCATCGACATCGACAGGTCTGCCGCGCCGACGAACACGGCGTCCACCGAGTCCAGCGCCAGCATCTCGGGCGCGGCCTTGATCGCCTCGACGCTTTCCAGCTGCGGGATGCACAGCACGTCGTCGTTGCCCGCCGCCAGGTACTCGGCGTTCGGCTTCAGCCCCCACGCCCCGGCCCGGCTGGTGCCGCCGGCGCCGCGGACGCCGTGGGGCGGGAACCGGCACGCCCGCCCGACGGCCGCCGCCTCCTCGACCGTGTCGACGTGCGGGACGAGGATGCCCATGGCGCCCGCGTCGAGGATCTTCTGGATCGTCGACGGTGTCTTGTCCGGCACCCGCACGATCGGCGTCATGCCGAGCGCGGCCGCGGTGTTGATCAGCCGGTACGCCGTCACCAGGTCGAGCGGCGCGTGCTCCAGGTCGACGACGACGAAGTCGAACCCGGCGAACGCCATGATCTCGGCGGGCTCGGTCGAGGCGATCTTCAGCCAGGTGCCGACGGGAGTGGTCTGGCGGGCGAAGAGCCCGCCTCCGGTGCGCCCGCTCACGGCATGGGGTAATCGTCGGCGTTCAAAACCCAGCTCGGCTTCTCCGAGAAGTCCACCCGCGGCGGGCTGAAGATGTCGATCAGCTGGTTCACACCCGGGTCGCTCGCCTCGGAGGTGTGCACCGTGGGCGGCGGGATGACCGTGACCGATGGGCTGCCGATCCGCACGTGCTCGTCCTCGCGCCAGGTGCTGCTGTCGGGCAGCCACGGCGTGCGGATGTGGTGGACGTACTCGCCTTGGACGGCCAGCGAAAGCTGCTCGAAGTCGTCGTGGTGGTGCGGCGAGAGCTTGTGCGGGTCGCGCGGGCCGTCCTGCAGGGGCAGGAAGTTCACCATGAACGACCGGGTGCGGAAGATCCGCCCGAACCGCTTCGGGTCGTCCGGCACCTCGGACAGCGGGTAGAAGCGGACTCGTGCTTCGGCGGGTGCCGGCCAGCGCTCGAGCAGCGTGACGCGCGGGTGGTTCTCGGCATAGGCGTCCGCGTTGGCGACGCGATCCCGCCACGCCGGTTCGGTCGCCTCGACCAGCCGGACGAGCGGGCCGTCGCCGTGGACGCTGATCCGCGACGCTCCGGGCGGGACGACGACGAGCCCGGGGGAGTCGACCTTCGTGGCGCCGTCACCGGTCAGCACGGTGAAGGCGGGGGAGGCGTCGGTGACGACGATCGCCAGCTCGCCCTCGAGGGTGCCGTTGTCGAGGTCGTCGCCGTCGCGGGCGTCGGTGTGGATGAGGATGACGTTCTGCGCGCGCACCACCGGGGTCGCGCGCAGGTCGAGGTACTGCGCGGCGGTGATCGCGGCGCCGCTGTCGGGCCGGGCCGCGGTGGCCAGCGCCGAACGGGGATCGTCCTTTTCGTACACGGGGAGGTCCTAATCAGTTCTGGGAGTGAGCTATCCGGCACACTCCTGGTGGTAGCCGGCCGGCAGGTGAGCACTCGTAGGTCCTGGACGCGTGAGTC